>DATCLN010000167.1:0-8961 GCA_036563895.1 Paenibacillaceae bacterium
AGTTCCGCCACGCCTTCGCCCAGCACGATGTCCGTCCCGCGGCCCGCCATGTTGGTGGCGATGGTGACGGCGCCGCGCTGGCCGGCCTTGGCCACGATCTCCGCTTCCTCGGCGTGGTGCTTCGCGTTCAGCACCTTGTGGGGGATGCCCCGCTTTTTCAGCATTTCCGACAGCAGTTCGGAATTTTCGATGGACGTAGTGCCGACCAGCACCGGCTGGCCCTTGCTGTGGCGGCGGACGATCTCCTCCACCACCGCGCGGTATTTGGCCTTCGCTGTCTTGTACACCACATCCGGCAGGTCCACGCGGATCATCGGCTTGTGCGTCGGCACCACGATGACGTCCAGCCCGTAGATTTTCTTGAATTCTTCCTCTTCCGTCTTGGCCGTGCCGGTCATGCCCGCGAGCTTGCGGTACATGCGGAAATAATTCTGGAAGGTGATCGTGGCGAGGGTCATGCTTTCGCTTTGGACCTTCAGTCCTTCCTTCGCCTCGATCGCCTGGTGCAGACCGTCGCTGTAACGGCGCCCGGCCATCAGCCGCCCGGTGAACTCGTCGACGATGATCACTTCGCCGTTTTGCACCACGTAGTCGACGTCGCGCCGCATGATGTACCGGGCTCTGAGCGCCTGGGTGATGTGGTGGTTCAGCACCACGTGATCCAGCGAGAACAGGTTGTCGATGCCAAACGCCTGCTCCGCCTTGGCCACGCCTTGCTCGGTGAGGGTGA
Organism: Paenibacillaceae bacterium; assembly: GCA_036563895.1. GTDB lineage: Bacteria > Bacillota > Bacilli > Paenibacillales > Paenibacillaceae > ZCTH02-B3. The sequence continues at coordinate 731 of DATCLN010000167.1, forward strand.
TGCTGCGGGTCTTGTGGTCAATGGTGTAGTCTTCGCCTTCCTTCAGCCGGCTGGCGAAGCGGTCGGCGGCGTAATACAGTTCGGTGGATTTTTGCGCCTGGCCGGAAATGATGAGCGGAGTCCGCGCTTCGTCGATGAGGATGGAGTCCACTTCGTCGATGATGGCGTAATGGAGCTCCCGCTGCACGATGTGTTCCTTGTAAAGGACCATGTTGTCGCGCAGGTAGTCGAACCCGAATTCGTTGTTGGTCCCATAGGTGATGTCGCAGTTGTACACCCGCTGTTTTTCCTCGTGGGAAAGCCCGTGGAGGTTGCAGCCGACGGTGAGGCCGAGGAATTCGTAGACCTTCCCCATCATGGTGCTGTCGCGCTGCGCCAGGTATTCGTTCACCGTCACCACGTGAACGCCTTTCCCGGTGAGCGCGTTCAGGTAAACCGGCAGCGTGGCGACGAGGGTTTTGCCCTCGCCGGTTTTCATTTCCGCGATTCGGCCTTCGTGCAGCACCATGCCCCCGATGAGCTGCACGTCAAAATGGCGCATGTTCAGCGTCCGCTTGGCCGCTTCACGCACCACGGCAAACGCCTCGGGGAGCAGATCGTCCAGCGTCTCGCCCTTCTCCAGGCGCAGCCGGAACTCGTCCGTCTTGGCCCGAAGCTGCGCGTCGGACAACGCCACCATCTGCGGTTCCAGCGCGTTGATTTGCTCCACGACCCGGGAGTACCGCTTCAGCTCCCGTTCGTTGGGATCGCCGAATATTTTCTTGACCAGCCCCAGCATGAAAAGAACCCCTCTTTCCCGCGCTTTGACGCATCACTTTATTTTAGCAATTTGGGAAGGGAGGGGCAAGGCGAGGAAGGAATATGTTGGCATACCATCATTTAAAAGGAAAAAGACCGCCGCCTCCGTCAAGGAGACGCGGTCCATCCGGCTTCAATGCGCCGTCTCGATCAACCCGTACCGGCCGTCGGCGCGGCGGTACACCACGTTGACCTGGTTCGTGTCCGAATTCTCGAATACAAAGAAGCTGTGCCCGAGGAGGTTCATTTGCAAAATGGCTTCCTGCACGTCCATCGGCTTCAGCTCGAACCGCTTGACCCGCACCAGTTCGTATTCGTCCTCATCCGCAGGCTCGGCACCGTTCACGGCGCCGGCCGCGGGAACATCTTCCTTGAACGGTCCTTTGGCCAGGCCGGTTTGCCGGAATTTTCGGTTGATTTTCGTTTTGTGCTTGCGAATTTGCCGTTCCAGTTTGTCGACCACCAGGTCGATGGAAGCGTACATATCGTTGCTTCGCTCCTCCGCCCGCAAGACAACGCCCGGCAGCGGAATCGTCACCTCGACCACGTGCTGGTCCCTGATGACGCTGATGGTGACGTTCACGTCCGTATCGGGAGGTGTGACGAAATACTTTTCGAGCCTGCCAAGCTTTTTCTCGATGTAATCCCGAATCGCTTTCGTGACTTCCATCTGCCGGCCCCGAACGTTGTACCTCATACGCCATCCCCTCCTCTTTGCTCCATCATACCACAGCGCCCGAGCGGGCGACAGAACGGAACGTCATGAAAAGTTTTTCTTTTTTATGACACGTGCGGATGCATCAAAAAAAGCCCCGGAAAATTCTCCGGGGCTTGGTGGCCGGCAAATCGTGTTACGACGGACAACCTGTTTTTCTCTCTCTTGATGGGAACCGACGTCGCCTAAGGTCTCGCGTTTACAGCCTTACGACATTGGCGGCCTGCGGGCCGCGCGCGCCCTGCACGATGTCGAACTCGACGATCTGGCCTTCTTCCAGGGTCTTGTAGCCTTCCATCTGGATGGCGGAGTAATGGACGAACACGTCGCCGCCCTCTTCGGTCTCAATGAAACCATAGCCTTTCTCCGCGTTGAACCATTTCACTCTTCCTTGCATGTTCCCCAAGCATTCCTTTCATTCATGATACAAAAAAACAAAAAACGATTTGGCCAGCCTTACGTCCGAATATAACATCGGGTGCCCGGGGTGTCAACGACATTTTTGAAAGCGGATACATCACCCTTGCGTTTCTCCGAACCCGAATTCGCCCATTTGATGCGTTTCGTCGTGAAAATCGGAGCCTCCCGTCATCCACAATCCACGCTCCCGGGCCAGATTCCGGTAAAACGCCGCGTCCTCCGGCGCGTGCTTGCGATGCCACACCTCCAGGCCGTCAAACGGAAACCGGTCGAGCAGTTCCGCGACCAAGCCGTCGTCGCCGATCAGCTTCGGATGGGCCAGCACCGCCTTCCCTCCGGCCTGGTGAATCCATTCGATGGCATCTCCCGGCGTCACTTCCGCCTTCGGCACGTCGCACGGCATGCCGTCGGCCAGATACAGGTCGAACACGGTCTGGACGTCCGGAGCGTAGCCTTTTTCCACCACGGCTCTGGCGATGTGGGGCCGGCCAATGGCGCCCCCCTGGCTGAAGCGGAGCACGTCTTCCATGGAAATGTGCATGCCGAGGGCGGCAAATTTTTGCACGATGAGTTCCGCACGGTTTTCCCGCAGCGCGCGCAGCTCCGCCAGCTTCTTCGCCAGGAGCCTCGTGTCGCGGAGATCATAGCCGAGAACGTCCACCGATTTGCCGTTGTACTTCGTGCCGAGCTCCACGCCCGGGATGACCTCGAGCCCCGTGCCCTTGGCCGCCGCCTGCGCTTCGGCGATCCCCTCCACCGTGTCGTGGTCGGTGATCGCAATGCGGGTCAGCCCCTTTTGCAAGGCCATCCGCACCACTTCCGCGGGTGCGTACACGCCATCGGAGGCGGTGGTGTGAATATGCAGATCGGTTTTGTCGTCCATTGCAAACAAAAGCGTGCACCATCCCCGGTTACATGTTGACAAAGCGCTCGTACACCCGTTTGACCGCGCGGATCACGTCCCGCACGTCTTCCGGCGTCATTTTCGGAAAAAGCGGCAGCGTGATCGCCGATTCGTAATACCGCTCGGCGTTGGGGCACCCTTCGGCGCCATAACCCATCCGGCGGTAGTAGGGTTGCCGGTAGACCGGGATGTAGTGCACGTTCACCCCGATGTTTTCCGCCCGGAGGGCTTCAAAAATATCCCGGCGCGTTCCCCGGAACCGTTCCGGCTCCCATCGCAGCACATACAGGTGCCAGCTGGATTCCGCCTTGGGGTGCTGATATGGGACGACCAGACCTTCCATGCCGGAAAACGCCTCCGTGTATGTACTGGCGATGGAACGCCTCAGTTCCACGAACCGGTCCAGCTTGCCCAGCTGGGACAAGCCGAGGGCGGCCTGGATATCCGTCATCCGGTAGTTGTAGCCGAGCTCGTGCATTTCGTAATACCAGGGTCCATCGTTGGCCAGCATCTTCTCCGGATCCCGCGTCATGCCGTGGTTGCGGAACAGGAGCAGCTTCTCGTAGTAGGCTTCACTGTCGGTGACGATGACGCCGCCTTCGCCGGTGGTGATATGCTTGACCGGATGGAAGCTGAACATGGTCATGTCGGCGAGGGAACCCACCGGCCGGCCGTCATAGATTGCGCCCAGGGCATGGGCGGCGTCTTCGATGACGACCAGGCCGCGCTCTTTCGCCAGAGCCATGATCCGGTCCATCTCCGCCGGCTGGCCGGTGAAATCCACGGGGATGATCGCCCGGGTCCGTTCCGTGATGCGCGCGGCAATCTCATCAGGATCAATGTTGTAGGTATCCGGGCGGATGTCGGCAAAGACGGGTTTGCCTCCGCAGTACAGCACACAGTTGCTGCTGGCCAGGAAGGTGATCGGCGAGGTAATCACTTCGTCGCCGGGTCCGATGCCCGCCGCGAAGCACGCGCCGTGCAAGGCCGCCGTCCCATTGGCGAACGCCACGGCGAACCGCGCCCCGACGCGCTCCGCCAGGGCCCGCTCGAATGCCGCGATCACAGGACCCTGCGTGATGAAGTCGCCCCGGAGGACGTTCACCACCGCCGCGATGTCTTCCTCGTCGATCCATTGCCTGCCGTAGGGCAGCAGCTGCTCTCTGGTTTTCGCATCCTCCGGCTTGTCCATTCCCTTCGCCAGCCTTTCGTTCGACGGGAAATCCTTAAGGTTTCCGGGCGTAAACGACCACGTCTCTTCCCAGACCGTTTTGCGCGAAACACCGCAGCAATTTTCGCCTTACATCGTTGTAACCCGCCTTGTTCAGGGTGATTTCCAGCCGTTTTCGCTTCTCATGGCATTCCCTTCCCCGCTGCGGCTCGTCTACATAATTGATGCCCATGAGCAGAAACAGTTCCATCGGAAAGCTCGTTTCTTCCGCCACGACTTCAAACCCGTGCCTCTCAAGGAGAGCGGGCAGCGTTTCAAAATCAAAATAGTTGATGTGATGCTTCGGCACGACCCACCAATGCCGATAGCCGCACGTTTCCACCAGCGCCTTCTGAAACGGATTGAAATCGTTGGGCACTGTGAGGAACAGGACGCCGCCCGGCGAAAGGGAATCACGAATCCATTCCAGAACCTGGATCGGATTCGGGATGTGCTCCAACACGTGGTCCAGATGGACAACATCAAAGATGCCAAGCCGTTCCGCCATTTTTCCGTCGTAGAAACCCTGAACGACATTCAGCCCTTTGCTTCTTGCGTATTCGGAAGCCGAGAGGGAAGGCTCCACGCCCCAAACCTCCCAACCCCTTTCCGCGCCGCATAGCAGGAAAGCCCCGATTCCCGACCCGATATCCAGCAACCTTCTTCTTCCAGGCGGGAGCATCTGCTCAAAAAGGTCAAACCGGTCATGATACATGAGGTTCAGCCATTCGGCGTCTTCCTGCATTTTCCGGACGGCACGCGAAATGTCACTGCCGTGATAGTGATGTATGTAGAACTGTTGCACCTGCTCCGCCCCGGGAATCGGCACGATATGCTTAAAACCGCATGTTGTGCAATGAATGACATGAACCGACCCCGACTGTGCAACCGATTCGCCCGAATGGCGGTCCCAGTTTACGATCATTGACCTGTTTCCTCCAAATCCAAATCCAAATCAGAAAAGGTTGTTTCGAATCCATTCTTCCGTTCTCCGGAGGCCCTCCTCAAGGGTCACTTCCGGGCGCCAGCCCAGCAGGCGTTCCGCCTTGGCCGGATTGCACAGCAGCTTCGGAATTTCGCTTTGCGGATGGATATGCGGCACGTGGCGGATCCGCGCGGGATCCCCCACGATCATCATCGCCAACTCGTTGATGGAAACGTCGCGACCGAGACCGGCGTTCACGATATGGCCGTTGACCGCGTCGGAATATCCCGCCCAAGCCACGAACCGGGCGCAATCTTCCACGTACAGCAAATCACGGGTCTGCGTGCCGTCCCCGTAGATATTGAGCGTTTTCCCAGCCAGTTTGTTGTAGATGAAAATCGCCACCACGCCGCCCTCGCCGCCGGTCTTCTGGAACGGGCCGTAGGTGTTGAACGGACGGATGACCACCGCCGGCAGGCCGTAGGCGTAGTGGTAGGACAGCACCATGTTTTCCGCGGCAATTTTGGCCCCTGCATAGGGAGAGGCCGGCTTCGTCGGATGCTCCTCGGTGATGCCGCGGTCGTCGTAACACCGGTCGTATACCATGCAGGTGCTCATGAACACGATTTTGACGTTGTGCCTTCGGCACTGCTCCAGGACGTAAAACGTGCCCACGGTATCGTTGTCGAACGTCGTCCGAGGATTGTCAATGGAATCCTGCACATTGATGGAGGCGCCGAGGTGATAGCACACGTCGAAGCGCCCCGCTTCAAACATCTTCGCCAGCAGCGGCTCGTCCAGAATCGAACCTTTCACGAACTGCTTAAAGCCCGGATGATTCCGAAATTCCTCAAGGTTGGATTCCCGGCCGTTGGACAGATCGTCCAGAATCCAGACCGCGTGACCGTCCTCCAGCAGCCGCTTGGCCACCCAGCGGCCGATGAAACCGGCGCCGCCGGTGAGCAAAATGTTCATCTTATGCGTTCCCTGCCTTCTCAATTTTTCAGCAAAACCTGGATGACGACATCCCTCAAAAAGCCCATATTAGCTTCGGCTTACTTCTGCCAAATTCGCCGTCCAGGAAGCAGTCGACGATGTCGTTGTTGAAGATGTTGTAGATAAGCCGAGATTCTGGGCCATCCAGTCCGGTTGGTGAACAGTTTCCCGAACGATTTCTGGGGAATTGCCTCGATCTTCTTGCCGGATTTCAGCATGCCGAGAATCACCACCAGATCGTGCGCCGCCTGCTGCACCGCCCGGCAGGCCACGTCATGGATGCCGTCTCCCCGCCGGAGCTCGGGAACCGAATTCGCTGCCGTCCAGTTTAGAGGACAGCCAATAAATCGTCATGCCCGCCCAGTTGGGTTTCAGGAAATAGAACGGCCAGAACAGGGTGGCCTTGCCGCGGAACACAGGGCGACAGGCCGCCGTGGGTACGAACCGTACATCATTCTTGCAAGCTGTCCGACTGGAAGATTGAACCCCAAAATGTCCAGAGTCTGTCGCAACCCATCCCCCGTTATGCTTTTGCAAATCGGAAACAAACGGTGGAACAGGCATCCATCTCCGCTATTTCGCGCTCCGCTGTTTCGCGGTTCACGTTCATTCCCCCAATGCTCAGACCACCGGTTTTTGCTTCACATGGGCGTTGAGCGCCGCGACATCCGGATGATCCAGGAGAAATCGGACGATCTCCCTGGAAGGAACACGCCTGTCCCCCCGGAAGTGATCCGCCACGGCACGGCACAAGCGGTAATCATCCTTCGTGTCGAGGGTAATGCGCAGCTTCGGATGCCTCAGTTCTTCCGGCGCATCGATAACGGTTCTCCGAAACTGATCGGGAAATTCGTAGGCGTAATAGGTGACATGTTCACGATGCCTTGGCTCCCGGCCGTTCCGATGGATGCGTTCCAGAGCCGGCATGGCAAACAGTTCCGCCGCCAGACCTCGGGGAAGCTCGCCCCGCACGGCGACGAGATCGGCGGGTCGTTCGTCCATGGCTTGGATCATGGCGCCGGCCAGTTCATAGTCGAAGAAAGGACAATCGGCGGTCACGCGCATGACCCGGTCCGCGCCGTATGTCCAGGCGCATTCCACATACCGGGACAGCACGTCATCCTCGCTTCCCCGGAAACATGGCGTCGCACGGCTGCGGCACCAATCCTCGATGACATCGTCCTGGGGCAGCATCGACGTGGCCACCACGACTTCGTCCGCTCCGGCAATCAGGTTGCAACGGGTCACCACGTAGTCCAGCACCACGGTTTCACCCAGCGGCATCAGCACCTTGCCGGGCAGACGCGAAGATCCCATACGGGCCTGGATGATGACGACGGTTTTCATGCGAGATCACCGAATATATCGAAGGTCACGGGCGTACCTTTGGGAATCGGCTTCGTCACCCGGCGGCCGAGGAGCTGATCCAGATATTTCGGCGGCAGCCCCAGCCCCGGCCGGATGGCCCGCACGTTGGAACGGGTAATGACGTCGCCGGGTTTGAGGTCTTTCGCGACATACAAGGAACGGCGATGCTTCAGGGAGGCGCGTTCCGACGGCGCCGGGCCGTAGGATACCCGGCCCAGGCTGCGCCAGGCGCGTTCCGTTTCTTCCACGAGTTGCTTCATTTCCTGCGGTTCCGCGGAGAACGCGGCGTCCACCCCGCCTTCTGCCCGGGAAAGGGTGAGATGCTTCTCGATCACCGAACATCCCAGCGCCACTGCGGCCACCGCCACGCCGATGCCCAGGGTATGGTCGGACAGCCCGACCTCGCAGCCGAACGCCTCGCGCAAATGGGGGATCGTGAGCAGATTCGAATCGTCCGGAGGCGCGGGATAGGTGCTGGTGCATTTGAGCAGGATCAGGTCCTTGCAGCCGGCCTGCCGCGCTTCCCTAACCGCTTCGTCCAACTCCGCTAGTGTCGCCATGCCCGTGGAAAGGATGAGCGGCTTCCCGGTGGCAGCCACTTTACGGATAAGCGGAATGTCCGTATTTTCAAAAGAGGCGATCTTGTAACAGGGCACATTCAGCGATTCCAGAAAATCGACGGCACTTTCGTCGAACGGCGTGCTGAACGCGACCAGGCCGAGCTGCCGGCATCGTTCGAAAATGACGGAATGCCACTCCCAAGGCGTGTAAGCCTCCTGGTACAGCTCATAAAGCGATTTGCCCTTCCAAAGGCTTTTTTCGTCGTCAATGAAAAACTCGCCTTCCCGCAGGTCCAGCGTCATCGTGTCCGCGGTGTACGTCTGCAGCTTCACCG
>DATCLN010000168.1:0-27382 GCA_036563895.1 Paenibacillaceae bacterium
ACGAGCGAACCGGCCGGCACGTCGCCGCCGGCGAGCACGTGCGCGAGCTTGCCCGCGATCTTCAAATCGTGGTCGCTGATGTAGCCGCCCTGCCGCATGTGATAGGCGCCGAGCTGCAGGACGGCTTTGCCCGCCGCGCCGGCGACGCGGATCTTCTCTTCCCGCGGCGGCACATAACCTTCCTGCGCCAGGCGGAGCACCGCCTGCTTCGCTTCGTGAATCTGAAAATCCCGGTTCACGACCACCGAGTCCGTCGGCCGGAACAGCCCCAGCCGGAAGGCGTCGTGGCCGCTGGTGGACACCTTGGCGGTGCCGATCGTCTCGAACACCCGGTTCAGCTCCGGCTGCCAATCGAGATCGGGATGCGCCGCGGCCAGCCGGCTGACGCGCAGCGCCATCTCCTTGCAGCCGCCGCCCGCCGGGATGAGGCCGACGCCCGTCTCGACAAGACCGAAATACGTCTCCGCCGAGGCGACGATCCGGTCCGCGGGCAGGCACACCTCCACGCCCCCGCCGAGCGTCATCCTGTGCGGCGCGGCCACCACCGGCTTCTCGAACCGTTTCAGCAACATCATCGTGTCCTGGAACAGGCGGATGATGCCGTCGATTTCCTCCCATTCCCCGTCCTGCGCTTCCATGAGCAGGATCATCAGGTTGGCGCCCACGCAGAAATTCCGCCCCTCGTTGGCGATGACGAGCCCCGCGAAGTTGCGGCGCACCTCGTCCAGACTTTGCCGGATCATGTGCAGGATGTCCGCGCCGATGGCGTTGTTCGGGGAATGGAATTCCAGGCAGGCCACGCCGTCGCCGAGATCGATCAGGCTGGCGCCGCTGTTCGAGCGGACGACCTTGTTTTGCTCCTTCAGCTCGCGAAGCGAAATCGCTTCCGGCGGCCGCTCCAGCCGCACGTATTGCCCGTCCAGCACGTGGAAGGTCGCGCCGTCCCGCTTCCGGTAAAACGAGGTGTTCCCCTGCGCGATCCATTCCTTCACCCAGGCCGGGACGGCCGTGCCTTCCGCTTCCATCCGCCGAACCGATTCGACGAGCCCGATCGCGTCCCACGTCTCGAACGGCCCTAGCTCCCAGCCAAAGCCCCATTTCATCGCGTCGTCGATTTCGCGTACGGAACTCGCGATTTCACCGAGCTTGGCGGCCGAGTAGACCAGAACTTTTTTCAGCAGGTTCCAGGCCAGCTCCGAATAGCGGTCGCCCGCGCCGAGCAGCGCCTTCGTCTTCTCCGCGGCACCCTTCGCCAGTCTGGCCGCTTCCAGCGAGGCGGACGTCACCTTCCGCTGCGGCCGGTATTCCATCGTGGCCAGGTCGAGCGCCAGAATCTCGCTGCTGCCGTCCGGCCCTTTCCGCTTCCGATAGAACCCCTGGCCCGCCTTCTCGCCGAGCCACCCCCGCTCCACCATGCGGCGCAGCACATCCGGCACGGCGAAGGCGGCCTTTTCCGCCTCGTCGTTGACATGTTCGTACACGTTGCCCGCGACATGCACGAACGTGTCCAGGCCGACCAGGTCGAGCGTGCGGAACGTGGCGCTTTTCGGGCGGCCGAGCGCGGGGCCGGTGACGGCGTCCACCTCTTCGACGGTGTACCCTTTTTCGAGCATCTCCTGCAGCGTCACCATGAGACCGTATGTGCCGATCCGGTTGGCGATGAAGTTCGGCGTGTCCCGGGCCACCACGACGCCCTTGCCCAGGCGCCGTTCGCAAAACCGTTTCATCCCGTCAACGATGGCCGGATCGGTGTCCCTGCCGGGGATGAGCTCGAGCAGCTTCATGTAGCGCGGCGGATTGAAGAAGTGCGTGCCGAGAAAATGCGTCCGGAACGCCTCGCCGCACGCTTCGGCCATGGCGTTGATGGAGATGCCGGAGGTGTTCGAACTGACGATGATGCCCGGCCGCCAGTGGGCTTCGATCCGCCGGAGCAGCTGCCGTTTCAGTTCCAGATTTTCCGTGATCGCCTCGATGACCCAGTCGGCTTCCGCGATGCGGTGCAGGTCGTCCTCCACGTTGCCCGGCGTGATGCGCTCCGCGAACGCTTCGTCGTACAGCGGCGGCGGGTTCGTCTTGCGCAGTCTCGCGATCGCCTGGGTCGCCAGGCGGTTGCGCACCGCGGGGTGCTCCAGCGTATAGCCCTTTGCCGTCTCCTCGTCCGTCAGCCGCTGCGGGACGATATCCAGCAGGAGACACGGAATCCCGACGTTGGCCAGATGGGCGGCGATGCCCGACCCCATCACGCCCGATCCGATGACCACCGCTTTGCGTATCGCAATCATTTGCCAGGGGACCTCCTCCCGACCGTTTTTCAGAAATGTGCAAAAATCAATCGCCAAACACGGACTGCGCCAGCAGTTCCGCCACGTCGCGGGCCTTCACCCGCTCGTCCGCACCCTTCAGCTTCACGCCGTCCTCCATCATCGCCAGGCAGTACGGACAGGCGCTGCCGATGACGGTCGGGTTCTTCTCGAGCGCCTGCTCGGTGCGCGCAAGGTTGACCCGTTTGCCGGACGTCTCCTCCATCCACATCCGGCCGCCGCCGGCCCCGCAGCACATGCCGTTCTCGCGGTTGCGCTTCATCTCGACCAGCTCGACGCCGGGGATCGCCCGCAGAATATGGCGGGGCGCGTCGTAGACGCCATTGTACCGGCCGAGGTAACAGGAATCGTGATAGACGACGCGCTCGTTCACCGCGTGGCGCGGCGTCAGCCGGCCGGAGCGGACGAGCCGGTCGAGCAGTTCCGTGTGGTGGAGCACCTCGACGTCGTCCAGGCCGAAGTCCGGGTACTCGTTTTTCAGCGTGTTGTACGCGTGCGGGTCGGCGGTGACGATCCGGCGAACGCCGTATTTCCTGAAGGTGGCGATGTTCTCCGCGCACAGCTGCTGGAACAGCAGCTCGTTGCCCATCCGGCGCGGCGTGTCGCCGGAGTTGCGCTCCTCGTTGCCGAGGATCGCGAAGCGGACGCCCGCTTCGGCCATGAGCCGGACGAACGCGCGCGTCACCTTGCGGGTGCGCGGGTCGTAGGACCCCATCGAGCCGACGAAAAAGAGGACCTCGAAATCAGGCTCATCCCGCACGGTCGGCACCCGGACGTCCCCGAGATCGCGCGTCCACCCGTCGCGTTCGTTGCGGCTCAGGCCCCACGGGTTGCCCTGCCGCTCGATGTTCTGCATCGCGCGCTGGCCTTCGTGCGGCAGGCGGCCCTGCATCAAGACCAGATGCCGGCGCAGGTCGACGATCTTGTCGACGTGCTCGTTGCCGACCGGACACTGGTCCTCGCAATTGCGGCAGGTGGTGCACGCCCAGATCTCGTCCTCCGTCACGACGCCGCCGATGAGCACCACTTCCGATACGGGCGCGTCCCGCTTTTTCCAGGAAGCCTCCTGCCACGCCAGCGTCGGCCGGATGTCGGTGATCCCCTGCGCCGTCTCCCACCGCACGCCCTCCGCTTCCGCCGCATGCACCGCGTGGGCGCCGCCGCCTGCGCCGGCGAAGGCGAATTCCGGCACCCACGGCGACCGGGACGTGACCGCCGCCCCTTTTTCCATCAGGTGATCCCGCAGCTTGACGATCAGATGCATCGGCGACAGCGCCTTGCCCGTGCCCGAAGCCGGGCACGCGTTCGTGCAGCGGCCGCATTCGACGCAGGCGTAGAAATCAAGCATCTGCTTTTGCGTGAATTCCTCGACGGCGCCGACGCCGAACGACTCCGCCGCTTCGTTCTCCAGATCCAGCCTGGCCAGCCGCCCGACGGGCTCCGGCCGGCGGAACCAGATGTTGACGGGCGCGGTGAAAATGTGAAAATGCTTGGACTGCGGGACATAGACGAGAAAGGCGAGCAAAATGAGCAGGTGGAGCCACCAGCAGACGTAAAAACCGGATCTCGCCGCCGGATCGGGCAGACCCGCCAGCCCCGCCGCGATCCACGAGGAGACCGGCGCGAGCAGGCTGGGCGGCTGGCCGGTCCAGGCCCGCTCGAACGCCAGCGTCAGCAGGACGGACAACATCAGCCCGGCGATGAACCAGAGGACGACGCCCGGCTTCCGGCCTCTTTTGAGGCGGGGCAGCTTCTCGCCGTACCGGCGGAACGCCGCGTAGCCCACGGCCGCCAGCACCGCGAGCACGGTCAGCTCCTGCAGCAGGCCGAACACGTCATAGGCCGGAAGCGGCAGATGCCCCCCGCCGGTCAAGCCTTTCACGATCAGGTCGAGTGCGCCGAACTGCAAAATGATGAAGCCGTAAAACAGGACGATGTGCATGATGCCGCTTTTCCGGTCCTTGAGCAGCTTCCGCTGTCCGAACACTTCCGAGGCAAACGCCCGCAGCCGCTCCCGGTGACGCTGCCGGAAATCGTAAGGCCGGCCCAGTTTCAAATAGGAATAGCGGCGGTACACGGCGAGGCCGAACAGGTACACCGCGTATCCGGTGACGGCCAAAAACAGCAGCAGATTCACGATCCGCCACGCCATCAGTCCTCTTCCTTCCCGTTGGACATGACACCGCCTCCAGGGTTGCCGCAAGAGTCATCTGATCGCCTGGCAAACACGGTGTAAGCGATTACACCTCCCGTTTTTCAAAAATCTTATGGGAGCATCCCGGGCGAAACGGATTGACATTCGGCACCGATTCCCATAAGATGAAGAAAAAATGAATGAGCATTCATTCAGTTTGCTCTGATTTTACCATTCGAGGTGACCCGATGACAAGCAGGAAAAAAGAAAAATATCATGCCATCCTGGACGCGGCGCTCCGCGTCATCGCTCAGCACGGTTACCACAATTCCCAGGTGGCGCGGATCGCCAGGGAAGCGGGCGTCGCCGACGGGACGATTTATTTATATTTCAAAAACAAGGAAGATATCCTCATCTCCCTGTTCCGGGAACGGCTGGGCGACCTCATCGAACGGTTCCACGCCAGCGTCCGGGAGACGGATTCGGCGGAGGAGGCGCTGCGGAAAATTTGCGAACTCCATTTCGCCGAACTGGAGCGGAACGTTCCGCTGGCGTACGTGACGCAGATCGAACTCCGGCAAAGTTCACTCGAGCTGCGCAAGGCCATCGGCCAGGTCCTGAAGCCGTACATCCAGCTCATTGAAAAGATCCTGCGGCAGGGGGTGGAAGAAGGGCTGTTTCGCCCCGATCTCGACGTGAAGCTGACGCGCCTGCTCGTGTTCGGCGCCATGGACGAGGTCGTCACCTCGTGGCTTATCGGGGGCCGCAAGTATTCGCTGACGGCGCAGGTCGACGGGACGGTGGAATTTTTCCTGAGAGGGCTGAAAAAATAGGCGGTTCGGTTGGCTGCCCGTCAATTTCCATTTCATTCTTATGGGGAGGGTGCGGCGAAGATGAACGTGGTGGTGCTGCTGAAACAGACGTTTGACACCGAGGAGAAAATCGTCATCCAGGGCGGGACGGTGTCAGAGGACGGGGTGAAGTTCATCCTCAACCCGTACGACGAGTACGCCGTGGAAGAGGCGATCCGGATCCGGGAGCGGCACGGCGGCCGGGTCGTCGTCGTATCGGCCGGGCCGGAACGCTGCGCGGAAGCGCTGCGCACGGCGCTGGCGATGGGCGCCGACGAGGCCGCGCTCATTTCGGACGAACGGATCGGCGACGACGAGTTCGCCGTCGCCCGCGCGCTCGCCGCGTACCTGCAGCGGCAACCGTTTGACGTGGTGCTCGGCGGCTACTTCTCCGTCGACAACGGCGCCGGGCAGGTCGCGATCCGGGTGGCCCACCTGCTGGGCATCCCGCACGTATCCTCGATCGTCAAATTCGAGACCGACGGGCGGAAGGCCACCGTCCTGCGCGACGCGGAAGGGGATACGGAAACGGTGGAAGTGACCCTCCCGGCCCTGTTCACTGCACAGCAGGGGCTGAACGAGCCCCGCTATCCGTCCCTGCCCGGCATCATGCAGGCGAAGCGGAAGCCGTTCCGGCGGCTGACCCTCGACGATCTCGGCCTGACGGAAGCGGACGTCGCCCCGAAAACCGCGCGCGTATCGCTCGCGCTGCCGCCCGCGCGCCAGGCGGGGCAGCGGATCGGGGGCGACCCCGCGCAGCAGGCGGCCGCGCTCGTCCGCCTGCTCCGCACCGAAGCGAAGGTGCTCTGACGCCCGCCTTCGCCGCAAAGCGCCTCGTTTTATCGTTTTTCCGTTTGTACCCCCATTGAGAGGAGGACGCCCCCATGGGCAAAACCTTTTTGACCGTCGCGGAAGCGCGGAACGGCAAGCTCCGCCGGGTCGCGCTGGAAACGATCCGGGCGGCGAAGCTCGCCGGCGAAGAAGGCGACCGGATCGAGGCCACCATCATCGGCCACGGGGTGGCCGCGTTCGCGCAGGAACTGGCCGGTTGCGGCATCGACCGGGTGGCGGCCGTGGACCATCCGGATCTGGCGCATTACAATCCGGAAACGTATTTCCCCGCCCTCGCCGCCGTGCTGGACGCGGTGCAGCCGGACGCCGTCTTTTTCGGGCACACCGCCATCGGCCGGGATCTGGCGCCGAAGGTGGCCGCGCACCTGAACGCGGGGCAAATTTCCGACGTCGTCGCGCTGGAAAAGGACGCCGCCGGCCTCCTGTTCACGCGGCCGATCTACGCCGGCAAGGCGTTCGAAACGAAGCGGTTCACGGCGGGGCCGCTCGTCGTGACGTTCCGGCCGAACAACCTCCCCGCCGCGGAGGCCGTTCCCGGCTCGCGGGCGGAAGTGACGCAGATCCCCTATGCCCCGCCCGCCGACCTTCGCGCCGTCGTGAAGGAGGTCGTGCGCAAGACGTCCGGCAAGGTGGATCTGACGGAAGCGCGCATCGTCGTCTCCGGCGGCCGGGGCGTGAAAAGCGCGGACGGTTTTCAGGTGCTGGAGCGGCTGGCGGAAGTGCTGAACGCGGCGGTCGGCGCCTCCCGCGGCGCCTGCGACGCGGGGTATTGCGACTATTCGCTGCAGATCGGCCAGACCGGCAAGGTGGTCACGCCGGATCTCTATATCGCCTGCGGCATCAGCGGCGCGATCCAGCATCTGGCCGGGATGAGCCAGTCGCGCGTCATCGTCGCCATCAACAAGGATCCGGAAGCGCCGATTTTCAGGGTGGCGGACTACGGCATCGTCGGCGACCTGTTCGAGGTGGTGCCGCTGCTCACCGAGGAGTTCCGAAAAGCGCTGGCCGAAACCGACGGTTGATTCCGCGACCCTGCGTCGATTTCTCCGGGCGCCTGCCCGGCGCGGACCGGCTGACACCGCTCAATCCTGCAGAATGCCCAGGTGGACGACATACGCTTCGGCCAGCAGAGCCGTTCCTTTTTTCAGGTGCCGGTAGTACGTGCTCAGCGAAAGATTGAGGCGGGCGGCGATCGTTTCGTGCGTGCCGATTTTCCGGATATAGCACAGGTGCAGAATCTGGCCGCAAACGGCCTGGGCCCCGTTGCTCCGGGACCATGTTTCCAACAGCGAAACCACCAGTTTGCGGATGGTCTCCGCCGCCTTCGCCAGCTCCTGGCGGGAATGGCAGCGCATCCGCATGTACGGGCAGCGCCCGACGATATCCGCCCTTTGCTCGAAATCGTGGAAATGCACAAGCAGGTTTTTGACATGGGCATGCGCTTCCTCCCGGGACATACGGGGAGGAGAAGCCAGCCGGTGTTCGCCGCTTCCCGAGCTCATCACCGCGTTCAGCGTCTCGACGTCCTTCAGATCCAGCCGGCAGGCCTTGTGATACAGTCCGTTCTCCGTCGTATAATCGGCCCACGGCAACGGTTCGAAGCCAATCCCTTCCATGAGGCGGTGGGCCTCCAGGAACGGCGTGATCACGATCATCCGCCCCCGGCCCGCCAGCTTCGAAAACCCGTACAGAAACACCTCGCCGACCGCGCTTGCGCCATATTCGGGAAGGAACGCGGCGATCCACATGACCGTATCGCCTTCCGTCTCCTCCGAACGGGCGATATAGTTTCTGTAGACCGGATTGCGCTGCAGTTCCCGCCGGACCCCGGGCGTCAGCGGCAGCATGGACATGAACACCGCCAGCCGGCCGCCGCGGTAGAAGCCGAAAAACGTCTCGGGCGACAATTCCCAGTAGGTTTCCAGATACTGTTCCTGATAGGTGCTTTCCCGGAAAAAGGCCGGCATGACGTTGTGAAAGGAGACGTACATCTCCCGTACCGCACCCAGTTCCTCCCTGCGCAGGGGACGGATGACGTATTGATCCAGCGATTCCTGGTAGCAATACGTATGCAGCACGTCGTTGTCGGTCAAATAAAGCAGATTGACGTACAGATTCCGCTTCGCTTCGGAGTCGGCCGCCTCCAGCTTATCCATCCAGTACCTTCTTGCCCGGTTGACCATGGCGGCATAACGTTCCGGCGCGCGCCGGGCAAATTCTTTCCGGAACCAGAATCTGGCGGCCTTGACGATGCGCCAGCCGGCATCGGTCGGTTCGACGATCGGCAGGTCGCAGAACGCCCGGAACGATGCCGCCGGCACCCGGACCTCCAGCAGTCGGGAAATGGCGTCGATGTCGAAATTCCACAGCAGGGAAGCGGCGTCCAGCATGTCCAGTCCGTCATCGCCCAGCGGCATGCCCTGGAGCAGCTGCCGGGAAATGCGGTCGTAAAACTGTTGCTTGTAATAGTTCGAGCAGACTTCCTCGATGCCGGACTCGATCGTGTCTTCGCACAGGATGCGCAGGGCGACGGGAAGTCCCCTGGCGAATTTGGAAAGGTAATGGCACGTCTCAAAATCCCGGATGCCGTACGATTCAATGTAACGGAACGACGCGATCTGATCGAGGGGACGAAGCTCCAGACGGACAATCGACCGGGCCCATCCCGCTTCGCCCGTCCACGACGCATCCGGCGGAAACCGCGAGGCGGCAAACACGCGCGCGGCCACCGGCAACGAAGGGAAGAACCGGACGCGCAGCCAATCGCTGACCGGTTTCCAGTCGTCGATGGAATCGAAGATCAGCACGGTTGGCGAATCCGCCGCCATCATCCCGGGAAGACGGTCCTGCAGCTCTTCCAGACCGATCGCAAACCCCGCCTCCGTCACCGGAGGCGTTTCGTTTTCCGGTACAAACCGCTCCACATGAACGGCGTAGTCACAAGGCCATCCCCGCGCATGCTTGGACGGACCCTGAAGATGAAGAAAAAAGGCGGGGATGTTCGGATTTCTTCGGCAGAACTGGCGGAGCAGCGCCGTTTTCCCCAGACCGCTGAGCCCGTGAAGATATACCATCCGCCACTCCGGATGCAGCGCTTCCGCTTCCATCCTCCGCAATTCGGACTCGCGTCCCGTGAACCGGTCCGCACCCAGCCTGCCCAGTTCCTCCCGCACCGTTCTCATGAAAGCCGCCCCCCGGACACTTCCCCTCCGATCAATTAATAATAGTTTATGGAAAATCCCCAAAGGGTGCCAGACCCTGTCAATGGAATGAGAGTTCGCCAACTTCAACTTGGCATGGAAAATGACAGTCTCGGGGTGGTATAGGAGTGATGGAAAAGTTTTGACGGAACCGGGGGAGAACGATCGGATGAACCTGAAGGGAAAACTGGCCTTTGGCGCGACCATCCTGGCGATCTCGGCATGGTTGTTGGCGGCCTGCGGCGGAGGCGGGAACGGCGACGCGGCGAACAGAGCCGATGGGAACGGAGGAAAGGAAGGGACATCCGCCGGCGCGGCGAAAGACGCGTTCGAGATCCGCCAGAAGATCCCCGAGCAGTTCCCCAGGGACATTCCGTTTCCGGACGATTACACGGTCACCATGGGAACGGCCATAACGGATTCCGGGGAAGGCGTCACGACGTCGATCGATTATTTGACCAACGAGAGCATGGAATCCATCATCGGCATGTATAAAACCTACTTGCAAGACAACGGGTATGACGTCACCGAGGTGACGGATCCGCCGAACATCACCGGCATGAAGGACAATAAGACGCTCATCATCTTGATAAACGAAAGCTATGACGATCATTATTCGATTAAGGTTTCCGTCATGTATCAAGACCGAAAATCATGATACTTCCTTCATAATACTTCCGGGAAGGGGATCCCGCATGTCCATCAACGGTTACGGGTTGTCTGAATGTCCTGAGCGCCGTCGTCGGCATCGGACCGACCTTTTTCGGGCACATCCTGTTCCGCAGCGGGCAGACGCTCGGCCAGCTGAGGGGATCTCTCGGCCTGATGAGAATCCTGGAAAAGTTCCCCAAAATCCTGGGTTCGCTCGCCGTGCTCACCGGCCTGCTGCTCGCCTGGCTGGGCGATTACGGATTCGGCCAGTTCTGGATTTACGGTTCCATCGCCCTGTATGTCATCATTCAAATCCTTGTCATCGGCGTTCTGGCGCCCATCGCGAAGAAGGTGGCCGCCCAGGCCTTTTCCTCCGCCGAATCCCCCGACCGGCCCCTTTCGCCGGAGCTCGCCGCAGGCGTGGCCAGGGTGAACGGACTGCAATATTTGATCAGCGCCCTCGGCGTGCTCCTCTTTCTGTTCATGTTCTTCAAACCGACGTTGTAACCGTTCGGGAATCGGGAGAAATGGGTGAACCGTCAAAAAAGGCAGCGTCAGGCGCTGCCTTTTTTGATGCTGCACCTGTCAGGCGATGCTGCAGAACATCGTACAAAACCATGTGGCGGCCGGACCAAAGGTCTTTTCACGGAAGCAGCCGGTACACCCGCGCCTCGTAGGGCCTCAGCTCCAGCCGGTCGATGGGCTCCCGCCCGTCGGCGTCGGCGTAGTTGGCGATCATGAGCTGCCGGCCCGAATGGCGCAAATGTTCGGGCAGCTCGAACCGCGCTTCCCGCCTGGAGAAATTGAGCATGACAAGCCACCGCTCCTGCCCCAGCGTGCGGGTGAAGGCGTAGATCTGCGGATGGTCCTCCAGGATGAGATCGTACCGGCCGTAGACCACGATGTCGTGTTCCCTGCGCAGGCGGATCAGCTTTTTGTAATAATGAAGGATCGAATCGGGGTCGGCGAGGGACTCTTTGGCGTTGATCTCGGTAAAATTGGGATTCACCTTGATCCAGGGTGTCCCGGACGTGAAACCCGCATTGGGCGAGTCGTCCCACTGCATGGGCGTCCGGGCGTTGTCCCGCCCCTTCGCGTGAATCAGCCTGAGCACCCAGTCCGCCGGCAGGCCGCGTTCCAGGGTGTATTCCCGGTACATGTTCAGCGTTTCGATGTCCCGGTAATCCTCAATGGAGCCGAACTTGACGTTGGTCATGCCCAGCTCTTCGCCCTGGTAGATGAACGGCGTCCCCTGCAGCGTGTGCAACAGGGTGGCCAGCAGTTTCGCCGATTCCTTGCGGTACTTGCCGTCGTCCCCGAAGCGCGACACCATCCGCGGCTGGTCGTGGTTGTTCAGGTACAGCGCGTTCCAGCCGATGTCCGCAAGGCCCGCCTGCCACTTGTGCATCACGGCCCGGAACTCCCGCAGGGTCCACGGCTTCAGGTCCCATTTGCCGCCCGGGCCGGCGTCCAGCTCCATGTGCTCGAACTGGAACACCATCTGCAGCTCGCCCCGGTCCTCCCCCGTGTACAGCCGGGCCTGTTCCACGGTGACCCCCGGCGTTTCGCCCACGGTCATGACGTCGTAGCGGGACAGCACTTCCCGGTGCATTTCCTGCAGGAATTCGTGCACCCGCGGCCCGTTGAGGAAGTGTTCGCCTCCCCAGGCGTAGCGGGCTTCCCCGACGCTCGGCAGGCCGGGGGTCTTGGAGATGCAGTTGATGACGTCCATGCGGAACCCGTCCACGCCCTTGTCCAGCCAGAATCTCATGATGTCGTAGACTTCCTGCCGCACGCGGGGGTTTTCCCAGTTGAGGTCGGGCTGCTTGCGGGAAAAAAGGTGCAAATAGTACTCTCCCGTGCGTTCGTCGTACTCCCAGGCCGATCCGCCGAAAAAGGAAAGCCAGTTGTTCGGCTCCCGGCCGTCCTGGCCGGGGCGCCAGATGTAGTAATCGCGGTAGGGGTTGTTCCTGGATGACCGGGACGCGACAAACCAGGGGTGCTCGTCGGAAGTGTGGTTGACGACCAGGTCCATCATCAGCTTCATGCCCCGCCTATGGATGCCTTCCAGCAACTCCTCCCAGTCCGCCATCGTGCCGAATTCGTCCATGATGTCGCGGTAATCGCTGATGTCGTATCCGTTGTCGTCGTTGGGCGACTTGTACACCGGGCAGAGCCAGATGACATCGGCGCCCAGCTCCCGGATGTAATCCAGCTTCGACAGGATGCCCCGCAAATCGCCGATGCCGTCGCCGTTCGAGTCCATGAAGCTGCGGGGATAAATCTGGTAGACCACGGCTTCCTTCCAGTACGCTCTGCGCATGCCCATCCCCCGTCAGGCGCGTTTTCCTGTTGTCCCGATTTTCCCCGGCCAATTCTTCCGCTTTCCCCCGGGTTGCCCGACCGGTCCTTTTCCGGTTGCCCCCGTTTCCCTCGGCCGGACCTTTTCCGGTTTATGGTTCCGCTGCATGTCCGATGCCATATCAAGAAGATTGTAACGGTTCCGCGCTCAAGCCGCAATGCGTTTTTTTCACCGCCGCAATTTGCGGGTGACCGCGTCGGCCAGCGTCCGCCCCCGGAACTCGACGTCGACGAACGCGGGACGGTACGGCGGGACTTCGCCGGCTGCCGGGGCTGTCGGAAAGAACAAGTCGCGCAGCGCGTCTCTTTCCACCCTGAACAGTCTGCCTTCCACCCTTTCCCCTACGCGCTCGGCAAGATCGGGTAACGCACGCCCGGCTTCCGCACCCGACACCGTCAACACATGGTCCCGCAGCACAGCCGGACCGAGATCGCATCCGCCTCCCGCAAGGCGCTCCGCCATATCGTCCGATCCGTACGAGAAATAATAAAAATCGGACCGCTCCCTGACGAGGCGCTCCCATTTCCAGTCGCCGGAGACGAGGCGCACGCCGTCCTCCGGGGGCTCATACACCACATACACATAAGCCTCGCGGCGGCCGCCTTCGGTGTAGACGGCGCATGTCACGCGGTCGTATTCGTTGGGTCCCTCCGGGCCGGTGTATCCTTCCAGCTCGTCCAGTTCTGCCAAAATGTCGGCGTCGACTTCGTACAGCTCGCCGTACACCCTGTCCTCCGGATGCGGCACCGCGACGGGATACCCCAGGCCGGTGTCCCAGAGCCGGGCGAAAATGTGCGCCTGGCCGGATATCCGTTTCGCGCCGCGCATCAGGCCGTGATTCGATTCATGCCGGCGCAACGTGCCGTAGACAAATACGCATAAAGCCATCGCGTGCTCCCCGCCTCTCCCCAGATCCGGACCAAAGGCCCGGCAGTCCCCGCAGTCATCCCGCAGTCATTATTTTACAACGGCCGCTCCGCTCTCCCCACCCTCCATGGGCATGATAAGATCAACATTACGGGCATGTTTTTTTCGTTGACAGGTGACCGATGTTGCAATATAATTAGTTGCAACAAAATTGTTCAACAAAAATGAACTCAAAAATTATGAACGGGGTGACCAAACAGATGAAAAAAATGGTTGTCGGCCTGGTATTGATGTTAACGCTTTCTCTTCTGGCAGCGTGCGGCGGAGGGTCCGGTGGCGGTTCGCAATCCGCTTCGACGCCTTCTCCTTCCCCGTCGCCCCAGCAGCAACAGCAGCAGACCCAGCAGCCGTCGTCTCCCGCGGCGCAAAAACCGAGCTACAAATTCAAGCTGGGTCATGAAGCCAACGACACCCACGTCAAGCACATGACGGCGGAAAAGTTCAAGGAAGAGCTGGAAGCCAGAAGCGGCGGACGCATGACGGTCGACATCTATCCCTCCAGACAGCTCGGCACGGAAGCGGAAATGGTGCAGCAGGTGGAGACGGGAACCCTCGACTTCGCCCTCATCAGCAACGGTTACATGAGCAGCCGCTCCGAATCGATGAACGGATGGTTCATGCCGTTCATGTTCGAGAACCTGTCGGAAGCCGCCAAGGCGCGGCAGAGCGAAGCGGCGAAGCAGATGATGAAGGATCTGGAGGCCCAGGGCCTGGTCGGCTTCGACGTGTTCTTCGCCGGCAACCGTCACGTCCTCATGAAGAACACCGAAGTCAAGACGCTGGACGACCTGAAGGGCAAGAAGCTGCGCGTGCCGGGCAGCCCGGTGTTCCAGGAATTCTGGAACAAGATCGGCGCGGGACCGACGCCGATGCCGCTGCCGGAAGTGTACACCTCGCTCCAGACGGGCGTCATCGACGGCATCGACGTGGACCTGGACGCTTTGCTGTCGCAAAAGTACTATGAAATCAGCAAATATCTGATCCTCACCAACCACATCACGTTCCCGGAAGTCGCCATCGGCAGCAAGATCGTGTTCGACAAACTGGACGCGGAAGATCAGCAAATCGTCAGGGAAGCGATGCTGGCGGCCGTGGAGTGGGGCGTCCAAAAAGGGATCGAGCTGGAGTCGTCCCGCGTGGAAGAAGCGAAGGCCAAAGGGCTTACGGTCACCACGCTGCCGGACATCGCCCCGTTCCTGCAAGTCGCCCAGGAAATCCACGACGCGTATGCCGCGAAAAACGCCGTCATCAAAGCCTTCATCGAGCAAAACAAATAAAACCGATCCTGATGGCTTGCCGGGAGGCTTGTTAGGAGGCTTGTGATGAAGCTGCTGCACAAACTCAGCAACGCCATTTTCGAGGTTGAGCGCGTGCTGGTCATCGTCCTGATGACGGTGATGCTCGTCTCCATCTTCGCCCAGGTGTTGTTCCGGTACGCGTTCAACCACCCGCTTCACTGGCCGGAGGAGCTGGCCATCTACACCCTGGTGTGGGTGACCTTCATCGGGGGGAGCATGGGGATCAAACGGCAGCAAGCCGCTGCCGTTACTTTTCTTTTCGACCGGCTCTCCCCGGGCGCCCGCCGCGCGGTGCTGTATCTCGGCTGGACGCTGATCGTGGCGTTCGCCGCCTTCATCATCTATCTTTCGGTCCGCTGGCTGAGCCTGCCTTCCATGTTCCTGCAAAAATCGCCTTCGCTGGGGTTCGCCATGTTCTATCCCTATCTGGCGGTGCCCATCGGCTTTGCGGGCATGGCGGTGCATTCCCTTGATCTGCTCGTCCGCGCCGGCAAGGAGGAATCCTGATGGCCATTGCGCTGCTCATCTTTATCGTGCTGATGCTGATGCGGATTCCGATTGCCCTGGTGCTCGGGCTCACCAGCGTGGCCTACATCCTGCTCAGCGCGCAGTACGGCCTGTTTCTCAACATCCCGCAACGGCTGTTCTCCGGCGTCCAGAGCTTCAGCCTGCTGGCGATTCCGCTGTTCATGCTGGCCGGCGAGCTGATGAACGCGTCGGGGATCACGGAACGGCTCATCGACTTCTCCCGCAAGGCGGTCGGACATTTCCGCGGCGGATTGGCCTACGTGAACGTCATGGCCAACATGTTTCTCGCCTCCATCATCGGTTCGGCGACCGCCCAGACGGCGATGATGAGCCGCGTGATGATTCCGCAGATGGAAAAGGAAGGCTACCGCCGGGAGTTTGCCGCCGCCACCACGGCTTCCGCCGCGCTGCTCGGCCCCATCATTCCGCCGAGCATGCTGTTCATCATCTACGGCGTGGGTTCCGGCACCTCCATCAGCCAGATGTTCATCGCCGGCATCATCCCGGGCATCATTCTGGCGCTGTCCCTCGCGGGGCTCATCGCCCTGCTCGGTTTTTGGCACCATTACCCGCGCACGGAGCGGGCGCCGCTCAAGGCGGTGGGCATCAGCTTCCTGAAGGTGCTGCCGGCGCTCACCGTCCCCGCCGTCATCATCGGCGGCACGATGTCCGGCGCGTTCACGGCAACGGAATCGGCCGGCGTGGCCTGCGTCCTGGCGATCCTCTTCGGCATGCTCGTCTACCGGAAGCTGAAGCTGCGGGATTTCCCGCGCATCCTCGCCAACGCCGCCATCGCCACGGCCACCGTGACGATGCTCATGTCCATGGCGAGCGTGTTCGGGTGGATTTTGGCCTTTGAACAAATTCCGCAAAAAGCGGTGGAAGCGATCGGCGCGCTGACGTCCGATCCATGGGTGTTCCTGCTGCTGGTCAACCTGTTCCTGCTCTTTACCGGCATCTTCATCGACGAGCTGGCGGTCATGGTCATCCTGCTGCCCATCTTCATGCCGCTCGTCCACGCATACGGCATCCATCCGGTCCACTTCGGGGTGGTGCTCTGCCTCAACGCCACCATCGGGCTTTTGACGCCGCCGGTGGGCGCGGGGCTGTTCATCGCCTCCGCGGTGGGCGAAGTCAAGCTGGAGAAGCTCATCCGGGCGATCGTGCCCTTCGTCATCGTGGCGATCATGGTGCTGTTCCTGCTGACCTACGTGCCCCAGCTTACGCTGTGGCTGCCGCAGATGATGAACAACTGATCCCGCATTACGTCGCAAGCGAGGGACTCCGATATGGGAAAACAGTCTGAAGCCGCGTACCGGCTCATCAAAAACCGCATTCTGGACGGCACGTACAAGCCGACCCAGAAGCTGGTGGAAAGCCAGCTCGCGGAAGAGATCGGCGTGAGCCGGAACACCGTCAAGAAAGCCCTGCTCATGCTGGAGCGGGAAAACCTGGTGGAGATCGAGGACAACAAAGGCGCGACCATCAAGTCCTTCACCCTCGAGGAAATCGTCAACTACCTGGAGATCCGGGAGGCGCTGGAGGCCATCGTCGCCCGCAAGGCGGCGCAGAACATCACGGCGTCCGACATCCGCAGGCTGGAAAAAATCCTGGCGGAAATGCGCGCCCACCTGGAGCAAAACCAGTTCGAAGAATACTCCGCGAAAAACCGCGAGTTCCATTCGATCATCTACGGCGCTTCCACGAACCAGCAGGCGGTGGAACTGATCAACATCATCAAGACGCAGCTGAACCGCTACCATTTCCGCACCGTCCTGGTTCCCGGCCGGAACATGGAATCCTACCGGGAGCACGAGCGGATTCTGGAGGCGCTGAAAAGCCGCGATCCGGACCGGATCGAGGAAGCGGTCAGACACCACATCGCCAGCGTAAGGCGGGTCATCGAAGAAAACTACCAGATCCTGATCTGATCCGATCCTCCCCCAATGGAACAAGACCGCGCGGACGGAATGCGTCCGCGCGGTCTTGTTTGTCTCGCGATTCGTTGGGGGGAATTCCTCTGTGATGAACAGGATGTCGGGAATCGCCGTCTTCACAACACCGGGTCGCCAACCACGGGGGTGCCGTAGGTGTGGAACGTTTCCACCGTCTTGTTGCCCCACGCCTGGCCGCGGGCCCGTTCCGCCTGCGTCCAGGTGATCGGCTTCCAGTCCGGCGCGAAAATCAGATACCCGCCGGCGCAGATTTCCACCCGGTTGCCGCCCGGTTCGATGACGTACACAAAATAGGTCTGGTTGATCGCGTGCTTCGCCGGCGCGAATTCGATAAACACGCCTTGGTCGACGAACAGGTTGGCGGCCCGCCAGATGCCGTCGTTGGATTCCACCGCGAAGGAAATGTGGTGCAGACGTCCCTTCGATCCCGTCGCGTCCAGGGAATACACGATGTCGTAGGACTTGTTGGTCGCCCGGTACCAGACCGCGCCGTGCCGCCCGTCGTCCAGCACGATTTCCTCGGACTTGCGCAGGCCCAGGACTTTTTCCGCGAATTCGCCGTCGGCGGTCGGATTGGAGGAGAACAGGTTGATGTGGTCCAGCGTCTTGACGGCGGCGCCGTGTCCGGTGAACTTTTGCGGCTGGTTCTTCAGCGTCGGCCGCAGATGTTCCGGGGGCTCGTAAAACTCCGTTTCATAATAGAGCTCCATCAGATGTCCGTCGGGTCCGCGGTACTGGTAAGACCGTCCGTGGCCGAAGTCCCCTTCGGTCCACTTCCCGCCGTATCCGGCGGCTTCGATGGCCTTGACCCTCCGCTCCAGCGCCTGCGGGCTCATCGTCCGCAGCGCGATGTGGGCGACTCCCGCCTGGGGTGCGGCGGTAAGCTTCAGGCTGTACTTTTCCCAGTCGCCCCAGCAGCGGAGATAGGACGAATCGCCCCTCCTTTCGACTTCCTGCAGCCCCATCACGTCCAGGAAGAACCTGCGGCTTTCCTCGAATTTCGGGGTGAGCAGCTCGACATGCCCCAGATGGGCGATGTCAAAAATCGGTTCCGCCGGATGTTCGGCCATGGGCACCCTCTCCTCGTATAATTTAAACAATTTTGTTTAACAATAATATAAAACAACGTGTTTGAAAGCGTCAACGTGCATTTGTGACCGTTTTCTAACGGTTTGAACGCCGCCGGACAGACATTTTCCACACGGTTTGTGTCCATTCCGTGAACGCCCCGCGGCCGCCGGCGGGTCTTCCGGCACACGCCGCGGCTTCATTGTCGCCGTTGAATCCATTTGCATGTCAATGATATAAATAAAATTAAAATGTTGCAAAAATGGGGAAACCGAACATGACAAGACCAATGGAATATGCCTATCAGTTCATCAAGGACAGAATCCTGGACGGCACCTACCGTCCGTCGCAGAAGCTCAACGAAAGCGACCTGTCCAAGCTGATCGGCGTCAGCCGCAACACGGTCAAGAAAGCCCTTCTGAAGCTGGAACGGGAAAACCTGGTGGAAATCGAGGAAAACAAGGGCGCCACGGTCAAATCCCACACCCTGGACGAAATCCTGAACTATCTGGAGATCCGGGAAGTGCTGGAAGGGCTGCTGGCCCGCCGGGCGGCGGCCTCCATCACGGACGGGCAGCTCCGCGAGCTGCAGGAAGTGTACCTCCAGATGGAAGATCACCTGAAAAACAACCGGCTGGACGAATACTCGAACCTGAACCGGAAGTTCCACCAGATCATCTACGACGCTTCGGAAAACCGGCAGGCAGTGGAAATGGTCAACGTCATCAAGACCCAGCTGCTTCGCTACCACCTCCGCACGGTGCTCGTGCCGGGACGGAACCAGGAATCGCTGGAGGAACACCGGCAGATCCTGGAGGCGCTCCAAGCGCGCGATCCCGCCCTGGCAGAAGAGCGGATCCGCCGGCACGTGGGCAACATCCGCCAGACCATCCAGACGCACCATCAGATTCTCGTCTGAAAACGCTGCGGTCAATGGAGTCCGACGCGGGGCGATTCGCCCCGCGTTATTTGTTGTCCATATTGTTGCGCCGCCGCCGGCAAACAGCCGCCCCGCTTCTGAAACGCCGCCGTACAGCCCCCGACGGCAGACAATCGCCCCGATGTTGAAGCGTCGTCGTACGGCCCGCGCCGGTAGTCAGACCGCCGCTGCTGAAACGCTGTCCTGACCGGCTGCCGGTGCCGGATCGCTTCCGCACGGCCCCGCTCAGGCGCCGTCCGCCGTATTGACAGACCGAAAATACAAGAAGTATACTCAAGGTGATACTCATTATTGTTTAACAATTTTGAGAAACCAAACTGCTGAGGTGGTGTTGCTGCACGATGCACGAAGACATCCTCGCCGGCGCATACGATCTCCACGTGCACACCGGCCCCGACGTCCTGCCGCGGAAGCTGGACGACCTGGAGATGGCCGACCGGCTCATGCGCATCGGCATGAAAGGCCACGGCCTCAAGAACCATTATTTCTGCACGGCGGAACGGGCCAGGCTCCTCAACGCCTTCCGTCCGGGATACAACGCGGTGGGCGGACTCTGCCTGAACAACACGGTGGGCGGACTCAATCCCATCGCCGTGGAGATGGCGGCGCGCGACGGTGCGAAAATCATCTGGATGCCCACCTTCGATTCGGCGAACGAACAGGACCACATCCGGCGCAGCCCGCCGGACAAGCTGCCGCACTGGGCGCAGCTGAGGATGGAATACGAACGGCGGGGCAGGCCGCTTCCCACCATCCGCATTCTGGAAGACGGCCGCCTGACGAAGGCCGCTTCCGAGGTGCTGGAAGTGATCGCCAGCCACCAGCTCATCCTGGCCACCGGCCATCTGGGGAAGGAAGAAGTGCTGGTGCTGGTGAAGGAGGCGCTGCGCCGCGGCATCCGCAAAGTCGTCGTCACGCACCCCAACTTCCCTTCCCTTCGGCTCTCCAAGGAAGAGCAGAAGGAACTGGCGGAAATGGGCGCCTTCATGGAGCATTGCTACACCACCCCGAACACGGGCAAGGATACCTGGGAATCGGTCTGCGCGCAAATCCGCCACGTCGGCCCCGAGCGCTGCATCCTGTCCACCGACCTCGGCCAGCCGGCGGGACCGTATCCCGACGAAGGGCTCATGGACTTCGTCGGCAAGCTCCTGGAAGGCGGCTTCCGCAAGGATGAAATCCGCCGGATGACGGCGGAGAACACTTCCTATCTGGTGGAATCATAAGGACAAGGAGTAATCGGCCATGATCGATTCCAATACGAACCTGCTGGTCGTCAGCGCGCATGCGGCGGACTTCGTGTGGAGAGGCGGCGGCACCATTGCGAAATACGTCAAACACGGCGCCAACGTCCATCTGGTCATCCTGAGCTACGGCGCCAGGGGCGAATCCAACGACCTGTGGAACCAGGAAGGCCAGACGCTGGAAAACGTCAAGGCGATCCGGCGGTCCGAAATCGAGGCCGCGGCGAAGGCCCTTGGCGTGGAAAACTACGAGATCTGGGACTTCGAGGATTACCACATGACGATCACGCCGGAACGGATGGACCGGCTCGTCCGCAAGATCCGGGAAGTGCGGCCCCACATCATCCTGACCCACGGCCCGAAGGACGCGTTCAACCCCGATCACGAGACCGTCTCGAGGTATGTTTTCGAAGCTTCCGTTCTGTCCACCTCCAACGGCGTGCGGATGGAAGGCACCCAGACGGCCAAGCAGGCCAAGATTTTCGGCTTTGAGCCGCACCAGCCCGAAATCAGCGCCTTCAAGCCGGACATCATCGTCGACATCACGGAGACCTACGAGCAGAAATGGGCGGCGATGAACTGCTTCAAGGCGCAGGGACACCTCATCGACTACTATGCGGCGAAGGCGGCGTTGCGCGGCAACCACGCCCGCAGATGCTCGGGGATTGGCCGCTACAAATATGCCGAAGCGTTCAGCCGGTTTTTCCCGCTGGTCGGGGAGGAACTGATCTGATGGAAAAATACGTGATCCGCAACATTGAGCGGCCGGATGAAAAGATCGTCGAAGCCTTCCGGGACATCGGCGTGTCCACGGTGTACGAGGCGCAGGGCAGAATCGGCCTGATGGACCCCTCCCTCAAGCCCGTCGCCCCCGGCAGCGCGGTGTGCGGCCCCGCCGTCACCGTCACCTGCCATTCCGGGGACAATCTCATGATCCACGCGGCCATCGAGGTGGTCCGGCCCGGGGACGTGCTGGTCATCACGGCCCTCGGCGGCGACAACCTCTACGGCATGATCGGCGAGCTGATCATCCGGGCCCTGATGAAGAGGGGCGTTGCCGGCGTCGTCATCGACAACGGCGTGCGCGACGTCCGGCAAATCCGCGAACTCGGCTTCCCCGTGTGGGCGAGGGGCGTCCATTCGCTGGGCACCACCAAGTCGCGGGGCGGATGGGTCAACGCCCCGGTGGTGTGCGGCGGCGTTGCGGTGGACCCCGGCGACCTGATCCTGGGCGACGACGACGGCGTCGTCGTGGTGAAGCGAAAGGACGTGCAGGCCGCCCTGGAGGCTTCCCGGAAGAGGCTGCAGAAAGAAGAAGGCACCGTGGAAAAAATCGAGCGCGGCGAGCTGAGCCTGGACTTTTACAACCTGCGTCAGGTGCTGGAACGGGAAAACGTGGTGTATTACGATAGTGAGGAGGACTATCGCGCAAGGAGGAGTTGACATGGCGGCTCCCGTCCTGGGATTCATCGGCTTCGGGGAGGCGGCGTCCTCCATCGCGGAAGGGCTGCGCTCCGAGGGGCTCAAGGACATCCTCGCCTTTGACGCCGGCATGGACCATCCCGCGCTGGGCCCGCTGGTGCGGGAACGCGCCGGACGGCTGGGCGTGGAACTGAAATCTTCCCTGGAGGAACTCATCGCTTCCTGCGATCTGATCCTCAACGCCACGAACGCCAAAGCGGCGGAACCCGTCGCCCGGGAAGCCGTCCGCTTCCTCAAGCCGCGCCACCTGTACGTGGACCTCAACTCCGCGTCGCCGATGACCAAGGAAAGCATCGCCGCCGTCATCTCCGGGACGGGCGCCCTGTTCGTCGACGCGGCCGTCATGGAATCGGTGCCGCCGCACAGGCACCGGGTGCCGATCCTGGTCAGCGGCAGCGGCGCGGAAGCGTTCCTGGCGTTCGGCGAAAAGTACGGCATGAGGCTGACCTTCGCCGGCCCCCGCGCCGGCGGCGCCTCCGCCCTCAAGATGTTCCGCAGCGTATTCATGAAGGGCTTCACCATGCTGCTGCTCGAAACGGTGCAGGCCAGCGAGAAGTACGGCGTCTCGTCCGACATCCTGGCGTCGCTGGAAGAAACCCTGCGGCAGAGGTCCCTGGAGGAGACAGCCCACTTCCTGCTCACCCGGTCGGCCATCCACGCCGAACGCCGGGTGGCGGAGATGGAAGAAGTGATCCGGACGCTGGATTCCCTCGGGATTCCCGCTCAAATGTCCCATGCCACCAGGGCGAAACTGAAGGCTTTGGCCGACGCGGGGCTGAAAAACCGGATCGCCCCCGACGCTCCCCCGGATTTCCGCAACGTCCTGCGGGAATTGGAACAAGCCGCGGATTCCGCGGCCTTTTCTGAAACGTAAGGCCGCCTTCGGGACGGGCATCCAATCGTGAGGCCGCCCTCAAGAGCGGCCTCGATCTTTTTTTCCCGCCGCGGCCGCCCGCCGCGGTCAGCTCCTGCGCTGCGTCCCAAATCCGAAATGGTATAATATAATTTAAAAAAACTTCAAAGAACTTGCGCACGGGTCTTTGGAGGAGGATTTCCGGATGCGGGAAATCACGGCGGAGAGGCGCGTCGGCTTTGTCAATGTATACGCTTTTTCTGTCAGCTTCCAAAACGCGGCACTCATGACCATCGTGGTTCCTGAAGCGCTGCTCAGGCTGGATTACGCGAACCACACCACCACGCTGGCCCGCCTCGCCGCGATCAGCTCGCTGATCGCCATGATCGTGCCGCCGGCCGCAGGCATCTGGTCCGACCGCTGGCGCATCCGCGGGATCGGGCGCAAGGCGTTCCTGCTGGCGGGCGGCGGCCTGAACGTGGCCGGACTGCTCGGCATGTCCGTTTCTCCTTCGCTTGAGGTCTATACGCCCTTCCTGCTCCTGGCCATGGTGGGCGGCGGCGTGGCGATCGCGGGCTATCAGGCCCTCTGGTCCGAATCGGTGCCGCCGGAGACGCGGGGCAGCGCGGCGGGCGTGCGCGGGGCGGCGGTGCTGCTCGGCAACGTCGCGGGGCTGGTCTTCTCCGGCATGATGGGCGAACGGGCGGTGCTCGCCATGGCGGCCGTCCTGGCGGCGGGGCTGCTGCTCACCGCCCTGCAGGTCCACGAGAATGCCGAAAGGCGCGCCCCCGGCGCGGCGGGTGCGGACCAGGAGCAAGGCGTCGTCGTCGACCTTTCCCGCCCCCCGCTCGGACGCAGCCGGGATTTCATCCGGGTGTTCTGGGCGCAGGGCTTCGTCTCCTTCGGCATGATGCTGCTCATGACCTTCGTGTTCTATTTCTTCACGGACGTGCTGCAGGTGCAGAACGCGGCGCGCCAGACGTCCTACGTCGCCGTGCTTGCCCTGGGCGGCGCGGCCTTCGCCAGCCTGTACATCGGGCGCGTGTCGGACCGCACGGTCCGCCGCAATCTCGTCGCCGCGGCCAGCGTCCCGATGGCCGGCGCCGCCGTGGGGTTCGCCCTGCTTGGCGAGGAAACGTGGAAGGAACCGGTCTGGCTGGCGATCCTCGCGCTGTTTTTCGGCATCGGCTACGGCGCGTATACCTCCACGGGCTGGGCCCTGGCCATCGACAAGCTGCCCAATCCCAACAACACGGCGCGGGATCTCGGCTTTTGGGAAATGGCCACCACCCTGCCCACCGTGCTTGCTCCCGCCGTCGGCGGCTGGGTGCTGAGCCAGTACGCCCACAATCTGCCGCTGGGGTACCGCATCCTGTTCATCCTCACGGGGGGCGCCATCCTTGCGGGGGGAATCGCCGCGCTGCGCGTGGGCCGGCCCGTCCGTCTGCCCCTTGGCGTGCTCGCCCTGCGGCTGATCGTCGCCCTCGGGCTGGTCGCGGTGCTGTCATGCACCTGCCGCCTCCGGGTGTTCGGGCGCATCCCCGGGCAAAAGAAAAGCGAGCTGATCATCTCCAACCATCTGCACGACATCGACGGCATGTTCATTCCGCCATGCCTCGCGCTGCGCAATCCGCTGCGCCATCCCCTTTGCTTCGTCGCGTCGAAGCGGCTGTTTGAGCCGGGCTTTCTGGTCACGCGGGCACCGGGCCTTCTGCGGCTGGTGAACCGGCTCAACCTGGGCGGCCTTTTCTACATGCTTGGCGCCAGACCGATCGAGAACATGCCCCTTTCCCGGCCGCTGATCAGCTACGCCTATGACACGCTGCGGCTGCACGGCAATCTGCCGGCGGAGGAAGTGTTTGCGGAAGAGGCGCTTCGCCGCGTCGGAGCGCCGGCCGGGTCAAAGCTGAAGGATCTGTGGTCGCCCCGCGTGCTGCAGGCGGCGCAACAGTCCGCCTCCCTGCTCGATCTGCGCGAGCCTTACCGGTCGGAGTTCCGCGCCCGCCAGCGGAGCGTGATCCGCGCCCAGCTGGAAGCGCTGGAGAAGGAGATCCGGGCGGGGGCTTCCCTGTTCATGACGCCGGAAGGGCGCCTGAGCGACACCGGATACGTGAAGCGGTTCCGGATGGCGCTGCCGCGCCTTCAGGCGCTGGCGCAGGCGCGCTCGCTCATCGGCATCTCGTACGACCCGTACGCCAGACGGCGGCTGTCCGTCTACGTGCGCTTCGCCCCCTGGCGGGAGGAATTCGACGCGTTCACGCAGATCCGGGCCGTCCGGCCGATCACCGTGAGCCAGCCGCTGTGCGACTATCTGCTCGAAGAAAAACCGGAGCGTTTCACCGCGGAAGAAGCCGAACACGCGGTGAACGTCCGGTTGCGGCAATTGCCGCCGGGCGCCTTCCCCGTTCCGGAGCTGAGCGGCCGTCGCGGCCTGCGCCGCGCGGTGCGCCGGGCGCTGCGGGAAATGGTCCGGCAGGGCGTGCTGGCCAGGGACGGCGACGCGTTCCGCCCGGGCACGGTGCGCACGTGCCGGAAGTTCCGCAACGTGCCGGACATGCTCCTGCACCTGCGCAACACGTACCGGGACACCCTCGCCGCCCTGGACGAGCTCAGGCGCGCGGAGGAGGAAGCGTCCCCCGGCGCCGCGGAATGCGGTTCACACCTCAAATCTTGAAATGGCTTCCTGCAGATTTCGCGCCATCTGGTACAAGTCGCCGGCCGACGAGGCGATTTGTCCGATGGAAGCCAGCTGATCCCTGGTGGCGTCCGCCACCTTTTGCGTGTTGTCGGAAGCGTCCTTCGCGATGCGGGCGCTTTCGTCCGCCGAGGCCGCCACTTCCTCCGTGCTGGCGGACAGTTCTTCCACCACCGCCGTGACGCCCTCGATCTTGCCGAACACGCGGTCGACGGACTCGGCGATCTTTTCGAACGCCTCCCCGGCTTTTTTCACCACGGCGACGCCTTCCTGCACTTCCCGCGTCCCCCGGTTCATCGCTTCCACGGCCTGCTCCATGTCGCTGCGGATGTCCCGGATCAGAACGCTGATTTGTTCGGCGGATTCCCTGGACCGCTCCGACAGCTTCCGCACTTCCGTGGCCACCACCGCGAAGCCGCGGCCGTGTTCCCCGGCCCGGGCCGCCTCGATGGAGGCGTTGAGGGCCAGGAGGTTCGTCTGCGCCGCGATGTCGGTGATCATTTCCACGATCCGGCCGATCTCCCCGGAACGCTCATCCAGCTTGCGGATAAAGGCCGCCGAGCCTTCCACCGTGCTCTGGACCGCCTCGATCTGGCGCACGGCGTTTTGCACCGCTTCGGTTCCGGCCTTCGCTTCCATATGGGCCGCCTGGGCCAGCTCCGTCACTTCTCCGGAGGCTTCCGCGATTTGCTGCACGCCTTGGGCCATTTCGTTCACCGCCCGGGCGCTTTCTTCCGCCGTCCTCATCTGGCTCATGGCGCCATCCGCAATCCGTTCGACTTCCCGGGCCACGTCGCGGGACACCTGTTCCGTTTTCTCGCAAATCTGGAACAGCTCGCGGGAAGTGCCGGACACCCTGTCCCCCGCGTTTTTCACTTCCTGAATCAGGCCCCGGATTTTTTCCGCCATCCGGTTGAACGACTCGGCCAGGTAGCCCAGCTCGTCGCTGCGGCCCAGTTCCACCCGCTGACGAAGCTTTCCTTTGGCCATTTCCCCCGCTGCGCTCACCACCATGTCGAGCGGCTTCAGGATGGATTGCGCGACGGCCCACCCCACCAGGCCGGTCAGTAGCAGCGCCACCAGGACCAGAATGGTCTGCAGGGCGATTTGCGCGTTGCGTTGGCCGAGCACGGCCTGATACGCCTCTTCGGCCAACGCCGTGTTGGCTTCAACCCATTTTTCCAGGTAGTCGTTGAGCACTTCCACCTTGTTGTACATGTTCCTCGTGTAATAGCTTCTGGCCAGCTCAAGACCGGTGATTTCCCCGACCCGGCCGTTGCCCGTTTGCACCCCCGACTTGATCTGCTCCCAGTCCCCCAGAAAGTTGTTCCACACCATCTGGAACGAGGAGAAGTCCTCGGCATGGATGGCATATCGGTCCATGTCTTCCGCCAATGTCGTCAGCCGGCCGGCGATCCGTTCATGGCGCGACTCTACGTCCGACAGACGGGCTTGGGCGTCCTCCGCGGATTGCAACACCATGGAAGCCGTCGCCGCGTTCGCGGCATGGAATTCTCCGGCCAGCTCAAGAATTTGGGTGGCCGCCGTCAGGCGTTTCTCGTACAGTTCCTTGGTCCGATTGCCGATCTGGTTGATGCCGATCAAGTTAAAAGCGCTTACAATCACCAGAATCACCAAAATCACGGCATACGAACTGTAAAGTTTATTGATGAGACGCATGTCTTTTAACAAACGCGAAATCAGCTCCGGCAGGCCAAACCCGGCTTTCCTCAAAATCGCCTTCACCCGCGCCCGTTCGGCGTTCTGGTGCGACATGGTCATGCCTCCTGTAACCAAAAATAATGAATACTTCTTCGTCTTTTTATCGACAATTCCTGATTTAGTTTTTATAGTAATTTCCATTTCTTGATCGTAATCAAAAAAAAAAGGGGCGTCAAGCCCCCCGTCCGGGCGCGGTCAGTCGTCCTTCTTCCGGACCTTGATTTTCCTGACCGCCGCGCTTTCCTTGTTCTTTGGAATGCGGATGTACAGCACTCCGTTTTTGCTTCTGGCTTCGATCC
>DATCLN010000169.1:0-2550 GCA_036563895.1 Paenibacillaceae bacterium
TACCTTGGCCCGTGCGTTTGCCTCCGGCTTCCTTCAGATCCCGCCTCGCGGCAGGCACCCTTGCCTTCGGCTAATGGTAGGCGCTCGCCAGCCCCCATTCCGGACTTTCACCGTAGAGATGACGCCCATGCTGGGCGTACAAGGAAAGCAGGGGAAGAACCCGGCGTTCTTCCCCTGTTTTTGTGTTCCGGTGACATTGAAAAAAAACGGCCCGCTTCCGTCGCGGTGCCGCTGTGGAATTGGTCAGACATCCAGGGCGATCAGGGTACCCAGCACGACGACGATGACACCGAATGCGACGCCCAGCCAGATCAGGGCCTTCCTGTTGACTTCGCCTTGCCGCGACGTGGGTCGTGCCGGCGGTTTCCGCTTGGCAGAGGAGCTCATGGGAATCCACCTTCTTTCTTGTCTGTTGCGTCTCGAATCGGCCGTTTAACTTTTATTGTAAACGGTTCATGGGCAAAAAACCAGACGGCTGCGAAAAAGGATGGTGAGTCGGACAGAGCGGCAGGACGGCGGAAGAAGCGGGGGGCGGCGGACGGAGCGGACGGGGCGGCGGACGGAGCGGACGGGCCGGCGGGCGCGCGCTCCTTTTCTTTTTGTCCGGGAAAAGATAAACTGGAATCCGGAGACAGCAAGTGCGCGAAACGAGCGAAGGGAAGACGCCATCATGCCGTCCTTTTACGAAACCGCGTGCAAGCCGCTTTTGTTTTGCCTTGATCCGGAGAAAGCCCATCAGCTGGTCGTCGGCGGTCTCGGGATCTTCGGCCGGATGCCGGGAGCCGCCGAACTTATGTCCGCTGCATGGGGAGTCCCCGACTTTCCGGAGCTGGCCGTCGAACTGTTCGGCTTCCGGTTCCGCCATCCCGTCGGCCTTGCCGCCGGAATGGACAAGGACGCGAAGGCCGTGCGCGGTTTCGCCGCCATCGGTCTGGCTTTCCTGGAAGTGGGGACGGTCACCCCTCTGGCTCAACCCGGCAACGGGAAACCGCGGCTTTTCCGGCTTCCTTCCGACGGCGCGCTGATCAACCGCATGGGCTTCAACAACGAAGGCGCGGAGGCCATGGCCGGACGGCTCGAACGGCTCGGGCCCCGGCCCGTTCCCGTGGCGATCAACATCGGCAAAAACAAGGCGACCCCGAACGAAGAAGCGGAACGGGATTACCGCAAGTGCCTGCAGGTGCTGTATCCCTACGGCGATCTGTTCGTCGTCAATGTCAGCTCCCCGAACACGCCGGACCTTCGGCGGCTGCAGCATGGCGACGACTTGCGGAGGCTGCTGGACGCCGTCCGGGAAGAAATCCGGATCCAGGCCGAAAGGCGGGGCGGGCCCGAAAAGCCGGTGCTCGTCAAAATCTCCCCGGACAACGACGACTTGCAGCTGGAACGGATCGCCCGCACCGTCATGGAGAGCGGAATCGCGGGGGTGGTCTGCACCAACACCACCGTGAACCGGCAAGGGCTGACGCACCGGCACGCCGCCGAAACGGGCGGGCTGAGCGGCCGCCCGCTGGCCGGGAGGTCCACGGAAGTGATCCGCAAAATGTACGCGCTGACGGACGGGCGCCTGCCCATCATCGGCGTCGGCGGCATATTCGACGCGGCCGGCGCGTATGAAAAAATCCGGGCGGGGGCCAGTCTTTTGGAAGTCTACACGGCGCTGGTCTACAAGGGGCCCGGCGTGGTGAAGGAAATCTGCCGGGGACTTGCGGCGCTCCTTCGGCGCGATGGTTTTGCCCGCGTGGCGGACGCGGTCGGGGCGGATCACCGGCAGGAACGCCGGTAGTAAAGGTACATTCCATAGCGCCCCGAAAGACGAGGAGACCGCACCGGCGCGGAGACGGTCTGACGGAACGCGGCCGGGCGGTTCGCCGCCGGCGGCGGGACGGAAACGGGGCTTCGGAAGGTGATGCAGATGGACGGTCGGGACTGGAACCAGTTTTTGTTTCCCTATCAACAGGCGGTCGAAGAGCTGAAGGTCAAACTGAGGGCGCTGCGCGCCGAACTGAAGGAACGGGACGCCTACGCCCCGATCGAGTTCGTCACCGGCCGGGTGAAAAGTGTGTCCAGCATCCTGGAAAAAGCCAAGCGCCTGGGCGTCCCTCCTGACCAGATCGAGACGGGCATCGAGGACATCGCGGGCATCCGCATCATGTGCCAGTTCGTCGAAGACATCTACACCCTGGCGGAGCTCATCCGCAACCGCCGGGACATGCGGGTCGTCCAGGAAAAAGACTACGTCGGCAATCCCAAGGAAAGCGGCTACCGCAGCTATCACCTGATCGTCGAATATCCGGTGCAGACGGCGCTGGGCCACAAGCCGGTGCTGGCGGAAATCCAGCTTCGCACGCTGGCCATGAATTTCTGGGCGACGATCGAACATTCGCTCAATTACAAATACCGCGGCGAGCTTCCCGAACACGTGCGGGAGCGGCTGCGCCTCGCGGCGGAAGCCGCGTTCCGCCTCGACCAGGAGATGTCCAGCATCCGGCAGGAAATCGTGGAGGCCCAGAAGGAATTCAGCGACAAATCCGATGTCGTGAGCAAGGC
>DATCLN010000170.1:0-8990 GCA_036563895.1 Paenibacillaceae bacterium
GTTGCGGAAAAATTCCGTGGCGTCCTCCACGGTCATGTCCAGCACTTCGGAGATGTTCTTCCCCTTGTACCGGATCTCCAGCGTCTCGCGGTTGTACCGCTTCCCCTTGCACACCTCGCACGGCACATACACGTCGGGCAGAAAATGCATCTCGATCTTGATGATGCCGTCGCCCTTGCACGCCTCGCAACGGCCGCCCCGCACGTTGAAGCTGAAACGGCCCTTCTTGTAGCCGCGCACCCTCGCCTCCGTGGTGGCGGCGAACACGTCGCGGATGTCGTCGAACACGCCGGTGTACGTGGCCGGGTTGGAACGCGGCGTCCGGCCGATGGGCGACTGGTCGATGTCGATCACTTTCTCCAGATGCTCGATGCCGCGGATTTCCTTGTACTCGCCGGGCTTCACCTTCGCCTTGTGCAGTTCCCGGGCCAGGGCCTTGTACAGGATTTCGTTGACCAGGGTCGACTTGCCGCTGCCGGATACGCCGGTCACCGCGACAAACACGCCCAGCGGAATGCGCACGTCGATGTGCTTCAGGTTGTTCTCGGCGGCTCCGACGATCTCCAGCCAGTTGCCGTTCGGCTTTCGGCGTTCCAGCGGCACGGGGATAAACTTGCGGCCGCTGAGGTAGGCGCCGGTGATGGATTTTTCGTTGGCCATCACTTCCTCCGGCGTGCCTTCCGCGACGACGGTGCCGCCGTGGATGCCCGCGCCGGGCCCGATGTCGATCAGCCAGTCGGCCGCCCGCATCGTGTCCTCGTCATGCTCGACGACGATGAGCGTGTTGCCCAGGTCCCGCATCTGCTGCAGCGTCCGGATCAGCCGGTCGTTGTCCCGCTGGTGCAGCCCGATGCTCGGCTCGTCCAGAATGTACAGCACGCCCATGAGGCTGGAGCCGATCTGCGTCGCCAGCCGGATGCGCTGCGCCTCGCCGCCGGACAGCGTGCCCGCGGCGCGGGACAGCGTGAGATATTCCAGCCCGACGTTGACGAGAAAGCCGAGCCGGTTGTTGATTTCCTTCAAAATCAGATTGGCGATGGCCTGCTCTTTCTCCGTCAGCTTAAGGTTGGCGAAAAACTTCTGGGCCTCGGCGACGGACAGCTCCGTCACCTCCGCGATGTTGCGGCCGCCCACCGTCACCGCGAGGGCTTCCTTTTTCAGCCGGCGCCCGTGGCACACGGTGCAGGGCTGCGCGCTCATGAACGATTCGATGAATTCGCGGATGCTTTCGGACGGCGTCTCCCGGTAGCGCCGCTCCAGATTTCGGACGATGCCTTCAAACGGCACATAGGCCTCCCGGGTATGGCCGAAATCGTTCTCATAGCGGAAGCGGACTTTCACCCCGCCCGTGCCGTAAAGCAATACATTCATCTGCTCCTCCGTCAGCTCGGAGACCGGCACGTCGGTGGGAATGCCGTAATGCTTGCACACCGCATCCAGAAACTGCGGATAATAATTGGACGTGCTGCCGGCCCACGCCTCGAAGGCGCCCTGCTGGATCGATTTGCTCTTATCGGGCACCAGGAGGTCCGGGTCGATGATCATCTTCACCCCGAGACCGTCGCATTCCGGACAGGCCCCGTACGGGGAGTTGAAGGAAAAAAGCCGCGGCGCCAGTTCCCCGATGGAAAACCCGCAGATCGGACAGGACAGGTTGGCGTTGAACAGAAGCTCCTCGTGGTCGATCACGTCGACGATCACCTGGCCGCCCGACAGTTTCAGGGCCGTCTCCAGCGAATCGGCCAGGCGCGGGGCCACGTCTTCCTTGATTACGATCCGGTCGACGACGACCTCGATGGTGTGCTTTTTGTTCTTTTCCAGCTCGATTTTCTCCGACAGGTCGCGGATTTCGCCGTTGACGCGCACGCGGGCGTACCCCTGCTTGCGGATGTCCTGCAGCAGCTTCGCGTGCTCCCCTTTGCGGCCGGACACCAGCGGCGCCAGGATCTGCATCCGCGTCCGCTCCGGATAGGAAAGCAGCCGGTCCACCATCTGCTCCACCGTCTGCGCGGCGATCTCCACCCCGTGCTCCGGACAGTGCGGCTTGCCGATGCGGGCGAACAACAGCCGCAAATAATCGTAGATCTCCGTCACCGTCCCCACGGTGGACCGGGGGTTGCGGCTGGTCGTTTTCTGGTCGATGGAGATGGCCGGCGACAGGCCCTCGATGGAGTCCACGTCGGGCTTGTCCATCTGGCCGAGGAACTGCCGCGCGTAGGCGGACAGCGATTCCACGTAGCGGCGCTGCCCTTCCGCGTAGATGGTGTCGAACGCCAGCGACGACTTGCCCGAACCGCTCAGGCCGGTGAGCACGACGAACTTGTCGCGGGGGATGCTGACGTCGATGTTTTTCAGGTTATGGACGCGTGCGCCCTTGATGACGATGTGGGTGTTGGCCAACGGAACGGATGC
Organism: Paenibacillaceae bacterium; assembly: GCA_036563895.1. Taxonomy (GTDB): domain Bacteria; phylum Bacillota; class Bacilli; order Paenibacillales; family Paenibacillaceae; genus ZCTH02-B3. Next base: position 2,413 of record DATCLN010000170.1, read on the forward strand.
CCCTTTCGACGCTGTAGCGGTGATCCTTCCGCGAAAAGAAAAGTCGAATATTTGTTCCCGTCCATTATAGCGGATTGCCGCAGGTCATGCAAACTGCGGATATAGCGTCATTTTATGGATGACGCAAAACGGCCCCCCTGCTTCAGGACAGGGGGGCCGAGCCTTCACGCGGCCGGCAGGAGCACCTTCGCCTTGAACAAATCGCCGTCGAGTTCCAGTTCGAATTTACCGCCGTGCAGATCGACGATCGACTTTGCGATCGCGAGGCCCAGTCCGGAACCTTCGGTGTGCCGCGAAGCGTCCCCGCGCTTGAACCGCTCCAGCAGTTCGTCGACATTGTCGCCGAGCTCGTATTTGGTGATGTTCTTGAACACGATCTCCGCCTGGCTGCCCAAGCGCCCGAGCGTAATATAGGCCCGGCTGCCTTCCAGGGAATAGCGGAGAATGTTCGAAATGAGATTGTCGAAGACGCGCCACATTTTCTTTCCGTCGACGAAGGCGAAGACCGGTTCCTCCGGGAGTTTGACCCGAAATTCGATTCCCCCGTCCCCCGCTTTCGCGCCGGACTCGGCCAGCGCCTGCTGGATCAGCTGGGCGAGATCGATCCGCTCGCGGCTGAGTTCCACATTGCCGCTCGCCATTTTGGTCGCTTCGAACAGGTCGTCGATCAGGACTTTCAGCCGCTTGCTCTTCTGATCGAGGATGTCGATGTAGGACGCCCTTTCCTCCTCCGGCAAATCCGGACGCTTCAGCAGTTCCACATAGGAAATGATCGACGTGAGCGGCGTGCGCAGGTCATGGCTCACGTTCGTGATCAGTTCCGTTTTGAGCCGCTCGCTTTTCGCCTCCTTCGCGCGCGACGCTTCGGCGCTCTGCCGCATCCGGTTCCAGTGGGCCGTCAGCTCCGCCATCACCGACTTGCCGCTTGCCGGAAGATCGCCAACAACCTTTCCATCCGCATCTTCCCGCGCGGCCGCAAGCAGCCGGTTCAGATACCCGGCCTCCCGCAGCGCGAAGAAGACGAGCGGCACGAAGGCGGCGACGGCCAGCAGGAAGATCGTCACCGCGAGATGGGACCGATCACCGGCCGCGACGACGGCACACCCCGCGAACCCGAGCGCGAAAGCCGCGACGGTGAGCAGCAATGCCTGTGCGCCGACCTTGAGGTTCAGGAAAGCGTCGCGGACCAGGACGACCAGCCGCATGATCAGCGACTTGCGCCACGCCTCGGCTGGCGCTTCCCGCTCCTTCAGCGTCCGATACGCGCACCACAGCTGCACGGCGAAGGCCGCCGTCAGAACGGCGAGCACCGCCAGCCGCCAGACCGCTTCCACGGCCGAGAACACCGGATTTCCGCCAAACAGCCGGTCGAAGGGCAGGATCGGTTCCTTGTGCAAATCGACCGCGGCGATTCCCGTAAGGAGCAGCAGAATCAGCCGGATGTCGGCCGGAATTTTCCGCCAGACCGTCCGCACGCCGGCCGGGAGGCCACCCATCGCGCCGCCTGCCTGCGCGGCCGGCTTTCTTCCGGCCGCCGCCAGCAGCGCCAGGAGGATCGCGCCGGCTCCAACCATGCCGAACGCATACCATTGATGCAGCCGATACTCCCGGTAACGCGCCAGAAAAGCCTCGGACTTCGGCACCCCGATCCATCCCGCAAAATGTTTCACCGGACGTTCCGCCGCCACCCGTACCAGTTCTTCCTTGTAGGGCAGGTTGTCCGGCAGCTTGTATACCGTCAGCCGTCCGTCCAGCTCATCGGGGAAACGAAGGACAAACAGCATCTCGTTCGCCGCAACCGACTCATCCCCGCCGTGCTTTTCCAGCTCCGCGTCCAGATTGGTGTAAACCTCGCCCGTCTCGACATCGGTGAAATAGAAGGCATATTGTTGGCGGTACCGGTTGAAATCGGCGCGAAGCCCGTCCAGATATTCGAAATGCCGGCGCAGGTCTTCTTCCTTTTCCTCCACGATCGCCCGGCGGATTTCTTCGTCGCTCGGCTGCGCCGGGACGGCCCAACGATTGCGGTAACTTTCGATCTCGCCGCGGCTGACCCTGATCTCTTGCCTCGCTTCTTCGAAGGAAATCGGCGCCAGCTCGAAGAACGACAGGTATTGGACAAACAGCCCCAGCTCCCCGTCGATCCCGCTCGCATCGACAAAGCTCTTTCCGGCGTACCTGCCGATATCGGTCAGGCCGGCCAGCACGCCGTTGGCGCCGATGGTCAGAAAGAGCAGCGCCGCGCCAATCGCCAGCCTACTTCTCCATTTTGTACCCAAGTCCCCACACCACCTTCAAGTAGCGCGGATTTTTCGGATCGATCTCGATCTTCTCGCGAATCCTCCGGATGTGGACGGCCACCGTATTCTCGGGGCGGAACCCGGGTTCCTTCCAGACCCGCTCGTAAATCTCGTCGATGGAGAACACGCGTCCCGGATGCGTCATGAGCAACTCCACGATGCCGTATTCAATGGGCGTCAGCCGCACCGGTTCGCCGTGCAAGCGGACTTCCTTCGCGTCCTGGTCGAGGGTGAGGCCGTTCAGATGAATGACGCGGCCGCCGCCTTCGTACATGCCGAGCATCGTGTACCGCCTGAGCTGGGATTTCACCCGCGCGATCAGTTCGAGGGGGTTGAACGGTTTCGTCACGTAGTCGTCGGCGCCGATCTGCAGACCGAGCACCTTGTCCGTATCTTCGCTTTTTGCGCTCAGCATGAGAATCGGAACGTTTTTCCGCTCCCGAATCCGGTGTGTCGCCCCGATGCCGTCCAGCCGCGGCATCATCACATCCATGATGACGAGATGGACTTCATGCCGCTCGATGAGCTCCAGCGCCGCGAGGCCGTCCCCGGCTTCCAGCACGGACAGGCCTTCGTTGCGGAGATAGATGCCGATCGCCTCGCGGATTTCCTTGTCGTCGTCGACGACCAGCACGGTGTATCCACGCACGTCCGGTTCCCTTCTTCCTCCTCCGTAATCGGCCGATTACGCTTTCATTATAGAAGGAAATTTTTGCGAAACAGCATAGGCAAAAATGAAGAATTTCTTAAGATTTCCTGTCCGAAATCCGGAAAAACGCCGCGGCGCCGGGATCGGGACGGGTTTTTCCCGCCCGGAGGAAATGTTGGCCGCGAAAACGAATACAACAGAAGTAAATGCGGTTCCGGCCCAATCGCAAGGGGACGTCTGAAGCGGGGAAAAGAACGGGACGGCAAAACATGCGGCAAAAGACGGGGGCGGGCGGCCATGGGGAAAAAATGGGTAAATTCGCCCACGGTTTACGCGTTCGGCATGTTTGCGATAATGGCGCCCAGCCAGGTGCTTCTGGCGTTTTCCAGCTATTATTACGTGGACAAACTGGGACTCGGCATCGGTCTGTTTGCGATTGCCCGCGCCGTCTACCAGATCTGGGACGCCGTCAACCAGCCGCTGGCCGGCTACCTGTCGGATCGCACGCGCACCCGCTACGGGCGGCGCAAGCCATGGATCTGGGCGTCCATCCCGCTGTTCATGCTGACGTTCGTCGCGGTCTTCGCCGTGCCCGAAGGGCTGGACGACCGCCGGCTGTTCATGTGGCTTTTGGGATCCATCTTTTTGTTTGAAGCCGTCGCCACCATCCTGTGGGTCAACTACGGAGCCCTGTTTCCCGAACTCTTCCGCGGCGAGCGCCTGAGGGCCCGGACCTCTGCCGTCCAGCAAGGCTTCCAGATCACGGCGCTCCTGACCGGCTCGGCGCTGACGCCGTTCCTGTACACCAGGCTGGGTTTTGCCGGCATGTCGGTTGTCTACGCGCTGGTGTTCGCCGCGTTCATCCTGCCCTTCATCCTCAATGTGCGGGAAGACCCGGAAGCGAGCCGGGAACCTCCCCTGCCGCTCCTGGCGGCGTTCCGCGAAACCCTGAAAAACCGGGAATTCTGGATTTTCAACATCGCGGGTTCGTTCGCCATGACGGTGAACGGCCTGCTCAGCTCCGTCATCCCCTTTTACGCCAAATACGCCCTGGGCATTCCCGACGCGCAGGTGTCGCTCCTGCTCGCCTCGGTGTTCATCCCGGTCATTCCCTTCGTGGCGGCGTGGTACGGCATCGTCCGCCGGCTGGGCGCCCGCGCGGCCTGGCGGCTGGCTTTCGCGGTCTACGGGCTGTCCGTCATTCCGCTGTGGTTCGGCTCGAATCTGGCCGGAGGCATCGCCGCCGGGATCATCGTCGGATTCGGCCTGGCCGGCATCCTCGTGACGCCTCCGCTCATCAGCAGCCGCATCATAGACCTAGACGCGGAAAAAACCGGCCGCCGTCGGGAAGGCGTCTACACCGCCGTCGGCGGATTCATCACCCGCTCCAGCGGATTCCTTTCGGCGGCGGCGTTCTGGATTGTCGGCATGGTCTTCGGCTATGTGAGCGGCGACAACCCGGGGCCGAATCCGGAAATGACCTTCCGGGTGCTGGCCTGCGTCGTCCCGCTCTCCCTTCTGGCGATCTCCTTCGGAGTGTCGCTGCTGCTTGGCAATGCCGTGGATGAAGCGAAATATCAAAAGGCGGGGGCGGTGTATGGGGGACAGACGGCTGATCCTGAACTGCGATGATTTCGGCCAGTGCGAGGCGGCGAACCGGGCGATCATGCACCTGCTGGAGGAAGGCAGGGTATCCTCCGCGACGCTGATGCCCCCGGCGCCGGGTTTCCGCGAAGCCGCGGAATGGTGCCGGAAAAAAGGCGTATCGAACGTCGGGCTGCATCTCACCCTGACCAGCGAAATCGAAGGGTTCCGCTGGTCCGGCCTGACCGGCCATCCTTCCCTGCACGATGAAACCGGGCACCTGCACCGGACGGTGGAGAATTTCGAGCGGCATGCGGACGCGAAGGCGGTCCGGCTGGAAATCGGGGCGCAGTTTCTCGCGGTCCGGGAAGCAGGAGTGGACATTTCGCACGTCGACAACCACATGGGAAGCCTGTACGGCCTGGCGACGGGCCGGCACTTTGTGCCGGCGGTGCTGTGGCAATGCGCCAAACGCGGGCTCCCCTTCCGGCTGCCCCGGAACCTCAATCCGGAGAGCGGCTGGATCAGAGCCGTGGAAGAAGCCAAGCGGAATCAGGCCAAGGTGACGGCGCTGGCGGACATGCTGGGCGTCGGCCTGCCGGACTGGGTGCTCAGCCACTCTTACCTGCCCGAGGAAGGCGAAACGTACGACTCGTTCAAGGAGTCGGTCATCCGCGGACTGTACGCGCTGCCCGACGGGGTGGTCGAGATCTTCATTCATCCCGCGGCGGATGACGGGTTGATGAGGCGGCTCACCACCCACTGGGAAAAAAGGGTATGGGAATACCGCCTGCTCCTGGACGACGACTTCCATTATGCGTTGCGCGACGCGGGAATCGTCCTGTACGACTACCGCCGCCTGCAGGCCGAGCGCCGCAGGCCCCGCCTGCGGGCCGCGGCGACCCTGTTCCGCCTGCTTTGGCGGCCATAATGGACCGTGGGCGATCCGCAGTGCCAATTGCCCTGCGCGGCCTATGATCTGCCGGGCCGACCGGCCGCGGCGCCGGCGGTTCGCCTGGTCAGCGGTCGGCAGCGATTACGGCCCGCTTCGCGGGTCTAACGGACATACAGTCCGTTAGCGGCCGAAAAACAGGCCCTTTCAAATTCTAACGGACATACAGTCCGTTAGAGCGCGTCCGTACCATCGTGGAAGCGATTTCATACATACGCCGGACGCGCTAACGGACTGTATGTCCGTAAGGTTTTTGTGAAACCGCTGATCTTTGTTTCTAACGGACTGTATGTCCGTAAACTTTCCTCCTCCGCAGCCGGTCCGGTCGCGGATTTGTGGCCCGGCCGTTCACCGGCTCCCGGCCCCGCTCCCGACACCCGCCGCCCGCGCGAATTCCCGGGCGCGCGCCGTGATGCGCGCGTAGTCCCCGTCCCGCAGCGCCTGCCTGTCCAGCAGCCGGCTGCCCAGCCCGAGGCCGATCGCGCCCGCCTCCAGGTATGCCGCGGCGTTGTCCAGGTCCACACCCCCGACGGCCACCAGCGGAATGTGGGGCAGCGGCCCCTGCAAATCCTTCACATAGTCCGGCCCCAGCCTGGAAACGGGAAACAGCTTGACGGCCCTCGCGCCAACCCGGTACGCCCGCACGATTTCCGTCGGCGTCAGCGCCCCCGGGAGGATGTCCACCCCCGCCTCGGCGGCGAACGCCATCACCTCTTCATCCACATTGGGCGTGACAAAATAGGTCGCGCCGCATTCCAGCGCCCGCCGCGCCGATTCCGCGTCGAGCACCGTGCCCGCGCCCACGTGCCACCGCCCTTCGGAGCGTTCCGCCAGGGCGCGGAGCTGCCGCTCCGCGTCGGGGGTATTCATCGTCACCTCGATGAGCCGGATGCCGCCCTCGTACAGGGCTTCCGCCAGCGGCACGATCCGGTCCGACTCGAACCCGCGCAGGATCGCGATCAGGCGGTACCGCCGAATGGCGTCAAGCAGATCAAACGTCATCGCGCGTCCCCCTTCCGGACCGTTCAGGGGCTGTACCATGCCCCGGATAGCCATTCACAAGACATCTTCACAGCTCGGCCTTCAGCTCGAG
>DATCLN010000171.1:0-6903 GCA_036563895.1 Paenibacillaceae bacterium
GGGTGTGGGGGTACGATTACAGCGGCGAGTCCAACGTGCTGGAAGTCTACGTGGCCATGCTCCGCCAGAAGCTGGAGGAAGGCGGCGGCAAGCGCCTGATCCACACCGTTCGGGGCGCCGGCTACATTCTGAGAGGGGACCCGTGAGATGTCCGTTCGCCTGAAGCTGACCCTGTGGTATTCCGGACTGCTCACCGTGCTGCTGGCGGTGTTCGGTCTGTCGATCTACGGCGTCGTTTATCACAATACGATGCAGGAAGTCAAGGACCGCCTGCGCAACGTGGGGGACCGGATGCTGGTGGGGATGACTCTGAGTCCCGGTTTTCCCCTCCGGACCGAACTCGCTTTTGTCGTTCCCCGATCCTTTGACACGGCGACCATCGGCGCACAGCTGGTCAGCTATCTCCGCGACGAGAAGGGCACCATCAGCGACTGGACGGAAAATCTGGACCAGTGGGGCGGCATCCGTTTTGAGTATCCAGACTTAAGCGGAGTGAAAAATCGTTTCGTGGAACGCAGGGCCAACGGGTTTCCTTTTCTGGTGTACGAAAGGGCCGTGGTCGTGCCGGAAACGGGGAAACTGGTCGGGCTGCTGCAGGTGGCGGCGTATATCGGCCATGAGCAGCGCCTTTTTGCGCAGCTGCGGACCATTTTGTTCGCCAGCGGCCTTGCCGGGGTGCTCGCCGCCTTCTGCCTCGGCATGTTTCTGGCGCGGCAGGCGCTGCGGCCGATCGAACGGGTGACGGAAGCGGCGGAGCAAATCCAGAGCGGCTCGGAACTGGGCCTGCGCATTCCCCGGGAAAAAGCCAACGACGAAATCGGCCGGCTGACGGACACCCTGAACGACATGCTGGCGCGCCTTGAGCGCGCGTACCGCGAGCTGGAGGAATCCAACGCGGCCCAGCGAAGGTTCGTGTCCGACGCCTCCCATGAGCTGCGCACGCCGCTGACGACGATCCGCGGCAACATCGATCTGCTGGAGAAGATCTGGGAGTCCGGGGAACCCACGCCGGAACGGCTGGAAATGGCCCGCGAGGCGATCCGCGACATCGCCGACGAGTCCCGCCGGATGAGCAGGCTGGTGAACGACCTGCTGGCCCTGGCCCGCGCCGATGCCGGCTTCCGCATCGAGCGGGAGGTGATCCCCCTCCTGCCCGTGGTGCAGGAAGCGGCCCGGAAGGCGGCCTTCCTGCCGCGCACCGCGGAGTGGCGCGTCGGGTCCCTGGAGGCGCTGGAAGGCGTCCGGGTGCTGGGGAACCGGGACTATCTGCTGCAGCTTTTGTTCATTTTGATCGAGAACGGCTTCAAATACACCCCTTCCGGGGAAGTGCGGCTGGAAGCGGCCCGCAAAGAAGGCTGGGTCGGCATCACCGTCGCCGACACCGGCATCGGCATGAACCGGGAGGAAGTGGGGAATATCTTCCAGCGCTTCTACCGCGCCGACGAATCCCGCGGCAAAACGTCGGGCACGGGTCTCGGCCTGTCCATCGCCAAGTGGATCATCGACATGCACGAGGGAGCGCTGGACGTCCGCACGAAGCCCGGGGAAGGCAGCTCCTTCACCTTGTGGCTGCCCGTCGCGGACGACAGCTTTCACCCCGCCGACGATTACGATATAATGGCGGTACAGCCCGAGGCTGATACCGGAGCCGGCGGGGCCGCTGCAACCGCGCCGGGCAACGCGCCCGAACCGGATGCATCCGCACCAGACAACACTTCAGAGTCCGGCGCATCCGCGACGGACGGCACCGGCGGCCCGGACGGACCGGAAAGGCGGTGAACGCGGATGAAAGTGATCAAAATCTCTCCACGCGGTTATTGCTACGGGGTGGTGGACGCCATGACCATGGCCCTCCATGCGGCCCGCAACCCGGATTTGCCCCGCCCCATCTACATTCTCGGCATGATCGTCCATAACAGCCACGTGACGGAAGCGTTCAAAAAGGAAGGCATCATTACCCTGGACGGTCCGAACCGGCTGGAGATTCTGGAACAGGTGGACAAGGGCACCGTCATTTTCACGGCCCACGGCGTGTCGCCGCAGGTCCGCCGCCGGGCGCAGGAGAAGGGGCTCACGGTGGTCGACGCCACGTGCCCGGACGTCACCCGTACCCACGACCTGATCCGCGAAAAGGTCGCGCAGGGGTATGAAGTGATCTATATCGGCAAGAAAGGCCACCCCGAACCGGAAGGCGCCATCGGCATCGCTCCGGACCACGTCCATCTGGTGGAAAGCGAGGCGGACATCCCCCGCCTGAATGTGAAGGCGGAGCGGATCGTCATCACCAACCAGACGACCATGTCCCAGTGGGATGTCAAGCACCTGGTGGCCAAACTGAAGGAAACCTATCCCCAGGCGGAAGTGTACAACGAAATCTGCCTCGCCACCCAGCTCAGGCAGGAAGCCGTGGCCGAACAGGCCAAGGAAGCCGATCTGTGCATCGTGGTGGGGGACGAGCGCAGCAACAACTCCAACCGGCTCGTCCAGGTGGCCCGGGAAATCGCCGGCGTGCCCGCCTATCGCGTAGCGGACGTGACGGAAATCCGGCGTGAGTGGCTGGAAGGCGCCAGGACGGTGGCGGTCACCTCGGGGGCTTCCACCCCGACCCCGCTCACCAAGGAAGTGATCGACTACCTGGAACAGTACGATCCCGACGATCCGGCCACCTGGGAAATCCGCCGGACGGTCAACATGGACAAACTGCTCCCCGCCGTCCGGGAAAAATCCGCGAAGTGACACGTTCGAGCGACCGGCTGACGGACATCCGGTCCGCAGAAAAATGAGCCGCACCCCGTACAAAGTCTCTTTGGGCGTGCGGCGGCGTTCCGACGGATTGCATGTCCGTCATATTTTTTTATTGAAGGCCGCCCGGACATTTCCCCGACAGATCCGACTTGACAGGAAACCGCGAATCCCTTATAGTTACTTTATCGCTTAAAAGCGTATACGCGTCAAAGCGAACACGCGTCGAAGCGAAAAAAGCAGGTGCGAGGACAGGAGCGTGAGGGTGTTGATCGTTGTCACAAGGCCTTCCGTCACGGACGAGCGGATCGGGGAAATCGTCGCCTTCATCGAGAAGCACGGCGTCAAGGCGCACGTGTCCCGGGGCACGGATCGGACGGTCATCGGCATCATCGGAAAGGCGGACCCGGTGCTCGCCGAGCAATTGCGCTCGATGAAGGGCGTGGAAGATGTCATCCGGATTTCGAAATCCTACAAGCTGGCCAGCCGCGACTTCCATCCGGAAAATACGGTCATTGAAATCAAGGGTCTCCGGATCGGCGGCGACGAGCTGGTGGTGATGGGCGGCCCCTGTGCCGTCGAATCGCCGGAGCAGATCGACAAGATCGCGTATCTGGTCAAGGCGGCCGGCGGCCAGGTGCTGCGCGGCGGCGCGTTCAAGCCTCGGACGGGTCCGTACAGCTTCCAGGGCATCGGCGTCGAGGGCCTGAAGTGGATGAGGGAAGCCGCCGACCGGTACGGCCTGCTCACCATCACCGAAGTGATGACGCCCGAATACGTGGAGATTTGCGCCCAGTATTCCGACATGCTGCAGGTCGGCACGCGCAACATGCAAAACTTTGACCTGCTGCGCAAGCTGGGCACGGTGAAGAATCCGGTGCTCCTGAAGCGCGGCTTCAGCGCCACGTACGACGAGTGGCTGAACGCGGCGGAATACATCCTGGCGGGCGGCAACCCGAACGTGATGCTGTGCGAGCGGGGCATCCGTACGTTTGAAACCTACACCCGCAACACGCTGGACCTGACGGCCATCCCGGTCATCCACCAGCTCAGCCACCTGCCGGTCATCGCCGACCCGAGCCACGGCACCGGCCGGCGTGAACTGGTGGAGACGATGTCCAAGGCGGCGGTGGCGGCGGGAGCCGACGGACTGATCATCGAAATGCACTACGACCCCGACAATTCGATGACCGGCGACGGCGTGCAGTCGCTGTTCCCCGACCAGTTCGCCGCTTTGCTCAGGGATTTGGAAAAGCTGGCGCCGCTGGTGGGCAAGCGGTTCGACACGGCCAAGGCGCCGGCGGAAGCCTTTGCGAGCTGAAGCGGGTTGCGCGCCCGCTTCTTCGTTTTGCCGGGAGCGGCGCGGAACGCGCCGGCCCGGCGGGAAAGCGCCGGTTTGACGGCGGTGTCCGGACGAACCGGGATCACGGCATCGCGCGGATCCGAAGCGGGGTCAGGGGGAGTTGAACCGGCACGGTCCGGCGTCGTTGGCAGCCCCGGCCTTTAACGGCCGAACCGGTATTCCGCGAGGCGTTCGTAGCTGGGCCGGCGGCCGAGGTGCGAACGGAACAGGGTGAGCCGGTCCGCCGTCCAGACGAGTCTTCCGAGGGGACTCGCCGCCAAGGAACCGGAGGCGTAATTTCCGGCGGGCTCCCGGGAAGCAGCCGCGGGTCCGGCCGGGACCCCATCAGGGGAAGCGCCCCCCTCCGCGGCCAGCGCCTCCCGCCAGGCCGCCGCGACCGCCGCGGGCCGGCAGACGGCGTTTCCGCCGCGGGCCAGCGTTACGTGCGGGCGAAACGGCCGGGGGTCCCGGGGGAAACCGGCCGCTTCGGCGCGCGCGCACAGCGCGGCGTGCAGCGCGGACAAGGCCCCCTTCGCCTGGCGGTCCGCTTCCCCTACGGACAAGGCGGATCCGGCCGGGGCGGTTCCGCTCCGTTCAGCCACACCGCACCAAAGCACGCGCGGCGCCGCGGGCGGGCCGAAGGTTCCCGGCTCCGTCAGTTCCAGGGTGATCGGCGCGGTGCCGGCGGCGGTTTCCCGGACCATCCGGCGAACCTCTTCCAGCCGTTCCACGGGCGTCTCGCCCAGAAACAGCAGCGTGACGTGGAGGTCGGCGGGATGCGTCCAGCGGGCAAACGGCAGCCGTCCGGCCAGCCGTTCCATCCGGGCGGCCAGCCGCGCGGACACCCCGTCCGGCAGCGCCAGGCCGATAAACAGGCGGTACACGGTCATGATCTTCTCCCCTGCAATTTCGACAATCTTTTGAAAAGGCGCAGGGCAAGGGGTTTTTCCGGTTGTCCGGCCTTTTGCCCTTTTGCTATGATAAGCCTAACTTAATGATAAGCCTAACTGAAAAGACAAGGTGGGTAAAGGGAATGGCTGTACAGGTTTCACGGGTCTACAATTTCAATCCCGGCCCCGCCGCGCTCCCCCTCGAGGCGCTGGAGCGGGCCCGGAACGAGCTGACGGACTTTGCCGGGACGGGCATGTCGCTGCTGGAAATGTCCCACCGGAGCAAGGAGTACGAGGCGGTGCAACGGGAAGCGGCCGCCCTTCTGCGGGAACTGATGGGCATTCCGGAAGGCTACAAGGTGCTGTTCCTGCAGGGCGGCGCCAGCACGCAGTTCGCCATGGTCCCGATGAATCTGCTCGCCGAAGGCCGAAGCGCCGCCTACGTGGTGACGGGCAGCTGGGCGAAAAAGGCCTTCGCGGAAGCCAAGCTGTTCGGACGGGCGGTGGCCGCCGCGTCTTCGGAGGCGGACGGCTGGGCGCGCATTCCGCCTCCGGAGGCGGTGAGCATCCCCGAAGACGCCGCCTACCTGCACATCACCACCAACGAGACCATCGAAGGGACCCAATGGCGCGAGTTTCCCGACACCGGAGCGGTGCCGCTGGTGGCGGACATGTCCAGCGACATCCTGAGCCGGCCCGTCGACGTGTCCCGGTTCGGCCTCATCTATGCCGGCGCGCAGAAAAACATCGGTCCCGCCGGCGTCACCGTCGTCATCATCCGGGAGGACCTGATCCGCGAGCCCGCTTTCCCCGTGCCGACGATGCTGCGCTATGACACGCACGCGAAGCACGATTCCCTGTACAACACGCCGCCCGCATTCGCCATCTACATGACCAAGCTCGTCCTCGAATGGATCCGGGACAACGGCGGAGCGGCGGGGATGGAAGCCCGCGCCCGGGAAAAGGCCGAGGCGCTGTACCGGGTGATCGACAAAAGCGGCGGGTTCTATCGCGGCTGCGCCCACAAGGACAGCCGTTCGCTGATGAACGTGACGTTCCGCCTGGCCAGCGAAGAACTGGAAAAGCGGTTCCTCGAGGAAGCGGCGAAGAGCGGCTTCGTCGGTCTCAAAGGCCACCGCAGCGTCGGGGGACTGAGGGCGTCCATTTACAACGGGGTGCCGACGGAACACGTGAAGGCCCTCGCCTCGTTCATGGAAGAATTCATGCGCCGCAACGGCTGATCCGGGCACGGAGGGAAAGGCATGCCCTTTCACATCGTGCTGGTGGAACCGGAGATCCCCGCCAACACGGGAAACATCGCCCGGACGTGCGCGGCGACGGGAACCCATCTGCACCTGGTGCGGCCGCTGGGCTTTTCCACCGACGACCGGGAACTGAAGCGGGCCGGGCTGGATTACTGGCACTCGGTGACCATTCGCTATTACGATTCATTCGCGGAAGTGACGGAGGCGCATCCCGGCGCCAGGTTTTTCCTGACCAGCACCCGGGCGAAGAAGCGCTACACCGACTTTCGCTTCCGCGACGGCGACTTCTTCGTTTTCGGCAAAGAAACGAAAGGTCTTCCCCAGGAACTGCTGGACGCGTATCCGGACACGTGCATGCGGCTGCCGATGACGGACCGGGTGCGTTCCCTGAACCTGTCCAACGCAGCGGCGATCGTCGTGTACGAGGCGCTTCGCCAGAACGGCTTTCCGGGACTCGCGTAAAGTTCACAAATTATTCAAACTTCATTTGAATATGGCAGGAAAATGCGTGCGAATGAAGAAAAAAATATATTATAATAAATCCTGTGACAGATAAATTACATGACGAAAATCAACATCAGACCACGATTGGAGGATCCGCGTTGAAACCTGCAGGTGTCGTACGGAAAGTGGACCAGCTGGGGAGAATCGTTCTGCCGAAATC
>DATCLN010000172.1:0-7411 GCA_036563895.1 Paenibacillaceae bacterium
CCCGACTATCTCACCGGCAAGAAACGCCTCCCGCGGGAGCTGCCGGAATTCGTCGGATTCGGGGATCCGAGAGAAGCGGCGGCGTATGCCGGCACCCATCTCCATCTGTGGCTGGACCGGCCGGAACTTCTCGATTGGGTCCGGAGCCAGGCCCGTCAGCCGCGCTAGAATTGCAAATCGGACACACAAAAATCGGACATGTGGTCCGAAATAAACGGCCGAAGGCGATTTGAAAAAAGGAATTCGGACATGTGGTCCGAAATAACAGGAGCCGCAGTCTTTGAAATCGGTTTCAACCGCAAAAACCGCCTGGAATTCGGACCGTATGTCCGAAAAAAATGCGAACCGCCCGATTTTCGGCCCCATATCGGACTGTATGTCCGAAAACACGGGAAGGCCGGCCGCATGAAATTGGGACGTTGTTTTTTCTAACAATCATAGTAAACTGATAATGAATATTGAAAATAGAAACGGAGGGCGTACGCCGCATGACGAACGACATTGCCGTGAAATCGCACGTGAAGTATTCCCGCTGGGGTTTTGCCGCCTGTGCCTGGATTTTTGCCCTGCTTGTCGCGGTTCAGGTGTTCATCGCGGGGCTTGCGACTTTCGTCGACTCCGCGCATTGGAACACGCACACGCTTTTCGTCCGCATTCTTGAGGTGTTTCCCCTGCTGATGTTCATCCTGTCGTTTTTCGGAAAGGTCCCCGCGGCGCTTCGCTGGCTGAGCCTCGCACTCATCTTGCTCATCGTGCTGCAATACGTGACGGCCAACATGAGTTCCGTTCCGGAAGTCGGCGCCCTGCATCCGGTCATCGCCATGATCATGTTCTGGTTGGCGGTTTTCACTGCGAGTCGAGCTCCAATTAGGTCGTCAAATTAAACCTGAAACAGGATAGAATGCGCCCTGCCATCTATGCATGTTAAATGACGTCCCGCCGTCCGTCGGCCGGCATTCGGCTGATGGGCGGCGGGTTCGCTTCCTTATTCCCGAATCAGGGTGTAGGTGTTATCCTCTCCCGGAGGAGCGCCGTTCAGGTACGTGGTTCCGTTCAGCTCAAAATGCACGGCATACGTGATGCCGCCCCCGCCGTCCCGGATACCCCGGATTTGTACGTCCCCGGTGGCAGGAACCGTGAACGCGCGGGGTTTGTGCTTGATCATGAAAGGTTCGGTGAGGGACGTGCCGTTGACCAGCACTTGTACGTAATCCCCGTCTTCCGCGGCGTAATCCCATACCCAAATCCGGGTTGACTCGTCCTGCGACTGGTGCCTGATCGTATAGTCGACGGGCTGAACCGTATCATCCGAGGCCGCAAGGACGGCACCCGCCGACAATGCCGTGGACACCCGATCCTCCAGCGCCCTCTTCGCCGCGTCGGAAACGTCGTAGTTTGGCGAACCGGAGGGTGAAAAGAACATTGCGGCGAAAAACGCGGCCAAAGCAAACCCGCCGAACTCGTTCAGCCTCTTGTTGAACTTTTTTCTGCTCTCCTGATCCGCCAAAAAACGGGGTTTCTCTTCCGCTTCCATCCATTCGGCAGGCCCGGTATTCCGGGAATCGTGGATCCCGGCAGCGCGCCAACCGTCTTTTTCGGCCTCGCGGGCGTCCTCAAAACGAAGGAAGGGCTGCTTTTTCTTCTTGCTTTTGTCCCCGAACGAAAACCGGTTGCTCATGCTCCGTCTCCTCCAGTGATTTGGCCGGCCTTTTGTGGAAATAGAAGCTCATCGCCAGCCGGCACGCCACGATCTGTGCGATCATCAGCCAGAAGAACGCACGATGCCGGGCGGGGTTCTGCACTTCGTAGCCGTAATTGAGAATCGTGAACGCCACGGCCATGATCAGCGAGTTGCAAAAAAAGATTTTCACGAAAGGAGCCAGCCAGGGAAGTTTGTAGTACATGATTTTAAGCGCCGGTATAAGCATGGAAAGGCCGATGATGATCCCAATGACTCCGATCATGACCATGTTGGGATTGTCCGGCACGGCAAACCCCGTAGAAAGCAAAACCTGGATGTCGGAAAGACACATGAACGGCATGATGAGCAGTATGAACAAGGTTGCGATCATAAAAAACACAAAGTAGAGAACGGCAAACACGTTTGCCAACAATCTTGAAGCCTTCATCGCGCGCCACTCCTCAAACCTTCTCCAGATCTTCCGCTTCGATCACTGTCAGCTCTTCCCGGGTCAAATCCGGATCCGAGCTCAGGCGAAGCGCCTGGTTGTTGACCGACCGCTCAAAGACGTTTCGGACATAACGGCCGTTGCCGAACGCTTCTTCCTTGCGGGCTTCGTCCAGGATTTGCGCCAATTTGGCTTTGGCGGCTTCACTCAGGACATAACCCTTGTCTTCGTAGAACTTGTAGGCGATTTGCAGCAGCTCGTCCAGCGTGTAATCGGCAAACTCGATGATGTTCGGGAAGCGGGATTTCAGACCGGGATTCACCTTCAGAAAATCGTCCATGTCCCGGCTGTAACCGGCCAGAATCACCACCAGCCGTTCCCGGTTGTCGTCCATCAGCTTGACCAGCGTGTCGATCGCTTCCTTACCGAAATCGTTCTCGCCGCCCTGGGCCAGCGAATACGCCTCGTCGATAAACAGGACGCCGTCCATCGCCTCCATCACTTTTTCCGTCGTCTTGATCGCCGTTTGCCCCACATATCCGGCCACAAGTCCCGCCCTGTCCGTATCCACCAGCTTGTTGGTCCGGATGATCCCGATATGGTAAAGCACGTCGGCGACGATGCGCGCCACCATGGTCTTGCCCGTGCCGGGGTTGCCCTTGAAAATCATGTGCAGCGTCTGCGATTGGTCGACCGGAAGCCCCATTTTCTTCCTTTCGTTCTGCAGCCTGAGCCTGGCGTAAAGTCCGCGGATGAACGATTTGACTTCCTCCAGCCCGATGATTTTGGCGAGCGCTCCTTCCAGATCGAATTCTTCCGTCCGCCGTTTTGTCGTTTCGATGTCCTCGGGCAGGATGACGGTCAAATCGGAGGCGGCGACGTCCGACGACGCAATCCGGGCGGATTGGTTCCGCAGGATGGTTTCCACGAAATTTCGCACCATTCTGGCGTTGCCCGAATGCGCGGTCGACGTTCTGTGCAGGATGTCGATCTGCTCTGCCAGTACCCGGCGGGCCTCTTCGGTGACCTGGAAGCCCTTGGTGTCGATCATTTTCAGCGCGATTTCATAGAGCTCCCGCGCAGAGTAATCAGGGAAATCGATTCTGATCGGGAACCGGGATTCCAGACCGGAGTTCGCTCTCAAAAAGTCGGCCATTTCCTTCCGGTACCCCGCCAGGATGACGGCGATTTCACCGCGGTAATCCTCGAGCAGCTTGACCAGCGTGTCAATGGCTTCCTTGTCGGCGCTGGATCCGGTGCCGGCCAGCGAATACGCCTCGTCGATGAACAGCACGCCGCCCAGCGCGCTGCGAAACACTTCTTCCGTCTTCTTGGCGGTTTGCCCCACATATTCCGACACGAGGCTGCGCCGGTCCGTTTCCACCAGATGGCCGCGTTTGAGCAGCCCCATTTCCTTGAACATGGAGGCCATCACGCGGGCGACGGTTGTTTTGCCCGTACCGGAGTTGCCGGTAAAAATCATGTTCAGGGTCTGGGTCGTGTCGGTCTGAAGACCGGCTTGCCGGCGTTTTTCCTCGGCCAGCAGCATCTTGTACTGGGTCCGGACGAACTCCTTGACGTTTTCCAGTCCTACGATGCCCGCCAGCGCCTTCTCCAAATCGAATTTTTCAAAGCTTTCAAACCCGAAGTCGTCGTAGGTCAGCAAATCCATCGGAGCGCCGGGTTCCCGCAGCAGGCGCTTCGACTGTTCGAGGATCGCCTGTTCGATGACGTTGCGTACAAGCCGGCCGTTGCCGCTGTCGTTTCGGCCCTTGATCTGGCTTTTCTCGAACAGCCGGAGCAACGGTTCCCGGCAGTCTTCGGCGATCCGGTATCCTTTCGACCGGGCGGTGACCAGCGCAATTTCGTACATTTCCTCGGGCGTGTAATCCTCGAATTCGATCACGTTGGGAAATCTCGACCGGAGACCGGAGTTGGTGTCCAGGAACTTTTCCATCTCGTCCTTGTAGCCGGCCAGAATGACCACCAGGTCGTCGCGGTAATCCTCGATGGCCTTGACCAGCGCGTCCACCGCTTCCCGGCCGAACACGTCGTGTTCGTCCCGGCAAAGCGCATATGCTTCGTCAATAAACAGAACGCCGCCCAAAGCCGACTGGACGACCTCGTTCGTCAGCTTGGCCGTGTGTCCCACGTATTGCCCGACCAGATCCGACCGGGTGACTTCCCGCAATTGCCCGGTGGACAGAATGCCGAGCGCCTTCAGATACTTGGCCACGATCCGAGCGATCGTCGTCTTCCCCGTTCCGGGATTGCCGACGAAAATCATGTGCATGGAGGTCCGCGCCAACTTGTGGCCGGCCTCTTCGCGCATTTTTTGCACCTTGAAATGATCTTCCAGACTGAGCACGTATTCCTTGACTTTACCCAGGCCGATGACGGAGTTCAGCTCCTTTTTCACTTCCTCGAGCAGATTGCCCGTTCGTCTGGGCAGCAGCCTGTCGAGTTCCACCGTCTCGGCATTTCGCCCCTCGCCGACCCTGGCCCGTATTTTCCCGTCCGCGATTTCAAGCCGCACGTCGGTGTCGGGCGAAACCGGATGGCGCAGCTTGTATTCCGCCAGGGCCTTTTGCCGGGACCGCAGACCCAATTCCATATTTGTTCATTCCATAATGAATCGCACTTTCCCTTCACTGTGAAACATGCGGTGAATAAAAAAACGAGCGGGCGTTTGCCGGCTCGCTTCTCTATCTTGTCACGCTTTCACGGACACGACACGCCCGTCGGGTTGGACGGCGCGCTGAACATGTGCAGCCGGTGCTGGCCGATGAGCGTGTTCGGATATTCGTACACTTTCGGTTCGCGCGCGCAGATGCGCAGCCAGGCGTCCACGCATTGCGGGTCGAAGTGGGTGCCGCGCCCTTCCCGGATCAGCTCCAGCGTCTGCTCATGCGTCCACGCCGGCCGGTAGGCCCGGTGGGACGTAAGGGCGTCGTACACGTCCGCCACGGCCACCACCCGGGCCAGCAGGGGAATCCGCTCCCCCGCGAGCCCTTCCGGATAGCCGGTCCCGTCCCATCGCTCGTGATGGTACCGGATGATGTCCAGCTCTTCCTTCATGAAGCCGAGGAGCCGGCAGATTTCGTAGCCTACCACCGGATGCTGCTCGATGATGGCCCGCTCCTCCGGCGTCAGCTTGCCGGGCTTGTTCAGAATCGCGTCGGGAATCCGGATCTTGCCCACGTCGTGCACGATGGTCCCCTGTGCCAGCGCGCGCATCTGGTCGGGGGACAGCCCCAGCTCCTCCCCAATCTTAAGCGCGTACAGCGTCACCCGGAAATTGTGGCCGGCCGTGTACGGGTCCCGGCTTTCCGTCGCCTGGATGAGAGCCCTCACGCCGGGCGACAGGCTGCTCGTCACCCGCTCGATGGGATCGGTGGTAAACAGCGCCCGCAGCGCAACGGGAAACGGCCGGATGCCGGCGTGCTGCCGGAGGAGCCCGGCCACCATCACGATCACCGCGGCGAGCAGCAGGAAATGATAGATCCACCAGCTGAACCTCCACAGCTCGCCGAGCACCATGATCAGGATCGAGGCGATCATCCAGGCGCAGCTGTACACCACGGCGATCTGCAGCGGAAAGCGCGAATAGCGGTAGGCCTGGTAGTAGCGCCACGCGGCGACGGCGCTGAACAGGATGACGGCCGCGGTCACGACGGCTTCCAGCGGCGCTTCGCTGATCGGGATCCGCTCGATCGCGTCCGAGAACAGGAGGGCGAGGATCCCGAGGATGCCGAGGGCCGCCGTCCATCCGATGACCAGCCGGTTCCCCATTCTGGCGAAAAATTGCATGATTTTATGGTCCGAAGGCAGCGTGGACAACCACAGCCAGAACGAAGCGAGCAGCACGCTGAGCGGAGAGGAGAGGCCGGCCAGACGCGTGGTATGTACCAGCAGATGGGGCGTCGCCAGCCCGTGTACGGCGAACACCGCCGCCAGGGACACGAACGCCAGCGACAGGACGGTCACCTTGATGTCCCGCAGCCTGCTTCCGGCAATTCCGACCGTCACGGCGATTCCGATGGATAGGAGCGCCACCGCGGATACGATGTAGAAATGCCCGGCGGGAGCTCGCAAGACGTAATCCAGCGATTCGGCCGACCGCAGCCAGAAGAAGAGCAGCAACGGCAATGCGGCGGCCAGTACGGGCCCCGTCCAACCCACTCTGCGCATGCGCGATTCATGCTCCTTTGTCGGAATATTTTTCTAAGTCTCTATTTTTATATATCGTACCACAAATGAAACGGTTTTCAGAGAACCAAGTTCCAAGAAACGGGCAATTCCGGAAGTTCGCCGGTTCCGGATTTTTTCCTTTGTCCAAAACTCTTTCAGACATCCATGGAATGGCCGGCATCCTTTTTTCACCCAGCGGTCATGTTCTCGACCCAGCTGTGGGTATACGCGACGGAGAGCTGGGCGCCGCCGATCCCGGCCAGGAAGCCGCCGGCCAGCACGGCGGCGTAGCGGACGAGCCTGGGATTGACGTCGCACGCGAACAGCATATCCTCCCGTTCGCCGGCCGCCCGCAGGATGATGCCGATCCGGGTGCGGAACAGCACAAACCAGAGCGCCGGCACCAGCAGCATGGACAGATGCGTCAGCGGATCGTGGTTGAACAATGCGATGTAAACGCCTGGCGCGGCATCCGGCTGCCGGACGATCCGATTCCAGCGGGTTGAGGCGCGGAAAGGCTGGCAGCGGGCAGGCTGACGGCGGATCGGATATCCAATCGAGTAGAAGGGGGCGGCTAGCCCCCGTCCTCTCACACCACCTGGCATGCGGGTCCGCACCAGGCGGTTCCGAAGAGTTAACGAATCGCCCAGTACCGTTCAAGCAGGCTGACCAGCCCTTGCGCCTGCCAGTAGCGGGTGTCAAGGGCATAGTTCAGGTTACGGGACATCTCCCATGGCCCCCGGCGTGAATTCGCCATGACATGGGCGAGGTGTTCCGGAACGCCGAGCGCCCGAAGTTCACGGTAGCGCGTCCGTACCCGTTTCCACTGTTTCCACAGGCACATCCTCAGCCGCCGGCGGATCCACTGGTCAAGGGTCTCACAGTGCGACTTTGCGGCCGCTATGCGGAAATATCCGACCCATCCCGTAGTGTACCGGTTCAGTTCCCGGATTCGTTGCTCCATGGACACAGACCGGGTCCTGGATGTGATGGCCCTGACCCGTTCCTTGAAGCGTTCCACCGTCTTTGGAGCCAACCGGATGGTCGCTTCCCGGTCCGGCAGAAAACTGAACCCCAGAAACTTCCTCTTC
>DATCLN010000173.1:0-15423 GCA_036563895.1 Paenibacillaceae bacterium
GAGGACGGTGGAGTAGCCGAACATTTCGGCCAGCGGCACCTTCGCGCGGATCACGCGCGCTCCGGCGCGCTCGTCCATCCCCTCGATGCGTCCGCGGCGGGAGTTCAGCATGCCCATCACATCGCCCATGTACTCTTCGGGGACGGTGACCTCCACCTTCATGATCGGCTCAAGCAGCACCGGATTGCAGAGATCCTTCGCCGCCTTGAGCGCCATCGACGCGGCGATCTTGAACGCCATTTCGGAAGAGTCGACTTCGTGGTACGAACCGTCAAAGAGGGTGGCCTTGATGTCGGTGATCGGATATCCCGCGAGCACGCCGTTGCGCATCGCTTCCTCGATGCCGGCCTGCACGGCGGGAACGTATTCCTTCGGCACCACGCCGCCGACGATCTTGTTTTCGAACACGAATCCGCTGCCCTGCGGAAGCGGCTCGAACTCGATCCACACGTGGCCGTATTGGCCGCGGCCGCCCGTCTGGCGGACGTACTTGCCTTCGACCTTCGCCGAAGAACGGAAGGTTTCGCGATAGGCGACCTGCGGTTTGCCGACGTTCACTTCCACTTTGAATTCCCGCTTCATCCGGTCGACGATGATCTCCAGATGGAGCTCGCCCATCCCTTCGATGATCGTCTGCCCGGTCTCCTCGTCGGTGTAGTAGCGGAAGGTCGGGTCTTCCTCGGCCAGCTTCGCCAGCGCGGTGCTCATTTTCTCCTGGTCGGCCTTCGTCTTCGGCTCGATGGCGACATTGATGACCGGTTCCGGGAAATTCATCGACTCGAGGATGATCGGATTTTTCTCGTCGCACAGCGTATCGCCGGTGATCGTGTCCTTCAGGCCCACGGCGGCGGCGATGTCGCCGGCGAACACCTCGTCGACTTCCTCCCGGTGGTTGGCGTGCATCCGCAGGATCCGTCCGATCCGCTCGCGCTTGCCCTTCGTGGAGTTCAGCACGTAGGAACCGGAAGTGAGCGTCCCGGAATACACCCGGAAATACGTCAGCTTGCCGACATAAGGGTCGCTCATGATCTTGAAGGCCAGCGCCGCGAACGGCTGGTCGTCGCCGGATTTGCGGGTCGTCTCCGTGCCGTCCGGCAGCGTGCCGCGGATGTCCGGCACGTCGTTCGGCGCGGGCAGGTAGTCCACCACCGCGTCCAGCAGCGACTGGACGCCCTTGTTGCGGTAGGATGAACCGCACAGCACCGGGAAGATTTTCACCGCGCAGACGGCTCTGCGCAGGGCCGCCTTCAGATCCCCGACGGTGATTTCTTCCCCTTCCAGGTATTTGATCATGAGCTCTTCGTCGACTTCGGCAACCTTCTCGATCAGCTCGTTGCGCAGCTCTTCGGCCTGGTCGGCCAGGTGCGCGGGAATGTCCGTGATCTCCCGCTCCTTGCCCAGCTCATCCTTGTAGATGATGGCCCTGCGCTCGATCAGGTCGATCATGCCGACGAAATCGTTCTCGGCGCCGATCGGCAACTGGATGGCGACCGCGTTGGCGCCCAGACGCTCGCGCATATCCTTCACAACGGCGAGGAAATCCGCGCCGATGATATCCATCTTGTTGACGTACGCGATTCGCGGCACGCCGTAACGGTCGGCCTGGCGCCAGACCGTCTCGGACTGCGGTTCCACGCCTTCCTTGGCGCTGAACACGCCGATCGCGCCGTCCAATACGCGCAGGGACCGCTCGACTTCCACCGTGAAGTCCACGTGTCCGGGGGTGTCGATGATATTGATGCGGTGATCCCGCCAGAAACAGGTGGTCGCGGCCGACGTGATGGTGATGCCGCGCTCCTGCTCCTGCTCCATCCAGTCCATCGTCGCGGAGCCTTCGTGCACTTCACCGATCTTGTGCACGCGGCCCGTGTAGAACAGGATCCGTTCGGTGGTGGTCGTCTTGCCCGCATCAATATGGGCCATGATCCCTATGTTGCGCGTGCGTTCCAGAGGAACCGCCCTAGGCATTCATTGGTCTCCTTTCATATCCAGATCGCTTGCGCCGCCCGCGGATCACCAGCGGTAGTGGGCGAAAGCCCGGTTCGCTTCCGCCATCTTGTGCGTGTCTTCGCGCTTCTTCACCGCGCCGCCGGTGTTGTTGGCGGCGTCGATGATTTCCGCGGCGAGGCGCTCCTGCATCGTCCGTTCGCTGCGGAGGCGGGCGTAGTTCACCAGCCAGCGCAGGCCGAGGGACGTCCTGCGTTCCGGCCGGACTTCCACCGGCACCTGGTAGTTGGCGCCGCCGACCCGCCGCGCCCGCACTTCCAGCACGGGCATGACGTTCTTCAGGGCGGCTTCCAGCACTTCCAGCGGATCCTTGCCCGTCCGCTCGCGAATGATATCGAAGGCCTCATACAATATCCGCTGCGCGACGCCTTTCTTGCCGTCGTACATGATGCGGTTGATCAGCCGCGTGACCAGCTTGCTGTTGTAAATCGGATCCGGAAGCACATCCCGTCTCGGCACGGGTCCTTTGCGGGGCATCGCGTATCCTCCTTTCCGCTCACATGGTGCCTCAGCCCGCCGCGTCTATGCAGCGTGCCATGCAGCACGCGGCGGAGACGGGCGCTCATTTCTTCTCTTTCGGTTTCTTCGCGCCGTATTTGGAACGGCCCTGCATCCGGTTGTTGACGCCGGCCGTATCCAGCGCGCCGCGGATGATATGATAGCGGACACCCGGCAAATCCTTGACCCGGCCGCCGCGGACGAGCACGGTGCTGTGCTCCTGCAGGTTGTGGCCGATCCCCGGGATATACGCGGTCACCTCGATGCGGTTGGAGAGGCGCACCCGCGCGTATTTGCGCAGCGCCGAGTTCGGCTTCTTCGGCGTCATCGTGCCCACGCGCGTGCACACGCCGCGCTTCTGCGGAGAGCTCAGATTGGTCGTGATCCGCTTCAGGGCGTTGTATCCGAACTGCAGGGCGGGAGATTTCGATTTGACCACTTTTTTCTTGCGTCCCTTGCGCACCAGCTGGTTGATTGTCGGCATGCTGCCACCCCCTTCCGTTTATCCGGAACGAAGCGCCCGAAGGCGGACGCCGTCCGGTCCCGAATCGCCGCCGTTTCGGCCGTCGGTCCATGGCCCCTCAATGTCCACAGATCCAGGCGATTCATTTTTTTGCGACAAAATGCCGCCCGCAAGCCGCGTCCCCCGGGGGTGCGCGGCGCACGGGGCCGGCATCGGTCACGCTGTGCATCTGGTTCACTCTTTCGCCACCACGGCCATCGCCGCGTCCACGGCGATGCCGCACGCCTTGCCGAGCTGACGCATCGTGTCCACATAGTTGACCTTCACGCCGTGCAGCTTGCACAACGACACGATGCGGGTGACGAGGCGGGAATCCGCGTCCCGCGCCACAAACACTTCGATGGCCTTGCCCTGTTCCACCGTCTTGATCGTCTGCTTGGTGCCGACTTTGACCCTGCCTTCCGGAAATCGCACGCCAAGATCCATCCCGGTTCGGACCTCCCGCGTCCGTTCGCCCGTTACCGTTCGGCGGATTTGCAGCAGGTTAGGCACACTCAAAGATACTACCACTTCACCCCAGGCGTGTCAAGGAAAAAGCGGAAGGCGCGAAAACCCGCCATGCCGCGCGGCGGACCGCACGCCGCGCCGCAGGCGCGTGCCGGACCGGACACCGCCGCGCCCGCAGGCCGCGTGCCGGATCACGCGCCGGCGCGCGTCAATCCTCCATCGCCTTGGCGCCGCAACACGCGCAGGTCATGCGCGCGGCACCGCATCCGTGGCGCCGGCGCGCGCCGCGCCCGTCATTCCGCGGAAACGGCCTCCAGTTGCGCCGCCGTTTCCTCGGCCTGTTCAAGCCGCGACACGACCTTCACGTTCCGGTAGCGGGCCATTCCCGTGCCGGCGGGAATGAGCTTGCCGATGATCACGTTCTCCTTCAGGCCGAGCAGCCGGTCGACCTTGCCTTTGATGGCGGCGTCGGTCAGCACGCGGGTCGTCTCCTGGAAGGAGGCCGCCGACAGGAACGAATCGGTTTCCAGCGAGGCCTTCGTGATGCCGAGCAGCACCGGCCGCGCCACCGCGGGTTCCCTGCCCTGCAGGATGGCCTCGCGGTTGGCGTCCTCGTAGTCGTGGATGTCCACATACGTGCCCGGCAAGAGGTTCGTGTCGCCTGGGTCGACGATGCGGATCTTGCGCAGCATCTGCTTGATCATCACTTCGATGTGCTTGTCGTTGATCTCCACGCCCTGGTTCCGGTACACCCGCTGGACTTCCTGCAGGATGTAGTTTTGCACGCCGCGGATGCCCTTGATCCGGAGCATTTCCTTCGGGTCGATGGAGCCGTCCGTCAGCTCGTCGCCCGCTTCCACCCGCTGCCCTTCCACGACGCGGATGCGCGAGCCGTAGGTGACCGGGTAGATCTTCGTCTCCGTCTCGCCTTCCACTTCGATTTCGCGGCGGTCCTTCTCGTCGCGGATGTGCTTGACGATCCCGTCGATCTCGGAAATGACCGCCTGGCCTTTCGGGTTCCGGGCTTCAAACAGCTCCTGGACCCGCGGCAGACCCTGCGTGATGTCTTCGCCGGCGACGCCGCCGGTGTGGAACGTGCGCATCGTGAGCTGCGTGCCGGGTTCGCCGATGGACTGGGCGGCGATGATGCCCACCGCTTCCCCGATTTCCACCACCTTGCCGGTGGCCAGGTTGCGGCCGTAGCACATCCGGCAGACGCCGTGGCGCGCGCGGCAGCTGAGCACCGAGCGGATGGTCACCTTCTCGATGCCCGCCTTCACGATGGCGTCGGCCTTCTCGGCATCGATCAGCTCGTTGCGGCGGACGATGATCTCGCCCGTCTCCGGATGGCGGATCGTCTCGAAGGCGAAGCGGCCTTCGATCCGGTCATAGAGCTCCTCGATGATCTGGTTGCCGTCCTCGATCCGCGTGACCACAAGCCCCTTGTCGGTGCCGCAGTCTTCCTCGCGGACGATGACGTCCTGCGCCACGTCGACCAGACGGCGGGTGAGGTAACCCGAGTCGGCGGTCCGCAGCGCCGTGTCGGCCAAACCCTTCCGCGCGCCGTGGGTGGAGATGAAGTACTCCAGCACCGTAAGCCCCTCGCGGAAGTTCGACTTGATGGGCAGCTCGAAAATCCGCCCGGACGGCGTGGCCATGAGGCCCCGCATGCCGCCCAGCTGGGTGATCTGCGACTTGTTGCCCCGCGCCTTGGAATCGACCATGAGCATCAGCGAGTTGTACCGGTCCATGGACTTCATCAGCGCATCCGTGAGTTCGTCCTTGGCCTTGGACCAGATTTCGATGATGCGGTCGTATCGTTCTTCGTCCGTGATCAGGCCGCGGCGGTACTGGGTGGTGATGATTTTGACCTTTTTCTCGGATTCCTCCAGGATGCGCTGCTTCTCTTCCGGCACGACGACGTCCGAGACGGCGATGGTGATGCCCGCCCGGGTCGAATAGGTGAAGCCCAGTTCCTTGATGCGGTCCAGGATGATCGCCGTCGGCGTCGTCTGGTAACGCCGGAAGCATTCCGCGATGATCGCCCCGAGATAATCCTTGCCGATGGCGTTGACAAGGGGCAGTTCCCGCACCCTCTTGTTCAGGTCGACGCCTTTTTCGAATACAAAGTACTTGTCGGGCGTCCCGTTCAAGAGGTTCTCCCGGGTCGGCTCGTTGATGTACGGGAACGTGTCCGGGAAGATCTCGTTGAAGATCAGCTTCCCGATGGTGGTGATCAGCAGCGCGTTTTCCTGCTCCGGCGTGAACGTCTTTTTGCCCAGCGTTTTGGCCGGCACCACGATGCGCGCGTGCAGCGAAATTCCCAGATCGCCGCGTTCATAGGCGGAAATGGCCTCATGCGGATGGGCAAACCGCATGCCCGTGCCCGGCGCGTCGGGATCGTCCATCGTCAGGTAATAGCAGCCCAGCACCATGTCCTGCGACGGCGTGACGACCGGCTTGCCGTCCTTCGGGTTCAGGATGTTGCCGGACGCCAGCATGAGCAGGCGCGCTTCGGCCTGCGCCTCGGCGGACAGCGGCACGTGCACGGCCATCTGGTCGCCGTCGAAGTCGGCGTTGTACGCAGTGCATACCAGCGGGTGCAGCTTGATGGCGCGGCCTTCGACGAGCACCGGTTCGAAGGCCTGGATGCCCAGCCGGTGCAGCGTCGGCGCGCGGTTCAGGAGCACCGGATGCTCGCGGATGACCTCTTCCAGCACGTCCCACACTTCGGGGCTCACGCGCTCGACCTTCCGCTTGGCGCTCTTGATGTTGTGGGCCAGCCCCTTGGCGACCAGCTCCTTCATGACGAAGGGCTTGAACAGCTCAAGGGCCATTTCCTTCGGCAGCCCGCACTGGTACATCTTGAGGCTCGGGCCGACGACAATGACGGAGCGGCCGGAATAGTCGACGCGCTTGCCCAGCAGGTTTTGCCGGAAGCGGCCCTGCTTGCCCTTCAGCATATGGCTGAGGGATTTCAGCGGCCGGTTGCCTGGGCCGGTGACCGGCCGGCCGCGGCGCCCGTTGTCGATCAGGGCGTCGACGGCTTCCTGCAGCATGCGCTTTTCGTTTTGCACGATGATGTCCGGCGCGCCGAGATCCAGCAGCCGCTTCAGCCGGTTGTTCCGGTTGATGACGCGGCGGTACAGGTCGTTGAGGTCGCTGGTCGCAAAGCGGCCGCCGTCCAGCTGCACCATCGGGCGCAGCTCGGGCGGAATGACCGGCAGCACGTCCAGGATCATCCACTCCGGCCGGTTGCCGGAATTGCGGAACGCCTCCAGCACCTCAAGCCGCTTGATGGCGCGGTTGCGGCGCTGGCCCTGGGCGGTGCGCAGCTCCTCCTTGAGCATCTCGATCTCGCGGTCCAGGTCGATGTCCATGAGCAGCTTCTTGATCGCTTCCGCTCCCATGCCGGCCTGGAACGCGTAGCCGAACTTCTCCCGGTAGCTGCGGTATTCCTTCTCCGAGAGCAGCTGTTTTTTCTCCAGCGGCGTGTCTCCCGGGTCGGTCACCACATAAGATGCAAAGTAGATGATCTCCTCCAGCGCACGGGGCGACATGTCGAGGGTCAGCCCCATCCGGCTCGGAATGCCCTTGAAATACCAGATGTGGGAAACGGGCGCGGCCAGCTCGATGTGGCCCATCCGCTCCCGGCGCACCTTCGCGCGGGTGACCTCGACGCCGCAGCGGTCGCACACCATCCCCTTGTGGCGGACGCGCTTGTACTTGCCGCAATGGCATTCCCAGTCCTTCGTCGGGCCGAAGATCCGTTCGCAGAACAGCCCGTCCTTCTCGGGCTTGAGGGTCCTGTAGTTGATCGTCTCCGGCTTTTTCACCTCGCCCCGCGACCAGGAGCGGATCTTGTCGGGGGAGGCGAGGCCGATCTTCATGAACTCAAAATGGTTGACGTCCAACAAGGAGCAAGCCCTCCTTAAATGGTTGCTGGAACCGGCGGAATCGCGTCATTCCGCGCCGACTTCCGCGCTTGCGCTTTCCAGGTTCAGGTGCAGCTTGTCGCCCGTGTTGTCTTCCTCGTCGTCGATTTCCTTCATTTCGATTTCTTCTTCGTTCTCGCTCAGGATCTTGACGTCCATGCCCAGCGACTGCAGTTCCTTGATCAGCACCTTGAACGACTCCGGCACGCCCGGTTCCGGCACGTTCTCGCCCTTGACGATGGCTTCGTAGGTCTTGACCCGGCCGACCACGTCGTCCGACTTCACCGTCAGGATCTCCTGCAGCGTGTACGCGGCGCCGTACGCCTCCAGCGCCCACACTTCCATCTCGCCGAAGCGCTGTCCGCCGAACTGCGCCTTGCCGCCCAGCGGCTGCTGCGTGACGAGGGAGTACGGGCCGGTGGAACGCGCGTGGATCTTGTCGTCCACCATGTGCGCCAGCTTGATCATGTACATGACGCCGACGGTCACTTCCCGCTCGAACGGCTCGCCGGTGCGGCCGTCGTACAGGATGGTCTTGCCGTCGCGCTTAAGGCCGGCTTCTTCCATGGTGTCGAACACGTCGTACTCGGTGGCGCCGTCGAACACCGGCGTGGCGGCGTAGATGCCCAGCAGCTTGCAGGCCATGCCCAGGTGCACTTCCAGCACCTGCCCGATGTTCATCCGCGAGGGAACGCCCAGCGGATTGAGCACCACGTCCACCGGCGTGCCGTCCGGCAGGAACGGCATGTCTTCCACCGGCAGGATGCGGGCGATGACGCCCTTGTTTCCGTGGCGGCCGGCCATCTTGTCGCCTTCGGAAATTTTGCGTTTCTGGGCAATATATACCCGGACGAGCTGGTTGACGCCCGGCGGCAGCTCGTCGCCGTTCTCCCGGGTGAACACCTTGACGTCCACGACGATGCCGTCGGTGCCGTGCGGCACCCGCAGCGACGTGTCGCGCACTTCCCGGGCCTTCTCGCCGAAAATGGCGTGAAGCAGCCGCTCCTCCGCCGTCAGCTCGGTGACCCCCTTCGGCGTCACCTTGCCGACGAGGATGTCGCCCGCGCTGATTTCCGCGCCGACGCGGATGATGCCGCGTTCGTCCAGGTTGCGCAGCGCGTCTTCCCCGACGTTGGGAATGTCGCGCGTGATCTCTTCCGGACCGAGCTTGGTGTCGCGCGCCTCGCATTCATATTCCTCGATGTGGATGGACGTGTACACGTCCTCCCGCACCAGCCGCTCGGACAGCAGGATGGCGTCCTCGTAGTTGTAGCCTTCCCACGGCATGAACGCCACGAGGACGTTGCGGCCCAGCGCCAGCTCGCCCTGGTCGGTGGACGGGCCGTCGGCGATGATGTCGCCGGCCTTGACCCGGTCGCCCTTGCGGACGATGGGACGCTGGTTGATGCAGGTGCCCTGGTTGGAGCGCACGAACTTCAGCAGCTTGTATTTGTCCACGTCGCCCTGGACTTCCTGGCCGTCCACTTCCAGGATGCGGCGGACGTGGATCTCGTTCGCGGTCACCCGTTCGACGATGCCGTCGTGCTTGGCCACGACGCAAACCCCGGAGTCCAGGGCCGCCCGGTACTCCATCCCGGTGCCGACCAGCGGCGCTTCCGGCACGAGCAGCGGCACGGCCTGGCGCTGCATGTTGGAACCCATGAGCGCGCGATTGGAGTCGTCGTTTTCCAGGAACGGGATGAGCGCGGTGGCCACGGACACCACCTGCTTCGGCGACACGTCCATGAAGTCCACCCGGTCGCTCGGCATGGTCAGGATGTTGTCCGGCTGCTTGTTGTACCGGACGACGACCATGTCTTCGGCGAACCGGTTGTCTTCCGTCAGCTTCGCGTTCGCCTGGGCGATGATGTAGTTGTCTTCTTCGTCGGCGGTGAGATACACGACCTCATCCGTCACCCGGCCGGTGGCATGGTCCACCTTGCGGTAGGGCGTCTCGATGAAGCCGTACTCGTTCACCCGGGCGTACGTCGCCAGCGAGTTGATGAGCCCGATGTTCGGACCTTCCGGCGTCTCGATGGGACACATCCGGCCGTAGTGCGAATGGTGGACGTCACGTACTTCCATGCCGGCGCGCTCCCTCGTAAGGCCGCCGGGACCGAGGGCGGACAGACGCCGCTTGTGCGTCAGTTCCGCCAGCGGGTTCGTCTGGTCCATGAACTGGGACAGCTGCGACGACCCGAAAAATTCCTTGATGGCCGCGGTGACCGGCCGGATGTTGATCAGCGCCTGCGGCGTGATGGCGTTCTGGTCCTGGATGGACATCCGCTCGCGCACGACCCGCTCCATCCGGGACAGGCCGATGCGGAACTGGTTCTGGAGCAGTTCGCCCACGGAGCGCAGGCGGCGGTTGCCCAGATGGTCGATGTCGTCGACGTCGCCGATGCCGTGCATCAAATTGATGAAATAGCTGATGGACGCGATGATGTCGGCGGGCGTGATGTGCTTCACCGACTTGTCGATGTTGCCGTTGGAGATGATCTTGACCACGCGGCCGTCTTCCGACGGCGAATAGACGCTGATGGACTGCAGCCGGATTTCGTCGGATTCGAACACGCCGCCGGAGACCTTGTAGGTCTGGAATCCGACATTCCGGTCCAGTTTGTCCGCGATCTGGTCGAGCAGGCGGCGGTCCACCACCTGTCCGGCTTCGGCCAGAATCTCGCCGGTCTCCGGATCGACCAGCGTTTCCGCCAGCCGCATGTTGAACAGACGGTTCTTGATGTGCAGCTTCTTGTTGATCTTGTACCGGCCGACGGCCGCCAGATCGTACCGCTTGGGATCGAAGAAGCGGGCGATCAGCAGGTTCCGCGCGTTCTCCAGCGTCGGAGGCTCGCCCGGACGAAGCCGTTCATAGATTTCGATGAGGGCTTTTTCCGGGGAATCGGTGTTGTCCCGCTCCAGCGTGTTGCGGATATATTCGTCGTCGCCGAGCAGATCGAGGATTTCCGCGTTGGAACCGAAACCGAGGGCGCGCAGCAGGACCGTCACCGGAATTTTCCGCGTCCGGTCGATCCGCACGTAAATGATGTCCTTCGCGTCGGTTTCGAACTCGAGCCAGGCGCCCCGGTTCGGGATGACCGTCGCGCTGTAAGTTTTTTTGCCGTTTTTGTCGATTTTCGTGCTATAATAAACGCTCGGGGAACGCACCAGCTGGCTGACGATGACGCGCTCCGCGCCGTTGATGATGAAGGTGCCCGTCTCGGTCATGAGCGGAAAATCGCCCATGAACACGTCCTGTTCCTTCACTTCGCCGGTTTCCTTGTTGAGCAGGCGGACTTTGACGCGCAGGGGGGCGGCGTACGTGACGTCGCGTTCCTTGGCCTCTTCGACGGTGTACTTGGGTTCGCCAAGACTGTAGTCGATGAACTCCAGGACCAGATTGCCCGTGAAGTCCTGGATCGGCGAGATGTCACGGAAGATTTCGCGCAGCCCTTCGTCCAGAAACTTCTGGTAGGATTGCTTCTGGATCTCGATCAGGTTCGGAACTTCCAGCACCTCTTTGATGCGGGCATAGCTGCGCCGCATGCGGCGGCCGTACTGAACCATCTGTCCTGCCAACTTCAACCTCACCTCTCCAGTTTGTTCCGCATAAAAACAAACAAACGGCCAATCCGGAACCGGCATCTTCTCCCAGTCATTGGCCCAAAAGAACACCCTTATACATGATTGCGGCAAAAACACCCCACGAGGCGCGGATGGTGCGAATGGTGCGATAGGTGCGGTTTGTGCGGATAAAGACAATACCCCATCTTAATACTGACATTTTCTAATGGTACCATATGGAGAAAACCTAGTCAAATGTTTTTTTGCTCCCTCGCCCTGACCGCCCGGTACACGCGATAGCCCTTGTGCTTGCCGATCTCCTCCACCGCATCCTCCCCGAACAGCTCCTGCAGCTTCTTCCGGGCGCTCGGCGCGCCCTGCTTGTTGTGGACGACCACCCAGAAGGCTCCGCCGGGGACCAGATGCGCCTTCGCTTCCTCGAACAACCGGTACACCACCGCCTTGCCCGCCCGGATCGGCGGATTGCACAGAATGGCGTCGAACGTTTCCCCCGCCACCGGCTCGAACAGATCACCCGTCTTCACGGTTACGTTGCCGACGCCGTTCAGCGCCGCGTTTTCCCGGGCCAGCTGCGCCGCCCGTTCGTTGATGTCGGTCATCGTGACGTGCCCCCGCGGGGCGAGGCGGGCCGCCGCCAGTCCGATGGGGCCGTAGCCGCAGCCGATGTCCAGCACCCGCGCGTCGGGCGGAAAATCCATCCGTTCGATCAGCGCGCGGCTGCCTTCGTCCACCCCGTCCCGCGAAAACACGCCGGCGTCCGTCACGAAAAGGAACGCAAATCCCCTCAGTTCGGTTTGAAACCGCCGCCGGTCTTCCGCGGACCGCGGCTGCCGCGTGAAATAATGCTCGCTCATCACACCCCGCACCTTCCCCGGTGAAGCGCAAGACCCCTCGAAGAGGGACTCTCCAAGGGGTCGGACTCCGCGTGTAGCCTTTTGTCAATCGCCTTACTTGAGTTCCACTTTGGCGCCGGCTTCTTCCAGCTTGGCCTTGATGGATTCGGCTTCTTCCTTGCTGACCTTTTCCTTGACCGGCTTCGGCGCGCCGTCGACCAGGTCCTTCGCTTCCTTCAGGCCGAGGCCCGTGATTTCGCGCACGACCTTGATGACGTTGATCTTGGCCGCGCCGGCTTCCACCAGGATGACGTCGAACTCGGTTTGTTCGGCTTCCTGCGGAGCGGCGGCGGCTCCCCCGGCGACCACGGCGACCGGGGCGGCGGCCGTCACGCCGAATTCCTCTTCAATGGCCTTGACCAGTTCGTTCAGTTCGAGAACGGTCATGTTTTTGATCGCTTCAATAATTTGCTCCTTGCTCATGGCAAGCATACCCTCCTGGATAATTGGATTCGAAACGTCCAAACGTCGGCATCATGATGATTCGACTCTTTATGCGGATTCGGCGGCTTTCTTGTCGGCGACCGCCTTGACCGCCAGCGCGAAGTTGCGCACCGGCGCCTGCAGCAGGCTGAGCAGCATCGCGAGCAGCGCCTCGCGCGAAGGCAGTTTGGCCAGCGCTTCGATCTGCTTGATGTCCGCGAAGCGTCCTTCGATGACGCCGCCCTTGATCTGCAGCGCTTCGTTTTCCTTCGCGAAATCGCTCAGCACCTTCGCCGGCGCGACGGGATCCTCCTTGCTGAACGCCACCGCCGTCGGTCCGGTGAGCAGGGGTTGGAGATCCGTCAGTTCCGCGTTGCTGGCGGCCCGGCTCACCAGGGTGTTTTTCAGCACCTTGAACTCGACGCCGGCTTCGCGCAGCTTCTTGCGCAGTTCCGTCATCTGCGCGACGTTCAGCCCGCGGTAGTCCACCAGCACCGTCGCCGCGCTTTCTTTCAGCTTGGCGGTGATCTCTTCGACCTGGCGGCGTTTTTCGGCGAGAACTTTCTCGCTGGGCATGCCAAGCACCTCCCGTTTGCATGGTTTCGGGCGCCCGGATCGCGCGGACAGCGGGCAAACGAAAAACCCCCGCAGATACGCGGAGGCATGGCGGAGCGGAGACGGCGCAACGCCCGAAGACGAGCGGCCGTCTCCGCCTGTATTCACACGCCTCGGCAGGAAATTAAGCCTCGCGGGCACCTGCTGTCTGCGGCATTCCGTGCGATATTCAAATTGGCGATACCAGCTTACCACACCGCCGTCCGCCGGTCAACGGAAGGAGGCGGTGTTCGCGACCGCCGGCCTTCGATCAACTGAAGGAGGCGGCGCTCCACGACCGCCGGCTTCCGGTCAACGGAAAGCGGCGGTGTCCATGACCGCCGGCTCCGGATCAACGGAAGGCGGCGGTGTCCACGCGAACTCCCGGTCCCATGGTCGACGAAACGGCGATGTTCCTCAGGTACGTGCCCTTCGCCGCGGCCGGCTTCGCGCGGATGAGCGCGTCGATCAGGGCGCGCAGGTTTTCGACGAGCTTCTCGGCATCGAACGACACCCGCCCGATCGGCGCGTGGACTTGTCCGGCCTTGTCCAGCCGGAATTCGATTTTCCCGGCTTTGATCTCCTGCACGGCCTTGGCCACGTCGAAGGTGACCGTGCCGGATTTCGGGTTCGGCATGAGCCCCCTGCCGCCGAGGATGCGGCCGAGCTTGCCGACCTCGCCCATCATGTCCGGCGTCGCCACGCAGACGTCAAAGTCGAGCCAGCCTTGCTGGATTTTCTGGATCAGGTCCTGGTCGCCGACGTAATCCGCTCCCGCGGCTTCGGCTTCCTTGGCTTTTTCGCCCTTGGCGAACACGAGCACGCGCTTCGTCTTGCCCGTTCCGTGGGGCAGAAGAACGACGCCGCGCACGTTCTGGTCCTGCTTCCTCGGGTCGACACCGAGGCGGACGGCGACTTCCACCGTCTCGTCAAATTTCGCGGAAGCCATTTCCTTTACCAGCTGAATGGCTTCCAGCGGATCGTACGCCTTTGAGCGGTCGACTTTCTTGGCGGCTTCCACATACTTTTTGCCGCGTCGGGCCATATGCCCATCCTCCCTCCTGTGGTCATGACGGAAAACTTTCCTCCCACTCGCCGGACCTTGCGCCGGTCCGGAAGGCGCGCGGCCTGCAAACCGCGTTTCACGGCTTCACGGGCGCCGGATTCAGTCTTCCACCGCAATGCCCATGCTGCGTGCCGTGCCTTCGATCATGCGCATCGCCGCTTCCAGGGAATTCGCGTTGAGGTCCTGCATCTTTTGCTGGGCGATTTCGCGGATTTTCGCCCGCTTCACCGTCCCCACTTTCCGCTTGTTCGGTTCGCCGGAACCTTTTTCGATTCCCGCGGCGACACGAAGCAGAACGGCGGCCGGCGGCGTCTTGGTCTCGAACGTGAACGAGCGGTCCTCGTACACGGTGATGACCACCGGAATGATCAGCCCGGCCTGGTCGGCGGTGCGCGCGTTGAATTCCTTGCAGAACTGCATGATGTTCACGCCGGCCTGCCCGAGCGCGGGACCGATGGGCGGCGCCGGATTGGCCTTGCCGGCGGGCACCTGCAGTTTCAGCACCTTGATCACTTTCTTGGCCATGACGGTCACCTCCCCCTCCTGGTCTCCTGGTCCATATCGTGGTTCATCTTGCCTGAATCATGTTTTCCCGCGGTTTCCTACAGCTTCTCAACCTGCGAAAAATCAAGCTCGACCGGGGTTTCCCGTCCGAACATGTTGACAAGCACCTTCAGCTTGCTTTTCTCGGGCATGACCTCTTCGACCGTCGCCACGAAATTGGCGAACGGACCGTACAGGATGCGGACGCTGTCCTTGACCTCGAACTCGACGACGGGCTTCGGCTCTTCCATCCCCATCTGGCGCAGGATCTGATCCACTTCTTCCGGATGCAGCGGAACCGGTTTCGTTCCCGAGCCGGAACCGACGAATCCGGTGACGCCCGGCGTGTTGCGCACCACGTACCAGGAGTCGTCGTCCTGGATCATCTCCACCAGCACGTAGCCCGGATACACCTTGCGCATCACCGATTTCTTTTTGCCGTTCTTGTGGACGATCTCCTCTTCCATGGGCACCAGGATGCGGAAAATCTTGTCCTGCATCCCCATGGAGGCGACGCGCTTCTCCAGGTTCGTCTTTACCTTGTTTTCGTATCCGGAGTACGTGTGCACCACATACCATCTTTTTTCTTTTTCTTTGTCCATGGGAGGCCACCTTCGGTCTTCGTTCATCAAATGATGAGCTCGACGAGCAAAGAGATGCCGATGTCCAGCCCCCAGAAATAGATGGTGATGATCAGCACGGTGATGATCACGACGATGGTGTAGCTCACCAGCTCTTTCCGGGTTGGCCACCGGACTTTTTTCAGCTCACTCCAGCTTTCGCCGAAAAACGAAAAAAAATTGCCGAAGCCTTGTTTCAACCTGTTCAGAAATGCCACGGGGATAACCTCCAGTCTCTCGCGCTTGCCGCGTCCCGGCGCTTACCGCGTCTCGCGGTGAAGCGTATGCC
>DATCLN010000174.1:0-10184 GCA_036563895.1 Paenibacillaceae bacterium
CTGCCTCAAATCCGGTTCGTGTACCTTGGCCCGTGCGTTTGCCTCCGGCTTCCTTCAGATCCCGCCTCGCGGCAGGCACCCTCGCCTTCGGCTAATGGTAGGCGCTCGCCAGCCCCCATTCCGGACTTTCACCGTAGAGATGACGCCCATGCTGGGCGTACAAGGAAAAAAGCGGCCTGTCGTGCGTACCGACAGGCCCAACAAGGGAATCTATATGAAAAAAGGGGGTTATCTTCATAATAAGAGGGTTTGGTTAAATTCCGTTAAAAACAAGATTACAATTTCGTTACAAGATAGGAAGCGCTTCCATTAATTTGATGATTTATGGCCGCAAGTTTTTTCCATTATAACCGCAAACAAGCCCTGTGCTCCGGCAGGTTCCGGCCTCCCGGAGACAGGGCCCGCAAGGCTTGGAGCCGGCCCTCAGCCCGCTGCCGCGGACAGGCGGGACGCGTGCCACTTCTCCAGCGCCTCCAGCTTCTGTTCGATGGATTTGCGGTATGTCGCAATATAGGCAAGCGGCTCCTTCGGGTTGGCCAGGCGCTCGATGGCTCCGGTGACCGGATCCACCCATTTGCTGACGGCCCCGCAGCCAAGCCCGACAATGGTCTGCATCTCTTCGATCATGAGAATGTTGTACAGGCATTCCTTGCCAGGCAGGGCGTATCCGACGTTCTCGAGATTGCCCAGGATGTTTTTCTGGCGGTACATGTAGTACGGGACGTAGCCGTGCGCGCCGGTCCACGCCGTCGCCAGGTCCATCATCGCGTGGATGTCCTCCCGGGTAGCGACGCGGTACTTCTCCTCGCCGCGGTGCCGGGTCATCTCCGACGCGCGCTTGAACGACAGCGTGTGCACCGTGAGCGACTCCGGCATGAGCTTCTCCGTCTCGGCGAGGGAATGTGCGAACTCCGCCGGGCCTTCCCCGGGCAGGCCGATGATGAGGTCCATGTTGATGTTGTCCATCCCCATCCGGCGGGCCAAAAGGAACTTTTCCACCACTTCCTCCACCGTGTGATGGCGGCCGATCCGGTCCAGCGTCTCCTGGATGTAAGATTGCGGGTTGATGCTGATGCGATGGACGTTCCACCTGCGCAGCACGTCCAGCTTTTCCGGCGTGATGGTGTCCGGGCGGCCCGCTTCCACGGTCACCTCGCGGATGGCGTGCGGTTCCGGGAACGACCGGTGCATCTCCGCGAAAAAGGCGTCCAGCTCCTCCGCGGTGATGCTGGTGGGCGTCCCGCCGCCGACATAGACCGTGGTGATGCGCACCCCGTGGTCTTTCAGCCACCGGCCGACGACCCGGATCTCTTCGTGGAGTCCGGCGAGAAACCCGCCCACCGACCCCTGGCTGCCGCGGATGTCATAGGCGGGAAACGTGCAATAGGCGCATTTCGTCGGGCAAAACGGAATGCCGACGTAGACGCTCACTTCGTCCCGCAAGTCGTACAGATCCGGGAGCGCGGCCAGCTGCCGGTCGACGATGCGTTCCATCAGCGCGATCTTGTCTTCCGACACGAGGTAATCCTCCCGCAGCATGCGGCGGATTTCCCCGCGCGGCCGGCCGCGGCGGAGCCCGTCATGCACCAGCTTCGTCGGGCGCACGCCGGTCAGGATGCCCCAGGGCTGCTCAAGGCCGGTTTCCTGCCGCAGCACGTCGAGCAGCGCCCGGTTCAGCGTCTGGCGGACGATTTTGCGGCGTTCCTCGGCGGACGCGCCTTCCGGAATCACCCCCTCATGGGTTGCCAGGCGGCGAAAACCGTCCGCCCGCCGGATCAGCTCGGCGCTCCCATACGCCGTTCCGTCCGTTTCCGACGCTCCCAGACGGACGACATATTCGGCGTCCGGAGCGGGCTCGGGCCCGGCCGTCACCGACGGCTCGTCGCCAAACAATTCCGCCAGGCGGACCAGCGACCGCGCCGCGGCTTCGTCCGCCACCGTCAGATGGATGCGCATGAGCGTTTCCCCTTCGACCTCCAAAATGAAAAAAACTTCCGCGCCGCCGCGGCGTTACTCCCGGCCGCCCGCCGGATACCGCCGCCCGCGCGGGCCGCCCGGCTCCCGCACCGTCCCGTCTCCGGCGACGTCTTCCATGCGGGCGAACTCCACCGCCTCGCGCCGCTCCGAAAGCGGGCCTTCGCGGGCTTTCCGGGCGATCGCCGCCTCCTTTGACCCCAGACGCATGCCGATCCTCCCTCTCACTGCGAAACGGATCGGCATATAGTCTGGCCAATGCCGGCGGCGTTCAACCCGGCGTCGGGAAGCCGGAACCGGCGGATACCGGACGATCGGGGACCGGACGCCGGGAGTTCCCGCCACGAAACCCGGTCGACCGCGGACTGAACACCGGAACGCCGGATGATCCCGCGGCGGATTCCGGACGATCATCGGCCGTTCCCGCGGCGGACTCCGGACCATCGCCGGCCGGTCTCGCGCCGGTTGCCGCTCCGGGCGCGATTTACGCTTTACTGTCCACGATCAGCGTGACGGGGCCGTCGTTGACGAGTTCCACTTCCATCATCGCCCCAAACACGCCGGTTTCCACCTTGAGTCCCTTGGTCCGCAGAAGATCGTTGAATGTTTCGTACAGTTCCTTCGCCATTTCGGGCGGGGCCGCGTCCGCGAAACTGGGCCTTCGGCCCTTGCGGCAGTCCCCGTAGAGGGTGAACTGGGACACGGACAGAATGCTGCCGCCCACGTCCAGGACCGACAGGTTCATTTTCCCCGCCTCGTCCTCGAAAACGCGCAAGCCCGCCACCTTCTCGGCCATCCAGACAACGTCCCGCTCTTCGTCATCGCGCCCGACGCCGACCAGCAGGAGCAGTCCGGGGCCGATTTCCCCGACCGTCTCGCCGCCGACGCGCACCCGGGCCCGGGACACGCGCTGGGCCACCACCTTCACGCCGATTCCCTCCTGCCAGAGCCCGTGTTCCGTCTCATTGCATGACCCTTTGCACGGAATAGATGTCCCTGACGCGCTTGATTTTGTCCACCACCGACTGCAGGTGCTCCTTGTCGCGGATGTTGATGGTCATGTGCATGATGGCCATCTTGTGCTTGTCGGTGCGGCCGGAAACGGCGGTGATGTTCGTCTTGCTTTCGGCCACCGCCTGCAGCACCTCGTTGAGCAGCCCGCGCCGGTCGTGGCCGAGCACCTCGATGTCGACGGTGTAGCTGGCGTCGGCCGCCTCGTCCCACGTGACCTCGATGAGGCGGGACGCTTCCTCGTCTTCCATGGCGGCCTTGATGTTGGGACAGTCGGTGCGATGCACCGATACGCCCCGGCCGCGGGTGATGTAGCCGATGATGTCGTCGCCCGGCAGCGGATTGCAGCAGCGGGCGAAGCGGGTCAGCAGGTTGTCGGCCCCCTTCACGGACACGCCGTTGCCGTGGCGGGTTTTCCGCCGCTCCGTCGCCGACGCCGCCGGCGGCTTGACCTCCACGCCTTCCCGGGTGAGCTGGATCTTGCCCGCTTCCTCCGCCTCCTTGCGGAGTTTCTCGGTCAGCCGCGTGCACACCTGCGCCGCCGTCACGCCGCCGAGGCCGATGGCCGAGAGCATGTCTTCGGCGTCCTGGAACGAAAACTTTTTGGCGGCTTCCAGCAGCTTCTCCTCGGTCATCCACTCGTCGGGGTCGAGGGACAGGCGCTTCAGCTCCCGCTCCAGCAGCTCGCGGCCCCGGGCGATGTTTTCCTCGCGCTTCTCCCGCTTGAACCATTGCCGGATCTTGTTGCGGGCGTGCGAGGTTTTGACGATTTTCAGCCAGTC
Source organism: Paenibacillaceae bacterium (assembly GCA_036563895.1). Classification (GTDB taxonomy): domain Bacteria; phylum Bacillota; class Bacilli; order Paenibacillales; family Paenibacillaceae; genus ZCTH02-B3. Next base: position 3,768 of record DATCLN010000174.1, read on the forward strand.
CGGGCTGGGGCCGTACGAATGCTTGGAAGTGAGAATCTCCACGATGTCGCCCGTTTTCAGCTTGTAGTCCAGGGGCACGATCCGGCCGTTCACCTTGGCGCCGATGGTCCGGTTGCCCACTTCCGTATGCACGCGGTAAGCGAAATCAAGCGGCACCGAACCCGCCGGCAGTTCGAACACTTCCCCCTTCGGCGAGAAAACGAACACCAGATCCGTGAAAAAGTCCATCTTGAGCGATTCCATGAATTCGGAGGCGTCCCGCGTTTCCTTCTGCAGCTCGAGGATCTCGCGGATGAAGTTCATTTTCTCGCCGAACGACCCGGGCGCAACCCTTTCCTTGCCTTCTTTGTAGGCCCAGTGGGCGGCAATGCCGTATTCGCTCGTCTTGTGCATCTCGAAGGTGCGGATCTGCACTTCCGTCGGCTCCCCGGACGGACCGACGATGGTGGTGTGCAGCGACTGGTACATGTTCGCCTTGGGCATGGCGATATAGTCTTTGAACCGGCCCGGCATCGGTTTCCACAGCGTATGGATGATGCCGAGGGTGGCGTAGCAATCCTTGACGTTTTCGACCAGGATCCGGATGGCCAGGAGGTCGTAAATTTCGTTGAACTGCTTGTTTTTCGTCGTCATTTTTTTGAAGATGCTGTAGATGTGCTTGGGCCGCCCGGAAATGTCCGCCCTGATGCCCATTTCGTCCAGCTTTTCCTTGATCTGGGCGATCAGTTCGGCGATGTACTGTTCCCGCTCCGCGCGCTTCTTTTTCATCAGGTTGGCGATCCGGTAGTATGCCTGCGGATTGAGGTAGCGGAGGGCGATGTCCTCCATCTCCCACTTGATGGCGCTCATGCCGAGGCGGTGGGCGATGGGACAGTAGATCTCCAGCGTCTCGTGGGCGATCCGCCGCTGGTTTTCCTCCGGCTGGTACTTGAGCGTCCGCATGTTGTGCAGCCGGTCGGCCAGCTTGATGATGATGACGCGGATGTCGTTGGCCATGGCCACAAACATTTTGCGGTAGTTTTCGTTTTGCTGCTCTTCCTCGGAGCGGAATTTGATCCGCTTCAGCTTGGTCAGGCCGTCCACCAGATCGGCCAGGGTGTCGCCGAATTTCGCCCGCACGTCGTCCAGCGTCACGTTCGTGTCTTCCACGACATCATGCAAAAGAGCCGCCATCACCGTGACCACATCCAGTTGCATTTTCGCCACGATTTCGGCCACGGCAAGGGGATGCTGGATGTAGGGCTCGCCGGACATGCGCATCTGGCCGTGGTGAGCCTTCTCCGCAAATTCGTACGCTTCCCGGATGCGGTCCAGATCCGCGGGTTTCATGTAGGTGGATGCGATTTCCAACAGCTGTTCCAAACCCATGTCTGTTCCTCTCCGCAGGCGAACCAACCGCCGGATTTCCATAAATAATGGTTGATATTCTTTTTATTATGACGCGTTGCGGCAGGTATCGTCAACTGTCCCGGAGGGTGCCGTCAGGGCTGCCGGAGCGCCTCCACCGGGTCCAGCCTGGCGGCGCGGCGGGCGGGCATGATGCCGAACACGAGCCCGACGCCGAGGGAAAAGGCGAACGCAAGCAGGATCACGCCCGGCGACGGAATGGCCGGGATGTCCATGGCCCGCGAGAAGATCCAGGCGCCGCCCAGACCTGCCGCGATGCCGCACAGGCCGCCGATGCCGCCGATCATGGACGCCTCCACGAGAAATTGGAACAAAATGTCCCTCCGCTTGGCCCCCAGCGACTTGCGGATGCCGATTTCCCGCGTCCGCTCCGTCACCGAAACCAACATGATGTTCATGATCCCGATGCCGCCGACCACCAGGGAAATGCCGGCGATGCCGGCCAGCATGGCGGTCAGCGTGCCGGTGATGCTGCTGAACGTCTGCATGACTTCCTGCTGGTTGAACACGCTGAAGCCGGAAGTGTCGCCGAACAGGCTGGTCAGCCGAAGCCGCAGCAGATTGACGACCCCTTCGACAAGCTCCGGTTCGGCCACCCGCGCGTACACGGTGCGGATGGCGTTCGTGCGCAGGACGATGCGGGCCGTCTGCAGCGGCACGAAAACCCGGTTGTCGTTGCTGCCGCCAATGGTGGCGCCCTTCGCCTCCAGCATGCCGACTACGCGGAACGGGACGCCCTGGATCGTGACGGTGGCGCCGACCGGGTCCGCGAGGCCGAGTTCCCGGGCGACTTCCGGGCCGATGACGGCCACCTTCTGGCCCAGGGCGTTGTCGATGTCGAGCAGGAACCGCCCCTGTTCCACCGCATGATTGCGAATCCAGGCGTAGTCCGCCGTCGTCGCCTCCAGCGGCACGGTGGCGGAACGGCTGCCCGCCTTGACGGTGACGGCGCCGGAGATGACGGGCGCATAGGCGGCGATCCCTTCAATGTCCATAAGCCGCCCGATCTGCTCCGGGCTCAGGCTGTCCCGCGCGCCCCGGCCGGTGATGTTCACCGCCACCAGATTGGTGCCCAGGTTTTGGAGCTGCTGTTCAATTTGGCGGGTGGAACCCTGGCCGATGGCCACGAGCACCGTCACCGAAGCCACGCCGATGAGCACGCCGAGCACCGTCAGCAGGGTGCGCAGCGGATGGGCGCGCACGCTGCCCCACGCCATAAGGACGCCCTGCGCCAGTTTCATGAGGCCATCCCCCGCTCTTCCGCCAGCATGCCGTCCGTGATGCGCACGACGCGCTTCGCCCGCGCCGCCACCTCGGGGTCGTGGGTGATCAGGACGATGGTGCGGCCTTCCCCGTTGAGCCGCTGCAACAGATCCAGCAGGTCGCGGCTGGTCTTGGTGTCCAGCGCCCCCGTCGGCTCGTCCGCGAGGAGCAGCGGAGGATCGCCGACCAATGCCCGGGCGATGGCCACCCGCTGCTGCTGGCCCCCCGAAAGCTGCCCCGGCAGATGGCGCAGGCGATCGCCAAGCCCCACCTTGCGCAGCGTTTCGATGGCCTTCTCCCGCCGCTCGCGGGCCGGCACGCCCCGGTAGATGAGGGGCAGCTCCACGTTTTGCAGCGCGGTCAGGCGCGGCAGCAGCTGAAAATTTTGAAAAATGAATCCGATCTTCCGGTTGCGGATTTCGGCCAGGCGATTGTCGGAAAGCCGCGTGACGTCGGCGCCGTCCAGCAGGTATTTCCCCGACGTCGGCGTATCCAGGCAGCCCATCACGTTCATGAGCGTCGATTTCCCCGAGCCGGAGGGGCCGACGATGGCCACGAAATCCCCGTGGTCGACGCGCAGATCGATGCCGTTCAGGGCATGGATCGTTTCGGAGCCCATCCGGTAGGTTTTCCGGATGTCCTCCATGAGGATGAGCGGCGGACGCGGATCGTTCGTTTTGGCACCTTCGGCGACTGCCTTGTCCATCGCACCGTCACCCCCCGCCGCCGGTTCCCGAACCGCCCGGGAAACCGCCTCCGCCTCCCGGGCCCGAAGCATCGCCCGGCCGCTGCACGGTCTCCCTTCCGCCGGAGAATCCGCCGCCCGGGCCTCCCGGGACGCCCGTCACGACCCGCCGGAAACCCGGGCCGCCCGCATCGTCGGCAAATCGCGGAATGAGCACCACGTCGCCTTCCGACAGGCCGGAAACGATCTCGATGCGCGACTCGTCGTACAGCCCGATCTCGACGGGAACGAGCACGGCGTCCACATCCCCCAGCGCCGTGGGGAAGCGGACCGCGCCCGCCGCCGGAGCGCCGGCCGACGGGGCCTCGCCCGCTGCCGGAGCGCCGGCCAAAGGTGCCTCGCCAGCCGCGGGAGGACCTCCTCCGCCCGTGCCGCGGTCGCCACGATCAGGAACGGTTCCCGCCATTCCGGCGCCTCCGGACGCACCGCCGCCTCCCGCCTCCGACGCGGGCCGAAGCACGTAATAGCGGCCGCCCGACATCTGCACCGCCTCGATGGGCAGAAGCAGTGCGTCCTTCTTCGCCGCCGTCACGATCTCCGCCGTCCCCGACATGCCCGGCCGCACCTGATCCGCGGATTCCAGGCGGATCGCCACCAGGAAGGTCGCCACGCCGTTGGCATGCGTGCCTTCCATGGAGATTTGCTCCACCGTGCCCCGGATCGTCCTGCCGGGCAGGGCGTCCAGCCGGACGACCGCTTCCTGTCCTTCCTTGAGCTTGGGAACATCCAGCTCGTCCACCGTAATTTGCAGCTCGAGCGCTTCGTAGTCGGTGACGACCACCGCTTCCGTCTGCGGGGAAACCGCATCCCCCGGCTTCACGTTCACCGCCGTCACGGTGCCGGAAATCGGCGCCGTCAGCGGGTCCGGGCCCGCCGCCCGCTCCCTCGCCTCCTCGAGGTCGAGCTCCGCCTCTTCGATGTTCAGCTGGATCGAGCGGAGATCCATCCTCGCCCGTTCGATCTGCGAAGCCTCCGCGCCGGAGACCTGCAGTTCCTTGAATTCCAGTTCCGCCTGCCGCAGCTGCAGCCGCAGCTGTTCCAGACGAAGCTCCAGCCGGGCGATCTCCGTGTCATCGGCGCTTCCCTCGAAGGTCACCAGCACCTGGCCCTGTTCCACCCGGTCGCCCGTTTTCACCTCGACGGTCCTGACGGTCCCGGCGGCGGAAGGACGGACGGATTCCCGGGTGCTCACGGCCACGCTGCCGGACCCGGACAGACGGACTTCAATATCCCCGCGGGTCACCCGGACGCTGGTCAGGTTCGGCGCCTCCCGCGCCGCCCGGTCCGGGGCCCGGCTCCACCACCAGGCGATGCCGGCGCCCGCCAGCACCAGAACGGCAAGCCCGATCGCCCACTTTCTCCTTCTCCCCATACGGCTTCCTCCCGTCCCTCTTCCGCGCTTATACGCACGACCGATTCAACGGACGAGTCCGGTTCTCCGCCAATTCCCGCCGGCGTGCCGGCTCCAAACGTTCCTTGAGAAAAAACGATGGTTTTACTCCGGCAGTTCGAAATTATGGTACACGTCCTGCACGTCGTCGTTGTCGTCGAAGGCGTCCAGCATCTGCGCCAGTTTTTCCGCGTTTTCCCCTTCCACCTTGACGGTCGTTTTCGGAAGCCAGCGGATCTCCGCGGTGGTGAACCCGTGGCCGGCCTCCTCCAGCGCCGCCTTCACCTTCTCGAAATCGGACGGCTCCGTGAGCACCTCGAAGCTGTCCTCGTTCACGATCACATCCTCCGCGCCCGCTTCCAGGGCCTGCATGAGCACCGTGTCTTCGTCAGGCTGCCCGTCCTCGCGGGGAATGACGATCAGGCCCTTGCGGTCGAACAGGTAGGACACGCATCCGCTTTCCCCGAGGTTGCCGCCCCGCTTGTTGAAAATGGCGCGGATGTCCGCGGCGGTCCGGTTGCGGTTGTCCGTCAGGCACCTCACCATGATCGCCACGCCTCCCGGGCCGTAACCTTCGTAAATGATTTCTTCGTAATCGACGCTGTCCTTGTCCGCCCCCGTCGCCTTGCGGATCGCCCTTTCGATGTTCTCGTTCGGCATATGGATCGCCCGCGCGTTGGCAATCGCCGCCTTCAGGGCGGGATTGGCCTCGGGATTCGGTCCGCCCCGGCGGGCGTGCATGTAAATTTCGCGGGCCAGCTTCACGAACCGGGTGTTTCGGGCCTGGTCGAGCTTGCCCTTGCGCTCCGCAAACAGCTTGTACTTCGGCATGTCCCCACGAACCTCCAAAAAACTTCAGGAAAATCCAGCACAAGTGTAACACCGTCCGCCGCCGCCGGTCAAAACCCCGCGAGCCCCGCAACCGTGCGGCACAGACGCGGAATGCGGAACGCCCGCGGACGCGGGAAAGCCCCCCGGCGGTCATTCGCCGGAGGGCTTTCCTCGATTGCGCTTGCGTGATTTATCCGTACAAACCGTCCGAAAGGACGACTTACAGTTTCACCACGTTTGCCGCTTGCGGTCCGCGGGCGCCTTCGGTGATTTCGAATTCGACCCGTTGACCTTCTTCCAGGGTTCTGAACCCCCCGCCCAGAATGGCGGAATAATGGACGAACACGTCATTGCCGTTCTCCACGGAGATGAAACCGTAGCCTTTCTCCGCGTTGAACCATTTCACGGTACCTTGCAAATGGAAAACCTCCCAAAAATTTTCGCCGCTTCGCGGCTAATGAGACAAGTATAGCAGACCCGGAGGCAAAAAGCAAGCGAAAATAAAAAAATGTGTTGTTGTTCTGTGATATTGTCAGGGTGTCATCGTTCTGAGAAAATGTCAGTATGGACAAGGAGAGAATCACCTTGACGAAGAACGAACTGAAACGCGTGATGGTCATCGAAAAATGGATCGATGGCCATCTCGCGGAACAGGATGTTGCACGCAACCTGGGCATCAGTGTCCGTCAAGCGTATCGGCTCAAGGCCAAATACCGCCAAGGACGGCAGGCCGACGCCGTAGAAAGGCGTCGTTCCCGACGTCGGGTGCACGATGATGGGC
>DATCLN010000175.1:0-3673 GCA_036563895.1 Paenibacillaceae bacterium
GCCGACGCCTGCGCCAAGTGGCCCGGGACACGGCCGCGCAGCTGGGCATTTCCCTGCGCGAAGGGGTCTATGCCGGCCTGCTCGGCCCCAGCTACGAAACCCCCGCCGAAATCCGCATGCTGCGGATCCTCGGCGCCGACGCCGTCGGCATGTCCACCGTCACGGAAGTGATCGCGGCGCGCCACGCCGGCCTTGAGGTGCTCGGCATCTCCTGCATCAGCAACATGGCCGCCGGCATGCTGGACAAACCGCTGTCCCACGAGGAAGTGCTGGAAACGTCGGAACGGGTGAAGGAGACGTTCCTCGCCCTGCTCCTCGCGCTGGTGCCGAAGCTTTGAAAAACGAAACCTTTTTTTCCGCATCCCGTATCAACCTAATAAACAGAATCAACGGATCTTGGTTGGACAAGAGGTGCGGCCATGGAGTTTCGCCCCCGCTACGACAGCAAATTTGTCGCTTTTCTGGCGGTTACCTTTCTCCTGACTTTGGGCGCGTGTGCCTTTGCGATTGTGTCCGAGTGGGAAGAAGAGGGCCGGGAGGCGCTGCCTTTCGTCGTGCCCATCCTCGCGCTGGCGATCGGTTTCATCGCATGGAACGTGTTGTCGATCAAATACGTCCTCACCATGGATTATCTGTACGTCCAGGGCGGCCTCTTCCGCAGCCGGATTCCCTACGGCGACATCACCCGGGTCGCGCCGACCCGCAACGTGTGGTACGGTTACCGGCTGACGACCGCCTTCGACGCCATCGAGATTTTCTACCGCAAGGGCCTGCTGGGCAGCGTCAAGATCACGCCCCGGGACCCCGAACGCTTCCTCGCCGAACTCAAGAAGCGCTGCCCCAACGCCGTCTTCGAACCCATGCGCTGACGAAAAATGCCGGCGTGAAAGCATCGCGGCATCGCGCGGCGGCCGGGAGCGACCGATTGTCCCCCCGGCAAAACGCGCAAAAACGCGGCCTTCCGAGCCGCGTTTTCGCGTCTTGTCCCGTCAAAACACGATGCACACTTTCCCGAAATGGACGCCTTCCGCAAAATACCGCAGCGCCTCGACGGCCCGTTCGAACGGAAACGTGCGGTCGATCACCGGACGCAGCCCGCTTTTTGCGATGGCCCGGTTCATGGCTTCGAACATGTCGCGGCTCCCGACGTTGATGCCCTGCAGCCGGATGCGCTTCTGAAACGCGGGAACAAGCCGGAAATCCCTGACTTCCGGCCCGGACAGGATCCCGACCAGACTGACGCGTCCCCCGAAACGGCAGGCGGCCACCGACCGGTTCAGCGTGGAAGCTCCGCCCAGGTCGACCACATGGTCGGCTCCCCTTCCGCCTGTCCACTCCAGCACGGCCTCATCCCATTCGGGCGTTTTCCTGTAATTGATGCCGTAATCGGCGCCGAGCTTCATGGCCCGCTCCAGTCTTTCGTCACTGCTCGACGTGACGATCACGCCGGCGCCGTGCAGCTTGGCGAACTGCAGGGCGAACAGTGCCACGCCGCCGGTTCCCTGCACGACGACCACGTCACCGGCTTTCACCCGGCCTTCGGCGACAACCGCCTGCCACGCGGTGACCCCGGCGCAGGGGAGCGCGGCGGCCTCCGCATCCGTCAGATGCTCCGGCACGTTCACCAAGCCGTCCTCATGCAACACCACATACTCCGCCAGCAGGCCGTCCAGCGGCCCGCCCAGCAGGCCGTCCAGCCATTCCTTCGTCGGCTCGCCGGATATCCAGCGCTGTGAAAACGTCGCGCACACCCGGTCCCCGATCCGGAACCGCGAAGCCCCTTCCCCGAGCGCCACGACTTCGCCGACGCCGTCGGATACCGGGATGAGCGGAAACTTCATGTCGGGATAGTAGAATCCGTCAATCACCCCCAGATCCCGCGCGTTGAGCGAGACGGCGCGCATTTTGACCAGCACCTGGCCCGGACCGGGCGCCGGAACCTCCCGCTCCGCCATCACCACATGATCGAGGCCGAACCCGTCCCGGATCTCGAACACCTTCATGAACCTCACCGCCTTTGCTAAAATCTAACCAAAATCGTAAGGAGAACCCAGCCCCAAGGGAAGACGGCACTTTTAAGTGCCCGACGAACCTTTTGGTGCGCTGCACGGGAGGGAACGCCAATGGGTACGCAAACGGCCGGAAAAACGGACATGAGGCCCGACGTCTCGGTCCATGCGTGCGCCTACCGGAGGGTGCTCGAGATCATCTCCAGCAAGTGGATCGTGCTCGTCATGCACGTGCTGGAGGACGGAAGCAAACGATACGGGGAAATCGCGAGGCGGATCGAGGGCGTATCCCAGAAAATGCTGACGCAGACGCTGCGGCAGCTGGAACGCGACGGGCTGGTCCGCCGCACCGTCCATCCGACGGTCCCGCCCGCCGTCGATTACGAGCTGACCCCTCTGGGAGAATCCTTGATGGAACTTGTGCGCGGATTCAGGGACTGGACCCGCGTCCACTATCCCCTCGTGGAACGGGCAAGGGAAGCATATGACCGCAGGATGCGTACGGGCGGGCGTTGACTCGCCCGTTTTCTTTTTCCGCCCCTCTCCTCTGCCAAGGTAAAAATATTTTTATTCTGACCAAGAAAGTGGCAAGGCAATTCCGGCGCTTTTTTCTACAATGAAGACAACGGACAAAAAGAGGTGAACCGCCCATGGAGGCCGTTCAAACCGAGCGCCGGCCGATCCCCCGCAAAGGGAGCCTGCACCGGAAGGAAGCGCTGGCGGGCTGGCTGTTCGTCGCGCCGATGCTGACCGGCATTTCCATTTTCACGCTGTTTCCGATTCTCATCATGTTCATCCTGAACTTCGCCAACTGGGACTTCGTCCTCGGCCTGCAGAAATTCCAATGGGCCGGCCTGGACAACTTCGAACGGCTCGTCGACGACGCCCGGTTCCACAAAACCTATCTCAACAACCTCATCTTCATGGCCACCGTGCCCATCTGCATGGCGATCTCCCTGGCTTTGGCCATCATCATCGACAAGCACGTGTTCATGAAGGATTTCTTCAAGGTCACCTATTTCATGCCCTACATCTCCAGCGTCGTGGCCGTGGCCGTCGTCTGGCAGGTGCTGTTCCACCCGTCCAAGGGGCCGGTGAACCATTTCCTGCGCTGGATCGGCATCGACAACCCGCCCCGCTGGATCGCGGACCCGGACTGGGCGCTCATTTCCGTCATGATGATTTCGATCTGGATCTCCATCGGCTTCAACATGATCGTATATCTTGCGGGCCTGCAGGCGATTCCGAAGGACCTGTACGAATCGGCGGAAATCGACGGCGCCGGCGGCTGGACCAAGTTCCTCCGCATCACGCTGCCGCTCATTTCGCCGACCACCTTTTTCCTGCTCATCACGGGCATCATTTACTCGTTCAAGGCCTTCGACCTGATCGCGGTGCTGACCAAGGGCGGGCCGGCGGGCTCCACGAGCCTCATGGTCTGGTACATGTACGAATCCGCCTTCGTGAACCTCAAGATCGGGTACGCTTCCGTGATCGGCACCGTGCTTTTTGTCAGCGTGCTGATCATCACCCTGATCCAGTGGGCCGGCCAGAAACGATGGGTGAACTACTGACCCCGGGAGGACGAAGCGAACGTGACGACGCAATCGCTGACCCTAAGGCAACGAAAGATCAACTGGAGAAAGCTGATCGTCACGCTGGTC
>DATCLN010000176.1:0-61632 GCA_036563895.1 Paenibacillaceae bacterium
CCGCCCTCCAACGCGTGTCCCGTCATCCCGACGAAGGAGGAAACGCAGGTGGGAATCATCCGTCTGCTCGACGAACATGTCGCCAACCAGATCGCGGCCGGCGAGGTGGTGGAGCGGCCCGCTTCCGTCGTCAAGGAACTGGTGGAGAACGCCATCGATGCCGGAGCCACCGCGATTGACGTCGAGGCGGAGGAAGGCGGCCTCAAGCTCGTGCGGGTGACGGACAACGGCCACGGCATCGCGCCCGAGGACATGGAACTGGCGTTCCAGCGGCACGCCACGAGCAAGATCCGCAGCGGGCGGGATCTGTTCCGCATCGCCACCCTGGGATTTCGGGGGGAGGCGCTGCCCAGCATTGCCGCCGTCGCCAGGGTGACTTGCCGCAGCGCGGCGGGCGACGGAGGGCTGGGCGTGCGTCTTGACATCGAAGGCGGCCGGATCGTCCGCCGGGAGGAAACCGCCGCTTCCCGGGGAACGGACATCGCGGTGCGGGACCTGTTTTTCAACACGCCGGCGCGGCTCAAATACATGCGCACCGTGCAGACCGAGCTGGGGCACGTCTGCGACGCGGTTTACCGGCAGGCCCTGGCCCACCCCGGGATCGCCTTCACGCTCCGCCACAACGGACAGGTGCTCCTGCGGACGCCGGGCAACGGCGATCTGCGCCAGGTCGTGGCGGCGATTTACGGCACCGCGGCGGCCCGCGCGATGGTGGAGCTGGCCGGGGAACATCCGGATTACGCCATCTCGGGCCTGGTCGCCCTGCCCGTGGAGACGAGGAGCAACCGGAACGCCGTCACCATCGCGGTGAACGGCCGCCACGTGCGCAGCCCGGCGATCCTGCAAGCCCTGCTTGACGCGTATCACACGATGCTGCCGGTGAACCGCTATCCGCTGGCCGTCGTGCATTTGCGCATGGATCCTTCGCTGCTGGACGTGAACGTCCATCCGTCCAAGCTGGAGGTGCGCTTCAGCAAGGAAGCGGAGCTGCGCGCTTTCGTGGAAGAGGCGGTCAGGCGGGCGCTCTACAGGCAGCCCTATATCCCATCCGGCCCGACTTCAAGAACGGCCAGGACGTCCGCTCCCGAACAGCAGCGAATTCGATTCGTCCCCCAGGGGGGCGCGGGCACGGGAAGCGGCTGGCCGGCGACGCTAAAGGAACGGCAGACGGAGGGCTACCCTTTCCGGAAACGCGAAAACAACCGCCCGGCGCAGGAAGGAACGTTCGTGCCCGAACGGGTGTGGCGGGCCGCTTTGGAGGAGCCGGAAGCCGCGGCCGCCGCACGGACGGAAAGCGCGGAAGTCCGCGAAACGGCGTTTCCCGAACTCCACTGGGTCGGCCAGGTGCACGGAACGTATATCGTGGCGCAAAACGAAAGCGGGCTGTTTCTCATCGACCAGCACGCCGCGCATGAACGCATCCAGTACGAACATTTTTACGATCTTTTCGGCCGTCCGCCGGAAGCAAGCCAGGAGCTGCTCTTGCCCGTGACGCTGGAATTTCCGCCGGGCGAGGCGGCGGTGTTGCGCGGGAAGCTCCCCGTTTTCGAGGCGGTCGGGGTGTATCTGGAGGAATTCGGGGCGAGCGCGTTCATCGTACGGTCGGTTCCCCATTGGTTCCCGGAAGGAGAGGAGGAGGCTCTCGTCCGGGAGATGGCGGAATGGGTCGTCGCCGAACGGGACGTGGACCTGGCGAAATTCCGGGAAAAGGCGGCGATCCTGTGCGCCTGCAAGGCGGCGGTCAAGGCCAACTCGGCCCTCTCCGCCGAAGCCGGGCAGCGGCTCCTGGAACGCCTGGCCTCCTGCAGGCAGCCGTACACGTGCCCGCACGGACGGCCGATCGTCGTGAGTTTCAGCCGCTACGAATTGGACAAAATGTTCAAAAGGGTGATGTCGTGATCGTAACCACAACGGAGCGGCCCGACCGGGAAACGGCGGCGCTGGCGCGGCGCCTCGCGGACGAACTGGGGGCGTCCTACGTGCCGCGCAGCCGGCGGACGCTCAGGGAGCTTCTCCGCCGGCACGGCGCGGACCGCGTGCTCGTGGCGGGCGCGGGCGGCCTCCGGCTGGTTTCGGATCTGGGGCCGCCGCTGTTTTTTCATCCAGGCATGGCGCTGCTTCGCATCAAGCGGCTGCAGGGCGGCGGCCGCGACACCCTGGTGGACGTGACGGGCGTGCGTTCCGGCGACCGGGTGCTGGACTGCACCGCCGGTCTCGGGGCGGACGCCATCGTGTTTTCCTACGCCGCGGGTCCCGAAGGAAAGGTGACCGCCCTGGAGATCTCGCCGATTTTGCATGTGATCGTCCGCGAAGGGTTGGCTTCCTATACCACCGGGGACGCGGAAATCGACGCCGCGATGCGCCGCATCGACGCCAGGCGGGCCGATTGCGCGGAATTTCTCGCGGCGCTGCCGGACAAAAGCTTCGACATTGTCTATTTCGATCCGATGTTCCGCATTCCCGTGCGCACTTCCCCCGGCATGGTGCCGGTCCGTCCTTTCGCGGAAGACCGTCCCCTGGACGGGGAGACGGTACGGCAAGCCGTGCGCGTCGCCCGCCGGCGGGTCGTGCTGAAGGATCATCGCGACAGCGGGGAGTTTGAACGGCTTGGCTTTTCCGCCCTTCGGAGACCGTCCTCCGCCGTCGCCTACGGGGTGATCGAATGTGACGGGGAATGACCGCGGGGATCGTGCCGGAAAACGCGCCGGGGACCGTTCCGGGACCCGCCCGCCGCTCATCGCCATCGTCGGCCCCACCGCCGTCGGCAAAACGGCCTTAAGCCTTGATCTGGCCGAGCGCTTTGGATGCGAAATCATCAACGGCGACTCCATGCAGGTCTACCGGCGCATGGACATCGGCACCGCCAAGCTTCCTCCGGAGGAGCGGCGGGGCATCCCGCATCACCTCATCGACATCCGCGAACCCCATGAACCTTTTTCCGTGGCGGAATTCCAGAAACTTTGCGCGGAGCTGATCAATGACATCGCGTCCCGGGGCCGGCTGCCGATGCTCGTAGGCGGAACGGGACTCTACGTCGAAGCGGTTTGCTACGGGTTTCCGCTGAGCGAAGCCGCCGACGCGGACCCGGATTTCCGGCGGCGAATGCGGGCGATCGCGGAAAGCGAAGGGCCGGAAGTCCTTCACGCTCGCCTGAAGGAAGTGGATCCCGAAACGGCGGCCCGACTGCATCCCCGAGATGTGAAGCGCGTCATCCGCGCCCTGGAAGTGTACGAAACGACCGGCAGGCCGATGTCGGAGGTTCAGGCCCAGCGCAGGGGCGAACCGAAAACCTCGCCCTATGACCTGCTCATCCTGGGGCTCAAGATGGATCGTGAAAAGCTGTATGAGAGGATCGAACGGCGGGTGGAGGAAATGCTGGCGGCCGGGCTCGTCCGGGAAGTGGCCTCCCTTCTTGCGGAAGGCGTCCCCCGCACCGCCACGTCCATGCAGGCCATCGGGTACAAGGAAATCGCCGCCTATCTCGCCGGCGAGACCGACTACCCGGCGGCCGTCGCCGCCCTGATCCGCAACACCCGCCGTTTCGCCAAGCGGCAGCTTTCCTGGTTTCGCCGGATGCCCGGCATCGTCTGGGTGGACGCGGGCGAAAAAAAGGAAATCCTTTATCGGAAAACTTGTGATATAATAACAGGAAAGTTATTGTCAAATCGCGAATAAAATCGTACAACACCCTAATTCTTCGGCGATGGGGGTATCCGGCCAATGAATAAATCCATCAATATCCAGGACACGTTCCTCAACCAGCTGCGCAAGGACAGCATACCGGTTACCGTATATCTGACGAACGGATTCCAGATCCGGGGCGTGGTGCGCGCCTTTGACAATTTCACCATCGTCATCGACAGCGACGGCCGCCAGCAGATGATTTACAAGCACGCCATCAGCACGTTTACACCGCAGCGGAACGTATCCCTTGTGCAGCCGCAGGAGTCGGGGACGGAAGCTTGACTTCCAAGAGGTTTGAAACTTTTTGCCCCCCATTTGCGTCTAACTGAATGAATAAATTCCGAATCAGAGCAACCCGGTAAGGGTTGTTCTTATTTATGGCGGACCTTGTTTGCAGGAAAACTTAAAGAGAGAGAAAACCATCGGAACCCGGACCGCATGCCGGCGTTCCGGGGACGTTTCGGGGGATTCGAAGGGGGAGAGCCAATATGGGCAAAGCCGCTCCGCGGGGAAAACCCCGCAGGGGCGCCTCCGTCCGCCGCGGGCGGAAAGTGGGCACGGCCTTTCTGTGGGTGTTTTACGCCGGGTTGTTCATCGCCGTTTGCGTGGTGCTTGGGTATTTGCTGATCATTTTGAACGGCGAACGAATCCTGAGGGAAAACGAAAACCGCTTCGAGCTGGCGCAGGCCACGGTCATCACCGACCGGGACGGCCGCCAGGTCACGAAGCTGTACGTGGCCGAAGGCAACCGCGACTACGTGGAGTTCAAGGACATTCCGGAGCTGGTCCGGCAGGCGTTCATCGTCACCGAAGACCGGCGGTTTTACGAGCATCGGGGGGTCGATTTCTGGAGCATTGGAAGAGCGCTGGTGAAGGATCTCATCGCCGGCGACTGGGTGGAAGGCGGCAGCACCATCACGCAGCAGCTGGCCAAGAACCTGTTTCTCACCTCCGACAAGACGCTGTTTCGCAAGGCGACGGAAGCTTCCATCGCGCTGGCGCTGGAAAACCACCGCACGAAGGACCAGATTCTCGAGCTGTACCTGAACCGGATCTATTTCGGCAAAGGGCAGTACGGAATCAAGACCGCGGCGAAGTTTTATTTCAACAAGGATCTGAAGGATCTGGAGCTGTGGGAAATCGCCACGCTGGCGGGCATTCCGAAGGCGCCCAACGTGTACAACCCGCTGGCTGACCCGGAAAAATCCAAGCAGCGACGCGCCGTCGTGCTGGATCTCATGGCGGAGGCCGGCATCGTCACGCCCGAAGAGGCGGAGAAAGCCAAAAAGGTCGAGTATGACCCGAAAAGGGCGCAGACGCAAAGCGCCGGAACGCAGTATCCGACCTACGCCGACTACGTCCTGGACGAGGCCGTACGGGTGACCGGCCTGAACGAGGACCGGATCATGCGGGGCGGCTACACCATCGTCACGGCCATCGACATCGCGGCCCAGCAGGCGATGGAGAAGGCGTTCGCGGACGACGATCATTTCGAAAAAAGCGGGGACGGCACTTCGGCGCAGGGCGCGATGGTGATCCTCGACCAGCACACCGGCGAGATCACCGCCATGGTCGGCGGGCGCGATTACGCCGTCAAAGGGTGGAACCGCGTCACCAAGCGGCGCCAGCCGGGTTCCTCGTTCAAGCCCATCGCGTCGTACGGCCCGGCCCTGGAAACGGGAAAATGGTTCCCGTGGTCGACCCTGCGCGACGACAAACGCTGTTACGACAATGGAAAATACTGTCCGACCGATTCCAACCGGGTCAAATACATCGGACCGGTCAGCATGAGCCGGGCGGTGAAGGAATCGCGCAACCAGCCGGCGGTCTGGCTGCTCAACGAGATCGGCGTGGGAGCCGGGGTCGAATTCGCACGCCGGCTCGGCATCGAGCTTGCGCCGGAAGACCGCAACCTGGCCATTGCCCTGGGCGGGCTCACGAGCGGCGTGACCCCGCTGGAGATGGCGCGGGCCTACGCGGCCTTCGCCAACGGCGGCTTTTTGCCGGAACCGCACACCATTCTTGAAATCCGGGACAGTTCGGGAAAAACGGTCTACAAGTACAAGGAAAAGGAACCCGAACGGGTGATGAAGGCCGAAACGTCCTACTACATGACGCAGCTTCTGCTGGAAGTGGTCAAGCCCGGCGGCACCGGCACGCGCGCTGCCATCCAGGGCCGCCAGGTAGCGGGCAAGACCGGCACCACCCAATTGGGCATCCCCGGGGTGAAGGACGAAGGCAACCGCGACGTCTGGTTCGTCGGATACACCCCCGAGTATACCGCCGCGGTGTGGATGGGGTACGACCGCACGGATGAGAAGCATTATCTGCAAAAGGGCAGCGGCCAGGCGGCGGCGCTGTTCTCCGCCGTCATGTCGGAGGCGCTGAAAAACAAGGAAAAACGCTCGTTCCCGAAGCCCGAGGGGATTGAGAAGAAGGAAGAGCTGGCGCCCGTCACGGGCCTTGAGGCCGAATACATGCCGCTTGACGTGCTGGTGAAGCTTTCCTGGCAGCCTTCCTCCGCGAAGGATGTGGTGTACAGGATATACCGGAAAGCCGAAGGGCTGGAAGAATCGTTCACCCTGCTTGCCGAAACGGCGGAGCCCGCGTTTTACGACCTGGCGATTTTCCCGGAGATGACGTACGTCTATTACGTGACCGTCTACGACGCCGCGGCCCGGAAGGAAAGCCCGCCTTCGGAGCAGGTGTCGGTCTACATCGAGACGGAGCTGCCGGAAATCATCATCCCCGAAGAACCGGGCGAGGGAGGCGAACCGCCGGGCGAAGGCCTGCCGGAAAGCCCGCCGGCCGGGGAAGAGGGGCCCGGTGAAGGAACGCCTGAAAGTCCTCCCGCGGAGGGCGAGACGCCTCCGGCGGAACCGCCCGCCGGTCCGGTGAAACCGCCCGCCGGTCCGACGGAAGGAGCCGGTCCTCCGGAGGAAGGGAAATCGCCTGGTGAAGAAACGCCGTCAGTCCCGCCCGGTGAGGGCGAATCGCCGCAGTTCGGGGTCGACGGCTCCCAATCGAGGACGCCGGTCCCTTGAAATTTTTAGTCGTAAAAGTGACTTCAGGTTTTCGATTCAAGGCGACGACTCCAACATTGGCTCCGGAGCTTCCGGGGCTTCGTTGGAGTCGATAATTCGACTATAATGTTCCAAATCAGGCCGCTGGCGGATCTTGGAGTCAAAAAAACGACTAAAATTCTCCAGCCCGTGCTTTGGCCGATTCCGGATCCGGATATTTTTCCGGTGTTCCGAAAATACGGCCGGAAAAGTCACGGGCGAACGCGGGAACGCGGGGGGCCGGGGTCCGGCCGGAAAAATCGCATGCCGGATGTGGAGCGCGGCCCCCGATTTATGTTAAGATTCGGATATATCGGCGCGGGGTGTACCAGCGGCGGCCGCACCCCGCCGCACGGAGAGGAACATGCATCATGAAGCGCAAATTTTCGGACCGTGCCAACTGGCGCCGCATCCTCAAGAAAAGCTACGCCTGCGTTCCGATGAACGAGGCGCGGTTTCGCGGTTTCGTGACCCTGTTTCGCATCCATGAACTCAGGGAGCCGCTGTGGAGGGAATACGGCGGAAAACGGGTGTGCCTGGCGGACAGGGGATACCTGTGGATGCAGCACTACCCGAAAGGCGAACATTTCGTCGTCACCACGATGTTCAACGACGCGGGACGCGTCGTGCAATGGTATATCGATATTTGCAAAACGCAGGGCGTCACCGAGCAGCAGGTTCCCTGGTTCGACGACCTGTTTCTGGACATCGTCGTCCTCCCGGGCGGCGAAACGCTGCTTCTGGACGAAGACGAGCTGGAAGAAGCGCTGGACGAAGGGCAAATCACCGAACGGGACGCGGAGATGGCCGAACGGACCGCCAGGCAGGTGCTGGAAAGCATCCGCAACAAGCGGTTTCCTTTTTTCCGCCTGAGCGTGGAACACCGGCGGCTGCTGCTTCGCCGTCTCGGCTGGGAGGCGGGCTGTTCCTGAACTCCGCGCGGGCGTGCGCCGGACGGCTCCGGCATGGCGGATGAACGGGCCGAATACATTGTTAAGGCGGCAGAATCAAGGCCGGTGACGACAACGCCCAGCGGGAGGAGCGAGGCTATGAACGAACGGGCGAGACTGCCGGAAACGCGGGAATCCGCCCCTTCGCGTCCGGACCGGAGAATCAACGTCGTGCTGCGGTC
This sequence comes from Paenibacillaceae bacterium, assembly GCA_036563895.1. Taxonomy (GTDB): domain Bacteria; phylum Bacillota; class Bacilli; order Paenibacillales; family Paenibacillaceae; genus ZCTH02-B3. The sequence continues at coordinate 7,879 of DATCLN010000176.1, forward strand.
CGCGGCCGCGGAGCAGGCCGTGCCGCTGCCGGGCGTTCGCCCCCGCACGCTTCCGTCCGAGGGTCCCTGGTCCGAATGGCAAAGGGAACTGGACCGCTTGGTCGGACTGGAAGAGGTGAAGGCGCTCGTCTACGAAATTTACGCCCTGCTGCAGGTCGGGCAAATGCGCGCCGCGGCGGGCCTGTCGAACAGCCAGCATGTGTTCCACATGATTTTCAAGGGCAATCCCGGCACCGGCAAAACGACGGTGGCCCGCATCCTGGCGCGGCTTCTGCAAAGCATGGGCGTGCTGAGCAAGGGACACCTGGTGGAAGTGGAACGCGCCGATCTGGTCGGCGAATACATCGGACATACGGCGCAGAAGACGCGGGAATGGATCCGCAAGGCGATGGGCGGCATCCTGTTCGTCGACGAGGCGTACAGCCTGGCGAGGGGCGGCGAGAAGGACTTCGGGAAGGAAGCGATCGACACGCTGGTCAAGGCGATGGAAGACCACCGCAATCAGTTCGTGCTCATCCTGGCCGGGTACACGCTGGAGATGGAAGCCTTCCTGATGTCGAATCCCGGTCTTCCGTCGCGTTTTCCGATCCGGATGACTTTCCGCGACTACACGACGGACCAGCTGATCCAGATCGCCGAACTGATGGCCAGGGAACGGGATTACACCCTGCTCCCGCAGACGGTGCAAAAGCTTCGGCAGATGGTGATTGCCGAAAAAAACGCCCGCTTGTATTCGTTCAGCAACGCCCGTTTCATCCGCAACGTGCTGGAGCGGGCCATCCGCAACCAGGCCGTGCGGCTGCTCGAACAGTATCCGAACGGTGCGCCGGGGCGGATGGAGCTTATGGACATCCGACCGGAGGACCTGCGCATGGACGGGTGGGAGTGATCCGTTGCACGGCGGGAGCGAACCGCCGCACGGACGGAAGGAAGCGATCCGCGGAAGGAAGAACGGCGGACGGGAAGCACAGCGCGAAAAGGGGGAAGGCGATGGCACAGCTGCACGAAACCGGCGCCGGTCGGCGCGAACGCGTCATCCTCGTCAGTCTGGTGACGGATGAAACGCGCCGTTCGGGCGTCGATCCGGACGAATCCCTCCGCGAGCTGTCCCGTCTGGCGGAAACCGCGGGGGCCGAGGTGGCGGCGGCGACCGTGCAGCACCGCCAGGCGCCCGACCCGAAATGGTTCGTCGGCAAGGGCAAGGCGGAGGAAATCGGACGGCTCGCGGAAGCCCACGGGGCGGGGACTGTCATTTTCGACCAGGAGCTGTCCCCCGCGCAGGTGCGCAACCTGGAGCCGGTGCTGAACGCCAAAATCATCGACCGCACGCAGCTCATTCTCGACATTTTCGCCGGGCGGGCCCGGACGCGGGAAGGCATGCTGCAGGTGGAACTGGCCCAGCTGAACTATCTGCTGCCCAGGCTGGCCGGCCACGGCCGGCATTTGTCGCGGCTGGGCGGCGGCATCGGCACCCGCGGTCCGGGCGAAACCAAGCTGGAAACGGACCGCCGCCACATCCGCCGCCGCATCGGCGAGCTGCGCCGCCAGCTGGAGAGCGTGAAGGCCCACCGCGAGCTGCACCGCCGGCGGCGCCGCAAGAGCGGCGTTTTCCAGGTCGCCCTGGTCGGCTACACGAACGCGGGGAAATCCACGCTGCTCAACCGTCTGACCGAGGCCGGCGTTCTGGCGGAGGACAAGCTGTTCGCCACGCTGGACCCGACGACGCGGGCCCTTCGCCTGCCGGGAGGCGGGGAAGTGCTCGTTACCGACACCGTCGGGTTTATCCGGAACCTCCCCCACGAGCTGGTCGCCGCCTTTCGCTCCACGCTGGAGGAAGTGAAGGAAGCGGACCTGCTGATCCATGTGATCGACGCGTCCTCGCCTGCGCATCCCCAGCAGCGCGAGGTGGTGGAGCGCGTGCTGGCGGACTTGGGCGCGGGGGACAAGCCCGTTCTCGTGGTATACAATAAAATCGATCTGTGCCGGCCGGACGCGATGCCCTTCCTTCAGGAAAACGGCGGCACGCTGGCCATCAGCGCCTTCCGGGACGGGGACCTGCGCCGCCTGATGGAAGCGATCGAGCGCAAACTGGACGGGGGTACGGCCTTGTTCCGCCTGCCGGCGGCGCGCGGCGATCTTGCGGCCCTGGCCCACCGGGTGGGGGAGGTGACGGAGCGGCGGGCCGAAGAGGACTGGCTGCTCCTTACCGTCCGGCTTCAGCCGGAAAAGATGGAACGTCTGGGGAAACCTTTGGAACCGTATCTTCTGGAAAGGACGGAGTAGCGGCTTGAAAGCCGAAAGAACGCCATTCCTCACAGACTGGGACAAGCTGGCCGAAGCCGCCGAGGCGAAGGCGGCGGACCGGCTGAAGGAAGCGGACCGGGTGGCCGAACGCAACCAATGGAAAGTCATCCGGGCGTTTCAGAAACACAAGGTGAGCGAAACCCATTTCGCGGATTCCACAGGGTATGGCTACAACGACCGGGGCAGGGAAACCCTCGACGCGGTTTTCGCCGATATTTTCGGGGCCGAGTCGGCGCTGGTCAGGCCGCACATCGTCTCCGGCACCCATGCCATCGCCGTCACCCTGTTCGGCGTCCTGCGGCCGGGGGACGAGCTGGTGTTTGTGTCCGGCAGTCCCTATGACACGCTGCATCCGGTGATCGGCCGGCCCGGCGACGGCAGCGGTTCGCTGGCCGACTGGGGTGTCACCAGCCGCATCGTGCCGCTTCTGCCCGACGGGGGAGTCGACTGGGCGGGGGTGGAAGCCGCCACCGGCGAACGGACGAAGGTGTACGCCATCCAGCGGTCGCGCGGATACAGCTGGCGGCCTTCGTTCGCCGTGGACGAAATCGCCGGAATGGTGCGGCGCCTCAAGGCGATCAAGCCGGACGCCGTCGTGTTCGTGGACAACTGCTACGGGGAATTCGTCGAGGAACGGGAGCCGACGGAGGCGGGGGCGGATCTGGTTGCCGGGTCGCTGATCAAGAACCCCGGCGGAGGCCTGGCGCCGACCGGCGGATACATCGCGGGACGGCGCGAACTGGTCGACCGGGTCGCCGCGCGGTTGACGGCACCGGGCATCGGGGCGGAAATCGGCGCGATGCTCGGCACGACGCGGGCCCTGTTCCAGGGGCTTTTTCTGGCGCCGCTTTTCGTCAGCCAGGCGGTCAAGGGAAGCATTTTCGCCGCCGCGGTGTTCGAAGAGCTCGGCTTTGAAACCCGCCCCGCGTGGCACGAGAAACGCACCGATCTCATCCAGGCGATCCGCTTCCGCTCGCGGGATCAGCTCATCGCCTTCGTCCAGGCGGTACAGCGCGCCGCCGCGGTGGACGCCCATGTGGTGCCGGAGCCCGCGGAGATGCCCGGGTACGACGACCCGGTCATCATGGCCGCCGGCACCTTCATCCAGGGTGGCAGCCTGGAACTGTCGGCCGACGCGCCGCTGCGGGAACCTTACATCGCCTACATGCAGGGCGGCCTGGCCTACGCGCAGGTCAAACTTGCCGTAAGATTGGCTGTTGAAGCGCTTACAGGCGTGTCAGATTCCTTGACATGATTCGGCACGCCCATTAAGATGGATATGGTTGCAAACCGATGATCGCTCGCAAGGAAAGAAGAGGGTTGCGGCATGGCAGACGATTCGCGCGATCAGATGGCCCTTTTCCCGATCGGGACCGTCATGAAGCTGACCGGGCTGTCGGCCCGCCAGATCCGCTATTACGAGGAGCATGATCTGGTCCGGCCGATCCGCACCGCGGGCAACCAGCGCCTTTTTTCTTTCCGGGATGTGGAACGTCTGCGGCAGATCAAGTCGATGCTCGAAAGCGGACTGAACATCGCCGGCATCAAAAAGGTTTTGCAACAGGGACAATCGGACGCGAAGGAGGGAACCGTCACCGTCGGGCAGCCGATCCGTGAAGGCGAAGAAATCACCGATCCCCAGGTCCATCGCATCCTCAAGCGGCAGCTGATGGACCGCCGGCCGGGGAAGGTGACGCTGATCGAAGGGCAATTGGCCGGCTATTTCCGCAATCCGCAGCCGCGATGAACATTTCCTATTTTTTATGGTCGATGGATTCAGGAGGTCTCCATGGGTTACACGCGCGAAGACATTTTGCGCATTGCGAAGGAAGAGAACGTTCGTTTTATCCGCCTGCAATTTACGGATTTGCTCGGGATCGTAAAAAACGTGGAAATTCCCGTCAGCCAGCTGGAGAAGGCTCTGGACAACAAAATCATGTTCGACGGATCGTCCATCGAAGGGTACGTGCGCATCGAGGAATCGGACATGTATCTGTATCCGGACCTGGACACGTGGGTCATTTTCCCCTGGGTGACGGAGGATAAGGTGGCCCGACTCATCTGCGACGTCTATCTGCCGGACGGCACGCCCTTCCCCGGGGACCCGCGCGGCATCCTGAAGCGGGAGCTCCAGCGGGCGAAGGAGCTGGGGTTCCAGACGATGAACGTCGGTTCGGAACCGGAATTTTTCCTTTTTAAGACGGATGCGAACGGAAATCCGACCAATGAGGTGAACGACCAGGGCGGCTATTTCGACCTGGCGCCGACCGACCTGGGCGAGAACTGCCGGCGCGACATCGTGCTGACGCTGGAGGAGATGGGCTTCGAGATCGAAGCTTCCCACCATGAGACGGCTCCCGGCCAGCACGAAATCGACTTCAAATACGCGGATGCGATCCGGGCGGCGGACAAGATTCAGACGTTCAAGATCGTGGTGAAAACCATCGCCCGCAAGCACGGCCTGCACGCCACGTTCATGCCCAAACCGCTGTACGGCATGAACGGTTCGGGGCTGCACTGCCACCTGTCGCTCTTCAAGGACGGCCAAAACGCCTTCTACGATCCCAACGACAAGCTGGGCCTGAGCGAAACGGCGAAGCAGTTCATGGCGGGGATTCTGCATCACGCGCGGGGATTCACCGCCATCACCAATCCGACGGTGAACTCGTACAAGCGTCTTGTTCCCGGTTACGAAGCGCCCTGCTACGTGGCCTGGTCGGCCGCCAACCGCAGCCCGATGGTCCGCATTCCCGCTTCGCGGGGCATGAGCACGCGCATCGAAGTGCGCAACCCGGACCCGTCGGCCAATCCCTACCTGGCCCTCACGGTGCTTTTGCGGGCGGGGCTTGACGGGATCATCAAGAAAATGCCGCTGCCGGCGCCGGTGGACCGCAACATTTACGTCCTGACCGAAGAAGAGCGCCTGCGCGCGGGCATTCCCAACCTGCCGGTGTCCCTGGCGGAAGCGCTGCAGGAGCTGAAGCGGGACGAAACGATCTGCGACGCCCTGGGCGAACACGCCCTGACGCATTTCCTCGAGCTGAAGGAAATCGAATGGGATTTGTACCGCACGCAGGTCCACCAGTGGGAACGGGAACAGTATATGACCTTGTATTGATTCCTTATACGTCTTGCGACTCGGCGAACCGTCCCGAAGCGGGACCAGCGGGAAAAAACGAAAGGACGTTTCCGGCGGATTTCCGGTCCGCGGAAACGTCCTTTTGCCTTTGACCAGATCAATGGAACCTGCGGATCAGCCCGATCACCTTGCCCAGGATGGTCACGTCCTTGAGGCGGATGGGCTCCATGCTGGAGTTTTCCGGCTGCAGACGGATGTGGTCCTTTTCCTTGTAGAAGGTCTTCACCGTCGCTTCGCCGTCTTCGGTCATCGCCACCACGATGTCGCCGTTGTTGGCGGTCGGCTGCTGCCGCACGATGACGTAGTCCCCGTCGAAAATGCCGGCTTCGATCATGCTGTCGCCCTGGACGGAGAGCATGAACACTTCCTGGTCGCCCACCAGATGGACGGGCAAGGGGAAATAGTCTTCGATGTTCTCCGTGGCCGTGATCGGCGCACCGGCCGTCACCTTGCCCACGAGGGGCACCTGCCGCACCGAGAGCGCGAAGTTCGCCCGCGAATCGTCATCCAGAATCTCGATGGCGCGGGGTTTCGTGGGATCCCGGCGGATCAGCCCCTTCTTCTCCAGCCGGTCCAGATGGCCGTGCACCGTCGAGCTGGAGGCGAGACCCACGGCTTCGCCGATTTCCCGCACCGACGGGGGATAGCCTCTCTCGCGGACCGAAGCCTTGATGAAATCCAGGATCGCCTGCTGGCGCTGGGACATTTTCGGCATGGAGCACCCTCCCTGAATATTTTGGACAAAAAGGCAACGCCCGGTTTTCCGTTTTCAATTGTAACACAGAACTTTGGTTCGCGCAAACATCCGTTCCCGGGGAACAAATGTTCGAAAAACCCTTGAAACAAACACATGTTCGTGTTATACTGCGATCAGAACAAATGTTTGGGGTGGCGGAAATGGTATCCGACTGCTGGGTGCTTTCCTCGGGAGCGAACATGGGGGCGAAAAGAAAAACGGGAGGATGGAAGGCGGAGGTGCGGGCCGTTTCGGCACGTCCGCAGGCGCGCCGGGAGACGGGCAATGGCGCGTGGCGGGGATGGCGGCTTGTCATCATCTTTCTGCTGGCGTGTTCCGTGTTCATGACAGGACTTTCCTTCGTCCGTTCCCATGCCGCTTTCGTGGAGCCGGCGCCGCCCGGACCGGGGGAGAAGGTCGTCATCGCCGAACCGGGCGACAGCCTGTGGAACATCGCCGTCTCCGTGAAGAAGAAGGAGACGGACCCGCGCGCCGCGGTGCACGCCATCATGAAGCGCAACGGCCTTTCCGGGCCGGAGATCCGCAGCGGGCAGCGGCTGATCATTCCGGAAAGCATCCTGAAATAGACCGCCCTTCGAAGCTTTCCGGCGCCGAAAGGCGCTTTTATTTTTTTTTCGCAAATTTTCCACCGGCCGGCGCATCCGCGCGGCACGGCGGCCCGCAGGGAGCTTGGACGCATGCGCCGTTTTGCCTTGACAACCCTTCCGGTCAAATGTAAAAGTAGAAGAGGCCGGATGCAAGGCGAAATGGCCCGGACGGCCGGGAGGGTTCGCAATGTCCCGAACTTGGGAACGGAAAGTGCGAAGAAATACCAGACAGCTCAACAAAAGGCTCAAAAAGCAGGGCAAGAAGGCCCTTGTCACGGGGCTCGGGCAACCCGTGAAATTCCGCGGGATCGGCTACATGATCCCGCTGGTTCTCCTTTTGATCAACGGGTTATTCATCTATCTCACCAAGCCCTGGGAGACGGACCCGGGCGCCCTGTTCTGGTGGACGGTGGCGGCCTATGTGGTGCTCGCGGCGGTCTACCTTCTGCGCCGGCCTTTCCTGACGGTAACCCGCAACACGCTGGAGACGCGGCGGTTCACCGGATACAAGGTGCTGAAGGCGCAGGAAATCCGCCGGATCGTTCTCCTGCCCGGGGCGGTGGTCGTGGAGTCGGTCAGGGGCACCCGGTGGGTGTTCTCGCGGCTTCTGAATCTGTATCCCGTCGAAAAAATGAGCGAACGCCTCCGGAGCTTCGCGGAAGACAACCGGATCGACCTGGAAGACAGGACCCGATAAACAGGCAGGGAAAGGAACCGTCACATGACCGTCAAGGCGGTTTGGTTTGACCTGGACGACACGCTGCTTTGGGACGAGCGGAGCGTGCGGGAAGCGCTGCAGGCCTCGGCGCGCCTGGCCGCGGAAAGAACCGGCGCCGATCCGGAGGCGCTCGCGGCGGCGCTGGAACGGGAAACGCAGGCGCTATACGAGAGCTACGAAACCTACCCCTTTACGCAAATGATCGGCATCAACCGGTTTGAAGCCCTGTGGGCCCGGTTCGAGGACACGGAGCACCCGATGTTCGCGAAGCTCCGGGAGATCGCGCCGGCGTATCGGAACGAAGCGTGGACGCGCGCGCTGCGCGCCGTCGGCGTGGACGATCCGGAACTGGGCGCCGAGCTTGCGCTGCGGTTCATCGAGGAACGAAGGCGCCGCCCGTATCTGTTCGAGGACGCTCTGCCGACGCTGGACCAGCTTCGCCCCCGGTACGGACTGTTGCTGCTCACCAACGGATCGCCGAGCCTCCAGCGGGAGAAACTGGCCGGGGTGCCGGAGCTGGCTTCTTATTTTGATCATATCGTCATTTCCGGCTCCTTCGGAGAAGGGAAGCCGTCCCCGCGGCTGTTTCGGCACGCCATGGCACTGCACGGCGTCACCGCGGAGGAGACGGTAATGGTCGGGGACCGGCTGACCACCGACATCCTCGGCGCCCGTTCCGTCGGGATGCGCTCGGTGTGGGTCAACCGCCGCGGACTTCCGCGCGAGGGGGACATCGTCCCCACGTGGGAGATCCGCTCGCTCCGGGAACTTCCGGCGTTGCTTGAACGCGCGTAGACGAAGGCGTGCGGAAGGGGGCGTTGCCATGAACGGCACGACCGGCGTCAACAAGCCGCCCTTGCGGCAGCTCCTGCAGGAGCGGATTCTCATTTTGGACGGCGCCATGGGAACCATGATCCAGCAGGCCGGCCTTGCGGCCGCGGATTTCGGCGGGGAAGCGCTGGAAGGATGCAACGAGATGCTGAACCTCACCCGTCCCGACGTCATCCGCGGCATCCATGAGGCGTATCTCGAGGCGGGCGCCGACATCATCGAAACGAACACGTTCGGCGCGACTTCCGTGGTGCTGGCGGAATACGGCATCGCGGACCGGGCGCGGGAGATCAACCTTGCGGCGGCAAGGCTGGCCAGGGAAGCCTGCGACCGGTTTTCGACCCCCGACAAGCCGCGCTATGTCGCGGGTTCCATGGGACCCACGACGAAAACCCTCTCCGTCACCGGCGGCGTGACCTTCGACGAGCTGGCGGAAGCCTACCGCGAGCAGGCGGAGGCGCTTCTGGAAGGGGGCGTGGACGCGCTGCTCGTCGAGACGTGCCAGGACACGCTGAACGTCAAGGCCGCCGGCGTCGGCATCCGCCGGGCGTTCGAGGCCCTCGGCCGGGAGGTGCCCGTCATGATCAGCGGCACCATCGAGCCCACGGGTACGACGCTGGCCGGGCAAAACATCGAGGCATTTTACATTTCGCTTAAGCACCTTAAGCCCATCTCCATCGGTCTCAACTGCGCCACCGGTCCGGAACTGATGCGGGACCACATCCGGACGCTGGCGGGCATGGCCGACATCGCGGTCAGCTGCTACCCGAACGCGGGGCTGCCGGACGAAAACGGCCGCTATCACGAAACACCCGAATCCCTGGCCCGCAAGCTGCGCGGATTCGCCGAGCAGGGGTGGGTGAACGTGGTGGGCGGCTGCTGCGGCACGACGCCCGCCCACATCCGGGCCATCGCCGAGGCGCTGCGGGACCTTCCGCCGCGCAAGCCCGAAGGCCGGCATCCGGCGGCGGTCGCCGGCATCGAGACGGTGTACCTGGAGGAAGCGAACCGACCGTGCCTGGTGGGGGAACGGACCAACGTTCTCGGCTCCCGCAGGTTCAAGCGGCTGATCGCCGAAGGAAAGTATGAGGAAGCGGCGGAGATCGCCCGGGCCCAGGTGAAAAACGGCGCCCAGATCATCGACGTCTGCCTGCAGGACCCGGACCGGAACGAAGCGGAGGACATGCGGCGCTTTCTGGCCTGCGCCACGCGGATCGTCAAGGTGCCGTTCATGATCGACACCACCGATCCGGCCGTCGCGGAGCTGGCGCTCAAGATGATCCAGGGCAAATCCATCATCAATTCCGTCAATCTGGAAGACGGGGAAGAGAAGTTCGCCCGCATCGCGCCCCTCGTCCACCGGTACGGCGCGGCGGTGGTGGTGGGCACCATCGACGAACGCGGCCAGGCGATTTCGCGGGAAGACAAACTGGCCGTGGCGCGCCGTTCGTACGAGCTGCTGACGGGCAAATACGGCCTGAATCCGGAGGACATCATCTTCGACCCGCTGGTGTTTCCCGTCGGCACGGGGGACGAACAGTACATCGGGTCCGCCCGGGAGACCATCGAGGCGATCCGGCTGATCAAGGAAGCCATGCCGAAGTGCAAGACGATTCTCGGCATCAGCAACGTGTCGTTCGGGCTGCCGGAAGCGGGGCGGGAAGTGCTCAATTCCGTTTTCCTGTACGAATGCACGAAAGCCGGCCTCGACTACGCCATCGTCAACACGGAGAAGCTGGAGCGGTACGCCTCGATACCGGAAGAGGAGCGGAAACTGGCGGAGAAGCTGCTCTACGACACCAGCGGCGAGACGCTGGCCGCCTTCGTGGCCGCCTTCCGGGACAAAACATCCAAAAAGGAAAAAGCCCCGGATGTCGTCCTGCCGCTGGAGGAGCGTCTGGCGCGCCGCGTGGTGGAAGGCAGCAAGGAAGGCCTGTTCGCCGACCTGGACGAAGCGCTTCGCAAGTACGCGCCGCTGGAGATCATCAACGGCCCGCTCATGGCCGGCATGGACGAGGTGGGCCGGCTGTTCAACAACAACGAGCTCATCGTGGCGGAGGTGCTGCAGAGCGCCGAAGTGATGAAGGCGGCCGTGGCGTATCTGGAGCCGCACATGGAGAAGACGGAATCGGCCGTCAAGGGCAAGATGCTGCTGGCCACGGTGAAGGGCGATGTGCACGATATCGGCAAAAACCTGGTGGAAATCATATTGTCCAACAACGGATACCAGGTGGTCGACCTGGGCATCAAGGTGCCGCCGGAGCGGCTGATCGAGGCGTATCATGCCGAAAAGCCGGATTTCATCGGGCTGTCCGGGCTGCTGGTCAAGTCCGCCCAGCAAATGGTGGTGACGGCCCAGGACCTGCGCAACGCCGGCATTCGCATCCCCATCCTGGTGGGCGGCGCCGCGCTGACCCGCAAGTTCGTGAAAACACGGATCGCCCCCGAATACGACGGAATCGTGCTGTACGCCAAGGATGCCATGGAAGGGCTGGAACTGGCCAACCGGCTGTCCGATCCGGCGCAGCGGGAAGCCCTGGAGAAGGAGTACTTCGTTTCCCGCGTCACGCAAGGCGGGGAAGGAAGCACGGAAAAAAAGGCGGGTTCCGCCGCCGTCCGGTCCCCGGCCATCGACCCGGACGCGCCCGTCTTTACGCCGCCGGATACCGATCGGCACGTGCTGAGGGACATTCCCCTTTCCCATGTGCTTCCGTATGTCAACTGGCAAATGCTGCTCGGCCACCATCTCGGGCTGAAGGGGAACGTGGAGCAGCTGCTTGCCTCCGGTGACGAGAAGGCGGTCCGGCTCCGGGAAACGGTGGACGCCGTCATCGCCGAAGCGGAGAAGAACGGCTGGCTCAGGCCGCAGGGCGTGTACCGGTTCTTCCCGGCGCAGTCGGACGGCAACGACATTCTGGTGTACGATCCGGACGACCCGTCGCGGGTGCTCAAGCGGTTTTCCTTCCCGCGGCAGCCGGCCGAACCGTACCTTTGCATCGCCGATTTTCTGAAATCCGTGGACAGCGGCGTCATGGACTACGTCGGCTTTTTCGTGGTGACCGCGGGCCACGGGGCGAAGGAGCAGGCGAACCGTTGGAAGGAAGAAGGGGATTACCTGAAATCCCACGCGCTTCTCGCGGCGGCGCTGGAAGTGGCGGAAGCGGCGGCGGAGCGGACCCATCAGCTCATGCGGGACGTCTGGGGATTTCCGGACCCGCCCGGCATGACGATGAAACAGCGTTTCGCCGCCCAGTATCAGGGCATCCGGGTGTCCTTCGGGTATCCCGCCTGCCCGAACCTGGAAGACCAGGCGCTCCTGTTCGATCTGCTGCACCCGGAGGATATCGGCGTGCAGCTTACGGAAGGATACATGATGGATCCCGAGGCGTCAGTGTCGGCCATGGTGTTCGCCCATCCGCAGGCGAGATACTTTAATGTCATGAATGATTAATGGCATAAAATATTAAGCCAAACGACAACCCCCTCCGAACGCCGCGCATGGGCGCGGGTTTTCCGGGAGGGGGTTTGGCTTTTGGAAGGCGGAGCCGGACGGCGGCCGTCCGGTCGGCGGGCGTTTTTCGTCGCCGTCCGGAGCCGGCCCCGCAAAGGTCTGCGGCCGTCCTTGCGAAGACGATAACCGGCCTTGTGCTTTTTACGGCTGGTCTTCGTTCCGCCCCCGACGGGCCCGGACTTCGTCCTTGATCTCCTCGCGCATGCCGCGGATGCTCTCGCGGCGGCGCATGTTTTTCTCGTTGATGGCCTGGATTTCTTCCGGCGCCAGCTCTTCCGCGTGTTCCGTCAGATATTCTTCCGCTTCCTCGAGGTTCTCGATGGTGTTCTGCACCATTTCCTGCAGCTTCTCCACATTGTCGGACCGGTCGTCCGGTTTGGCCATGGGTGCACCTCCTTTTCGGCGGATCGTCCGCGGCCGGGTTTCCGGCGGCATGCCGTTGGACGGACATTGCGCCACATAGCGCCGGGACATTCCGTCCTCCGGGGCTGCCTGCGCGGATGTTCCGCTGCCCGCCGCGGACGGCCCGGTTTGTGGGATGGAAGGCTCGTCCCGCATAGGTTGCCGGAAACGGAGGGTTTTTATGCGGCTGTTGCGGGGCTCTCCCATCCGGGGGACAGGCGCTGGAAATTCCGCCCGTTTTTTCCCGGGAAAGCGCAGAAGCCGACAGGGCGTGTCGCAACGGGAACGGAAGAAGGGAATTTCGGCGGAAGCGGCGCTCTGGTTCGATGCCGTTTGGCAAATTGGGACACGGCGCGGGAATTGCAAGGCGAACATACATTCCGTACAATGGAAACATGATCAGTCGGAAAGGGAGCGGATCAGGGTGAACCGATGGACCGGCCGGGCGGCGTCGGTGGAGGAGTGGATCGCCGATTTCCGCAGCCGCCCCGAGTTCATGGCGAACGTGACGCACTGGCACACGACGCCGGCGCGGCCCGCGCGGACGGTGCCGTTTCCGGAGACGCTGCACCCGAAGCTGGCCGAAGGGCTCGGAAGCAAGGGCATCGCCAGCCTGTACACGCACCAGGCGGAAGCCTTCGCGGCGGCCCGCGCGGGGGAACACTTCGTCGTGGTGACGCCGACCGCATCCGGCAAGACCCTGTGCTACAACCTGCCGGTGCTCCAGCGCATCCTGGAGGACGACAGCGCCCGGGCGCTCTACCTGTTTCCGACGAAGGCCCTGGCGCAGGACCAGGTGGCGGAGCTGCAGGAACTGGCCAACCTGATGGACGTGGACATCAAGACCCATACATACGACGGAGACACGCCGCCCGAAGTCCGGCGGGTCGTCCGCCTGGCGGGCCACATCGTGGTCACCAATCCGGACATGCTGCACAGCGCCATTTTGCCCCATCATACGAAATGGGTGAAGCTGTTTGAAAACTTGAAATACGTGGTCATCGACGAGCTGCACGCGTACCGCGGCGTGTTCGGGAGCCACGTGGCCAACGTCATCCGCCGGCTGAAGCGGATCTGCCGGTTCTACGGCAGCCGTCCGCAGTTCCTGTGCGCCTCGGCCACGATCCGCAATCCGAAGGAACATGCGCAGCGCCTGCTGGAAGAACCGGTCCGGCTGATCGACGACAACGGGGCGCCTTCCGGCGAGCGCCATTTCGTGTTCTACAATCCGCCCCTCGTGAACCGGCAGCTCGGCATCCGCGCGAGCAGCGTGCTGGAAACGCAGAAGATCGCGGCCGATCTGCTGAAGAGCGGCATCCAGACCATCGTGTTCGCCCGCAGCCGGGTGCGGATGGAGATTTTGCTGACCTATCTGCAGGAACTGGTGCAAAAAGATCTCGGACCAAAGACAATCCGCGGCTACCGGGGCGGCTATCTGCCCAGGCAGCGAAGGGAAATCGAGCGAGGCCTGCGCACGGGGGAAATCCGCGGCGTCGTCAGCACCAACGCCCTGGAACTCGGCATCGACATCGGCGAGCTGCAGGCGTGCGTGATCAACGGCTATCCGGGTTCCGTGGCCAGCACGCTGCAGCAATCCGGGCGGGCCGGCCGCCGGCGCGGCAGCTCCATTACGATCCTGGTGGCGGGAAGCAATCCTCTTGACCAGTTTCTCGTGCGGAATCCGGAGTTCTTTTTCGGCCTGACCCCGGAAGAAGCGCGCATCGATCCGGACAATCTGCTGATCCTCCTGGACCAGCTGAAATGCGCCGCCTACGAGCTGCCCTTCGAGGCGGGCGAGACGTTCGGGGCGGAATCCCTGGAGGACATGCTGGAATTCCTGGCGCAGGAACGGGTCGTCCACCGGGCCGGCAACCGCTGGCACTGGATGGCGCAGGCGTTTCCCGCCAACAACGTGTCCCTGCGCACCGCCTCTCCGGAAAACTTTGTCATCATTGACGTCACGGAAGGGCACAGGGTCATTGGCGAGGTGGACCGCTTCAGCGCGCCGACCCTCATCCACGAGGAAGCGATCTACATCCACGAAGGCGTGCAGTACCAGGTGGAGAAGCTGGACTATCCCGAAAAGAAGGCTTATGTCCGGCAGGTGAACGTGGACTATTTCACCGACGCGAACGTGGCGGTGGACCTGAAGGTGCTGCACGCCGATCTGGAGGAAGCGGACGGGCTGCTCACCCGGCAGTACGGGGAAATCGCCGTCACCGCGCGGACGACCATTTTCAAGAAGATCCGCCTGCGCACCCACGAAAACATCGGTTCCGGCCCGATCCATCTGCCGGAGGAAGAACTCCACACCAGCGGCTGCTGGTTCGCCTTTGCCGATGAAGTCTTCGAGGGGCGGAGCGAAAGCGAACGGCAGACGGCCCTGCTGGGGGTGTCCAGCGTCCTCGGGCGTCTGGCGCCGCTGCACCTGATGTGCGATCCGTTCGACATCCGGGTGGTGCCGCAGGTCAAGGCGGTGCACACGAAGCGTCCGACCATCTTTTTCTACGACCGCTATCCCGGCGGCATCGGGCTCAGCCGGAAGCTGTTCGACCTGCACGCGGAACTGCTCCGGGAAGGGGAACGCCTCATCGCTGGCTGCGGCTGCGAAAACGGGTGCCCCTCCTGCGTCGGGCCCGCCGACGAAACCGGCGAAAGGGGCAAGGAGCTGGCGCTGGAACTTATCCGCCGCACGCTGGCGGGGGTGCCGGCATGAGCACCCTGCGCGAACGGCTGATCCGGCTGGGAGCCGCGGGAAGGGCGGCGGGAGGCGACTTTCCGGCGCGGCCGGAAGAGCGGGATAACGGGACGGCCGTTGATGACGCGGCGGGCAGGGCCCGGGCCGGTTCGGAACAAGGCACGGGGGTCCGGGAAGACGGCTGGCGGGCGCTGGGCGCCGCCGAGGCGCGCAACGAATGGGGCGCGTTTCTGCTTCGCCGCGAAACGTACCCGCCCAGCCACCGGCACGGCCGCCACCGGCTGGGGGACCTCGTGTGGGCGCTGCCGCTGCTCGCCCCGGTCACGGAGCGGCAAAACCGCCGCGCCCCGGACCCGTCCGCCCGTCCGTCCGGCGCGGAAGCGGTCCTGTTTCTCGACCTGGAAACCACCGGCCTCGGCGTCGGAACGGGAAATTTTCCTTTCCTGATCGGCCTGGCCTATGTGGAAGACGGCGCCTTCCTCGTGGAGCAGCTGTTCATCCGCCATCCCGGGGAAGAGCCCGCGGCGCTCGCCCATCTGCTGGACCGGCTGCAAGGCCGGACACACCTGGCCACGTTCAACGGCCGGGCCTTCGACTGGCCGCTGCTGGTGACCCGGTTCGTCCTCAACGGCTGGCGGCCTTCCGGGGAAGGTCCGCTTCATCTCGATCTGCTGCCGCCGTCCCGCGCCCTGTGGCGCAACGCGCTGGCGTCGTGCCGGCTGTCGGCCATCGAGGAACACCGTCTGGGCGTGGAGCGCGAAGACGACATTCCGGGGGTGCTCGCCCCGACGTTCTATTTCCGCTTCCTGGAGGACGGCAATCCCGCCCACATGACGGGCGTGCTCACCCACAACGAACGGGACCTGCTGACACTGGCTTCCCTGGCGGTTCATCTGGGACGCCTGGCCGGCGGACTTGCGGACCCGCGGGAAACGGCGGAATGGACGGCGGCCGAGCTGCTGGGCGCCGCCGCCTGGCTGGACGCCCACGGACGTTCGGAGAAGGCCGACCCGCTGTATCGGGAAATTGCCGGAAGGGACGAACCCGGCATGTTCCGCTGGCTCATGGCGGCGGCGGAACGCTGGAGACGGCTCGGGCGGTTCGACGAGGCGGTGCCCCTGTGGGAAAAGGCCGCGTCGATCGCGGAGCGGTCGGCGGTTCCGCTGCCGGATGCGCACATCCGGCTCGCCGTCTACCATGAACACCGCCGGAAGGACCCGGCCGCGGCGCTTGTTTACGCGGAACGCGCGCTGGCGCTGTCCGCCGCCCTGCCGCTGTCCCGCGGATCTTCCCGCGCCCCGCGGGAAAGGGAGGAAATCCGGCGGCGGGTGGAACGGCTCCGCCGCAAACTCGCCGCAAGCCGTGACTGATCCCCTTCTCTGAGGTATAATGTTACGGACGAGCGACATCTGGGAAGGGAAGACCACGCATGCCGGAATGGCCCGAGATGGAGCATTACCGCAGAAGGCTCGGCGATCTCGTCTGCGGTGTACATATAACGGGAGCCGTCGTGCATCAGCCCCGCGCAATCAACACGGAACCGGAAGAATTCGACAGAGCCCTGCGAAGCCGCCGCATCCTGTTCGTGGAACGGCGCGGCAAATACCTGCTGTTCCATCTGGACGACGGGTACCGGCTGGTGCTGCATCTGACGCAGGGGGGCTATCTTCGCCACGGGCCGGAAAGGAACAGGCTGGACGCCCGCTTTGCGGCCATCATCGGTTTCACGGACGGAAACCGCCTGTTCTTCCGCATCCCCGCTTCCGGTTTTCTGCATCTGATGCCGGCGAAGGCGGCCGCGGAATCGCTGAGATTCCTGGGTCCGGAGCCGTTTGACCCCCGTCTGGACGAGGACGCGTTCGCCGCGGCGCTGGCCGGCGGGCGGGGGGTTCTCAGGCTGGCGCTCACCAACCAGCGCATCATTGCCGGCATCGGGGGCCGCTACGCGGATGAAATCTGCCATCAGGCGGGGATTTCTCCCCTGGCCGTGCCGGCCGATTTGTCCCTCGAAGCGAGGCGCAGCCTGTTCAGGGCCATGCGGCTGGTCCTGCAGGAGGCGGTGGATGCCGGCGGATGCATGGACAAACCGCTGCACGAAGGCGACGCGATGACCGGAGGCTACCGGGAGCAGCTGCGCGTCCATGAACGGGAAGGGCTGGCGTGTCCCCGTTGCGGCGGCACGATCCGGCGGGAGGCGGTCTCGTCCCGCCACGTCTATTTTTGTCCGGACTGCCAAAGGTTCGACTGACGGGGCGGAGCGCGGGAACATGGCCGGCATTGTCGCGGGCGGTCATCTGAGCATACGCAGGGGCTATGCGGAAGCGGCGAAGGCGGCGGCGCGGATGGGGATGGGGGCGTTTCAGTTTTTTCCGAAAAACCCCCGCAGCCTGCGCGTGAAGGCCTTCGATCCGCGGGACGCGGCCGCGTGCCGGGCCTTCTGCCGGCAGGAGGGCATCGTGTCCGTGGCACACGCGCCCTATCCGGTCAATCCCGCCGCGGACCCGGACGCCGCGGAAGCATCGGTGCGCTGCGTGCTGAACGACCTGGCCATCGCCGAAGCCTGCGGCTCCATCGGCGTGGTGGTGCACTTCGGCGCCTGGCGGGGAAGCGATCCCCTGCAGGGATACCGCAACGTCATCGCATGGCTCGACCGCGTGCTGGAAAACTGGCCCGGACAGGCCAGGCTGCTGCTGGAGAACGAAGCGGGGGACCGGGGTCCGTTCGGCACGACGCCGGAAGAGCTGGCGCAAATCCGGGCATTGTGCGCAAGGCCGGAGGCGGTGGGCTTCTGCCTGGACATCTGCCATCTGTACGCCAGCGGGGAGTGGAACGGGCGCAACGGAAGCGAGTTCGCCAGTCGGGCGCGCGAATCGGGATACTTCGCGGCCCTGGCCGCGGTGCATTGCAACGATTCGCCGCATCCGTGCGGTTCCCGGCGGGACCGCCACGCGCCGGCGGGCGGCGGGCGGATCGGCGAAGAAGGGTTTCGCGATCTGCTGCGTCTGCCGGAAATCCGCCGCGCGGCGCTCCTGCTGGAAACCCCCTCGCCGGAAGGCCATCCGTACGCCGGGCAGCTGGCCCTTTTGCGGCGGTGGTGCGAGGAGGAGAGCGTTTGATCCACGTTTTTCTTGACGATCTGCGCCCCTGTCCGAAGGGTTTCGTCGCGGCGCGCACGGCGGAGGAGTGCGTGACGCTGCTTCTGGAATGCGACGTCGGCGTGCTGTCCCTCGATTACGAGCTGGGGCCGGGCAGCGCAAACGGCATGGCGGTGGTGGAAAGCATGATCGTCCATCGCCGTTTTCCACGGGAAGTGTACGTGCATTCGTCCAGCCCCATGGGGAAGGCGCGGATGCTGAAGGCCCTGCGCGACGCGGCGCCGCCGGATACCATCATCCACGACGGCCCGGTGCCGGAGGCGGTCCGGCGGGCCATCGCCGAAGGAAAGTGGCAAGCCGGACAATTACCCGAAGGACGGGAGGAATGGACATGATCCATTTGCATCAGCTGACATGGCGCCGCGAAGATCGGCTGATCCTGAAGGGTGTCGACCTGCACGTCCGAAAGGGCGAGCGCTGGGTGCTGCTCGGCCGCAACGGCTGCGGAAAAACGACGGTGCTGGAGATGATATGCGGGTATCTTTTCCCCACGACGGGCAGGGTGGAAGTGCTCGGCCACGTCTACGGCACCGTGGATCTTCGCGAGCTGCGCAAGCGCATCGGCTACATCAGCCCGTCTCTCGTGGAAAAGTTCACCCTCCGCGACCCGGTGTGGGAGATCGTGGCCGGCGGGCTTTTCGCCTATTTGCGCATCTATGAAAAGGTGGACGACGAGGTTTACCGGCGCGCGCTGGACGAGCTGGCCCGCGTGGGGCTGGAAGACAAGGCCCGGCAGCCCTTCGGCACGCTTTCCCAGGGGGAGCGGAAAAAGGCGCTGCTCGCCCGCACGATGATGGCCAATCCCGATCTGCTCATCCTGGACGAGCCCTGCGCCGGCCTGGACCCGTATGAACGCGAAAAGTTCCTCGAAGCCCTGGGGGAAATGGCGCGGGGCGACCTCACCATCCTCTACGTCACCCATCACGTGGAGGAAATCGTGCCCCTGTTCACCCACGCCGCCCTGATGGCCGACGGACGGATGCTGGCGGCCGGGCCGAAACGGGAAGTGCTGACGCCGGAGGCGCTGGGCGAAACCTACGGGCTTCCGGTCTCGATCACCTGGGAAGACGGCCGCCCGTGGATGCGCGTCGGCAAGCCGGTCCGGCAAGGGGCGGGCGGCTGATGGCCGCGTTTGTGGGCACCGCCAATCCGGGCTACGCGGCGGCGGCCATGGAGGAGGTGCGCCGGGCGGACCCGGGGGTTCGCCAGCGGGGGCTTTCCCCCGACGGGGATGTGTTTCTCATCGAAGTTCCGGACGCGCCGGACGGCGAGACCGCATGGATGAAAAAAATCCGGGAGCGGAAGCCGGTGTTCCTTCGGCATCTGTTCCCCGTGCACGCCGAGACGGTCCTTTCGGAAAGCGAAGAGGCTGCGGTACGGGCCATCGCCGGCTTCGCGGCATCCGTTTCGGACCGGTCGGCGGGCCGGAAAGTCGCCGTGCAATTCCGCAAGGCGCCGGACAGCCCGCTGTCCCTGCCCGCGGCGCGGAAGGCGGCTTCGGAAACCCTCGCCGCCGCGGGGGCGGAGATCGTGCCGCGGGAAGCGGACTGGATTCTGTCCGGATTCGCCTCGAAAACCGCGCTTTATCTGGGCGTCTCCAGGCCGGAGGACAATTTGTCCGACTGGCCGGGGGGCGCCATGCGTTTTCGCCGGGAGGAAGGCCTCATTTCCCGCTCGGCGTTCAAACTGCTGGAAGCGGAGCGCACCTTTCGCCTGCCGCTGGACCGGACCGTCCACGCCCTCGATCTCGGCGCCGCCCCCGGCGGCTGGACGTCGGTGCTGCTTGAACGCGGCGCCAGGGTGACCGCCGTCGATCCGGCGGACCTGCACCCGTCGCTGGCCGGCCATCCCCGCCTTCGGCACATCCGGCGCAACGCCGCTGAGGTCTCGTTTCCGCCGGGTTCCTTTGATCTGTTGCTTTGCGACATCAGCCGGGATCCGCTGCGCACCTGCCGCATCGTCTGCGGCCACGCCGACGCGCTGTCCGCGGGCGCCCCGGCCGTCGTGACAGTCAAGCTGACGGACCGCAGGCCCTTCGGCCTCATCGCCAAAGTGACGGAAGCCTACGGGACCCGCTTCGACATCCGGCATGTCAAACAGTTGTTCCACAACCGGGACGAAGTCACGCTGGTGATGCGAAAAAAAGCCTGAGGAACGGCCCGGACTTTTTTCTTCCGGACGAATGCCGAAATTTGGCAGTTGTGTCATCTCCGGGAATCCGTTACAATGGAAACTGGAACAAAAAAACGGATCCAAGCCGCCGGGAAAGCATCCCGCACCGCCTGAAAGCGCGCAGGGCGCGATTTTCGACGGTGCTTTTTTTGTCCGGCGCATTCGTCTTGCGGCGATCTCCTTTGCTCGGGAGGGATGGGGCGCATGATCACGGGCGAGGGCACGGTGGTGGGCGGTCGGTACCGCATCGTTGCGCCCTTGGGAGGCGGCGGCATGGGCCATGTGTACCTGGCGGAAGATTTGCGCCTCGGCCGCAAAAGGCGCGCGGTCAAGTTCGCCTGGCCGCTGCCCGGGGAGAGCGGCGCGTTCGTCCGCGAGGCGCGGATGCTTTGCCGCCTGCGGCATCCGCTGCTTCCGGAGATCGTGGACTATTTTCCGCCGGCCGACGGCCGCCCGGCCTGCATCGTCATGGAATATGTCGAGGGGGAGACCCTCGCCGAACGGTTCGCCCGCTGCGGCCGGCGCCTGCCGTTCGGGCGGGTGCTGCGGTGGCTCATGCAGCTGGCGGAGGTGCTCGGGTATCTACACGCCCAGCGCCCGCCCGTCGTCTTCCGCGACCTGAAGCCCTCCAACATCGTGATCGACGCGGCGGACCGCGCCGTGCTGGTGGATTTCGGAATTGCCCGCAGCCACCTGCCGGAGAAGCCGTCCGACACGGTCCGCTTCGGCACGCCGGCCTTTGCCGCTCCGGAGCAGCTGCAAGGCGGGCCGTCCGGCCCGGAGGCCGATCTGTACGCCTTTGGCGCGCTGGCCTACCATCTTCTTTCCGGCGGAGAATCCGCCCGGCTCAGGGGAGCCGGCTGGCGGGAAAAACTGCGCGCGGCCGGCGCGCCCGAAGGATTTGTCATGCTGTTGGAACGGCTGCTCGCGAACGATCCGGCGGACCGGCCCTCCGGGGCGGAGGAAGTGCGCGCCGCCCTGGAGGCTCTTGCAGCCGCGTCCGGCGAAGACGCATTCCCGGATGCCGAACCGTCCGCATCCGGCGGCGCGCGCATCGTGGCGGTGCTGCCCGCCTATCCGGGCGCCGGGGCGACCTTCGCCGTTTTCAGTCTGTCCGCGGCGCTTTCCCGGCGCGGATGGACCCATGCCGTCGCGGAATGTCCCGGCGCCTGGCCGGAACACTACGAACTGCTGCACGGAGCGCGGCGGATGCCCCGGCGCGCCGTGTTCGTCCCGCCGGACGGCCGGGGGCCCGCCGGTCCGGCCTGGCGAAAGGGCTGTGCGGCGTATTTCCCGCTGCGCCCGGAAACGCCGCCGTCGCCTGAACCTGAACCGCCGTTTTTTCTCTGGCTGCGGCGTCTTGATGTGCCGATGGTGCTTCTGGACGGGTCGGGTGCGGGCGACGCCCCTTCCCGCGCCGCCAGGCTGGCCGAAGCGGCGGACGAACTCATGATCGTGGCCGACTGCACGCCGTCCAAATGGAACGAACGCCGCCGGGACGCGCTGCGGGCCGCCGTCGGCATCGCGCTGGAGAAGGGAATCCCCGTGCACTGGGTGGGCAACCGGGACCAGCCGTTTGAAAGCCGCCGGAACTGGCTGGAGCTTTTTCCCGTGCCGCCCGCCGTCCTGCTGCCGCAGTTTCCGCCGGCCGATGCGGCGGAAGCGGTATGGAAGGGCACGGTCGTGCCGGCGGCCGCTCCGCACACGGAAGCGATGGAGCGGGCGTGGCGCGGCCTTCTGGAGCGCTGGACAAGCCTTTTTCGGCTGACGGATGCGCCGGGCGCTTCTTCAATGGTACAATAGGGACAGGACAAGAGCCGGCGGCGGATGAAAGGTGAACCAACCATGAGCCAGACGGACGCCAGGGAGAAGGAAAGCATTTTGATCATCGAAGACGAGGAAGGCATCGCCCGCATCCTGCAGCTGGAACTGGACCACGAAGGCTACCGCACCGGGCTCGCCCGGGACGGCCGAACCGGCATCGAGATGGCGCTGTCCGGCGAATGGGACCTGATCCTTCTGGACGTGATGCTGCCGGAACTGAACGGCATCGAGGTGCTGCGCAGGCTGCGCCAGCATGACCAGCGGGTGCCGGTCATCCTGCTGACCGCCCGCAACACCGTGCCGGACAAGGTGAGCGGCTTCGAGCACGGCGCCAACGATTACGTGACGAAACCCTTCGCCATGGAAGAGCTTCTGGCGCGGGTGCGCAACCTCCTGCGCATTTTCCGCCAGAAGCGGGAAGGGGCAACCGAGGATACGCTGCGTGTGGCCGATCTCACCATCGAGCTCATCACCCGCAAGGTGTACCGCAAGGACCATCTGATCGAGCTTACGCCGAGGGAATACGAACTTTTGCTCTACCTGGCCCAGAACAAAAACAAGGAAAAGACGCGGGAAGAAATCCTGACGGATGTATGGGGCTATGAATTCATCGGCGACACGAACGTGGTGGACGTGTACATCCGCTATCTCCGCCAGAAGATGGACAAAGGGTACCGGCACAAGCTGATCCATACGGTCCGCGGGGTCGGCTACATGCTGAAGGAGCCCGACAAATGACGCTCCGAACGCGCTTTACGCTGTTTACGATTTTCTGGTTCATTTTCATCCTGATCTTCTACAACATTTTCGTCTATTTTTTCGTGATAAGGGTGACGACGCGCAGCGAGCTGCAGCTGCTCTCCAGCAAGGTGGAGCTGGTGAGGGACGCGCTGCGCGAAGACGGCGTCGCCGTAAGGGACCCTTCGCTCCTCCGGGATCTCTATGCCGCAAATGAAATGATCCGGGTGGTCGACGCGAACGGCAACGTGATCAACCAGGTGGGGTACGACCAGGAGCTGCTGTCGATCCCGCCGTTCGGGCAGCGCTCGGTGTACTCCGAAACCACCATGCTGAGCGGCCACCGGGTCATTTTGCGCTCCGCGCCCCTGTACGAGATGGGCCAATATGTCGGCGCCGTAGAAGCGGCCCGGCGGCTGGTCGCCCTGGACAGCTATCTGCAGATTCTGGTGGTGGTGCTTTCCGTCACCACGGCCGGCGCCATCGTATTTGCCATCTTCGGAACCTACTGGTTCACCAGCCGCCTCACGGGGCCGATCTCGCAGATGGTGCAGACGATGCGGGAAATCGACCGCAGCGGCAAGCTGCGCAAGGTGGAGCTGGCGGGCAAGGAAGAATCGGTGGAGCTGAGGCAGCTCATTCGCGCCTTCAACCAGATGATCGACCGGCTGGACCGCACCTTCGAGCGGCAAAAGCAGTTCGTGGCCGACGCGTCCCACGAACTGAAGACGCCCCTCACCGTCATCGGCAGCTACGCGGACATGCTCAAGCGCTGGGGAAAGCACGACGAGAAGATCCGGGACGAGGCGATCGAGACCCTGGCACGCGAAACGGAGCGCCTGCGCAAGCTGATCCAGTCCATGCTCATGCTGGCGGAGTCGGAAGAGGAGGGCTGGCTGCATCCAAGCCGGTTTGATCTGACCGCGCTGGTGCGGGAGATGGGGAAGACCCTCGGCAAGGCGTTCGGCCGGGAGATCCGCGTGCGCGCCCCCGACCACGTCTGGATGTTCGGGGACCGCGACAAGATCGGCCAGATGATAGTCATCCTGCTGGACAACGCCATCAAATACAGCCAGGAACCCATCGACATCCGCATCCAGAATGACCGGAGCGGCATCCGGCTGGAAGTGACCGACTACGGAATCGGCATCCCCGAAAGCGAGATTCCGTTTCTCTTTGAACGCTTCTACCGGGTGGACACGGCCCGGTACCGTTCCACGGGGGGCAGCGGCCTGGGGCTGTCCATTGCCAAGCGGATCATCGATCTGCACGAAGGGACGGTGGACGTGTTCAGCAAGCCGGGCAAGGGGACGACGGTGTCCATCCATTTTCCCCGCAAGGCATTGCGCCCCAATGCCCCGGACGCATCGGCCGGCCGGCGGGAAAGCCGGACGAATGCCCGCGCGCAGGCCGCGCCTCCGTCACCGGAAAACAAAAGCCCCGCGCCGTCCGAAGGCGCGGAGCCGAAATCCGCGGCCGGGGAACCCGGGATCACAGAACCCGGCGGGCCGTCTTATAATGACTCTTCCACCAGGACGAATTCAGGTTCGAATACGTGACGCCGGGCTTGCCGTAAGTATGAAGAATTTTGCCGTTTCCGGCGTATACCGCCACGTGGCCGATGGCGCCGCCGGATCTTGAGGTGGAGAAAAACACGAGGTCGCCTTTTTTCAGGTTGGACTTGGACACGTAATACCCCTTGGTCGCCTGGGCCCTCGACGTGCGCGGCAATTTTATGCCGTATTTGCCGAAAATGTACTGTACGAAGCTGGAGCAGTCGAAGGCGTAGGTGACGCCCGACGGGGCGCCGAATTTGTAGGGGGTGCCGAGGAATTTGTGGCCCAGGGCGAGGATTTTGTCGGCCAGCGTCGCCGCGGAGGCGGCGGGGGCTTGTCCGATCGCCGACATGCCCGCAAAGGCGACCGACATCCCGAGCATGAGGGCGATCAGTTTGCGCGAAAAAGTCCAGCGAAGCTGCATGACAGAAATCGCTCCTTTCCTGGTTGTCGCCTCACTCCTTGCATCGTGAAGTATATCATGGCTGCGCTTTCATAGATTTTTCCAACTAGAAATGAAAAACCCGTCTGGCAATAAAAAAAGGATTTTCTTAAAAATAGATGAAAGATTTCTCATTCAGTCCCGGCTGCGGATCACCAAAAGCAGCCCTTCGTCCACCTGAATGGTTCCCGAGGTTCTCTCCAGCTCGTTGCTGACGCCGAGGGACCAGCCGAGCTTCAGGACGGCGTTCTTGAGAGGATAACGGAAGCCTTCCAGCGTCACTCCGCGCACTTCCGGCGTGAGGGGGAGCAGGGATACATATTTGAAGCCGTCTTCGGCGTCGATCCGGATGCGGTCCGCGCACAGGCGGATGTCGTTGTTTTCGTCGGCGACGATCAGCTCGGAGCCGGCGTCGTGGGCCTGCTTCAGCAGATGGACGTTGGCCAGGCTGTGGTCGAAGCGCGAACCGATTCCCCCCCACAGCATGATGCGTTCGAAGCCGCGGCGCAGGGCCTCGCGCACCGCCATTTCGCTGTCCGTCAGATCCTTGGCCACGGGATCGCAGTCGCGGTATTCGGCCGCGGCGGTGCGGATCGCTTCCTTTTCTTCTTCGGTGACGGAGTCGAAGTCGCCGATGGCCAGATGCGGCGGATAGCCCGTTTTCAACAAAAAAAGCGCCCCGCTGTCGACGCCGATGCGAAAATCGTCCGGCCGGATCGTCTTCAGCGCCCGGGCGCCCAGAACGCCGCCGGCAAAAATCAACGCCCTGTGAAACATCTCAATCAGCTTCTTTCCGTTCAAGATCGAGAAGACCGCATGGGTGAACAGGCGGCCAAAAACTAGTATAGCACGCTCCGCGCGTCATGCGGAAATTCGCCGGGAGTGGGTCGGTTGGACATCTTTGAGATTCTGGGTCTGGCAGGGACCGTCGCATTCGCGGTCTCCGGCGCCATTGTGGCGATGGAGGAAGAGTACGACATCCTGGGCGTGTTCGTGCTCGGCATGGCCACCGCCTTCGGCGGCGGGATCGTGCGCAACCTGCTGATCGAAATCGACATGTCGGTGTTCTGGAGCCAGGGACTCTATCTGGGGGCGGCGGCGCTGGCCATCCTGATCGTGTTCCTTTGGCCGATTCCGTTCATCACCCAGTGGATGAGGGCCCTGGTGTTTTTCGACGCCATCGGGCTGGCCGCCTTCGCCGTGCAGGGCGCCATGTACGCGGTGGACAAGGCGTTTCCCGTCACCGCCGTCATGGTGGCGGCCATGCTCACGGGCATCGGCGGCGGGATGATCCGCGATCTGCTGGCCGGACGCAAACCCCTCGTGCTGCGGGACGAAATCTACGCCCTGTGGGCCCTGCTGGCCGGGCTCGCCATCGGGCTGCTGAAGCTGCGCGACACGTGGGAGCTGCTCGCGGTGTTCGCGCTGGTGGTACTGTTCCGCATGTTGTCGGTCCATTACAAATGGAGGCTTCCCCGCCGCTCGCTGCGCTCGGGGGGCGCCGGTCCCGGTGCGGACGGGTGAAGCGCACGGGTGAAACGCCCGGCTGCCGGATGTTCTGGATCAACCCGCCGGCAAACCGGCACATGCGGACGATTAAGCGATATATGCGAAAAACCGGACATATTGCTGCTCTCAAGCGGTTCGTTCCGGGACGCAACCCGATGCAACTGCTGACCACCGGAGCCGGAAGGCGAAGGTGGTTTTTGATTTTCTCGAACCGCCCGGATCTGACATACCGCAACCCGCCGCCCCAGCCGACGAAATCCCAGTCTTCGTTTCCCGGCGGCGGAGCCTGAAACCGTTCGGCAGCAAGGCGCATGCATGGCGGAACGGGTGGATGGGAAAAACAATGGAGGAAGATGGTGCTGTATCATAAGCTGTAATATAAATTAAAATTATCTGTATCATTTACATAATACAATGGGTGTACAAATAAAATCTGAAAGTCATTGAATCATCTTTGACCATAGAAGTGAAACAGGTATATAATGAATATGAAACAGAAACCGTTTTTCGGAAACGGATCGGGGTGAATCCTCATGGGCAAGGTCATCATCGACAGGCCGGCCGCCGGGAGTGTGCTGGCCGGGCCCCATGTCGTGGAAACGAAACCCTTGGAACCGCTGCGCATCCTGGCGCCGGACGGTTCCGTCCTTCGGCCGGACCTCGTGCCGCGGCTGACCGACGAAGAGTTGAAGGAACTGATGCGCCGGATGGTGTTCACCCGGGCGTGGGACGAACGGGCGGTCAACCTCGGCCGGCAGGGAAGGCTGGGCTTCTACGCGCCGGTGTCCGGCCAGGAAGCGTCCATGGTCGGCAGCGAGTTCGCCCTGAACCGGGATGATTTCATCTGCCCGGGCTACCGCGACATGCCGCAGATCGTCTGGCACGGACTTCCCATGCACCAGGCGTTTCTGTATTCGCGCGGACACCAGCACGGCGGAAGAATTCCGGAGGATGTCCACGTCCTGATGCCGCAAATCATCATCGGCGCCCAGCTGCTGCACGCCAACGGCGTCGCCATGGCGTTCAAGCTCAGAAACGAACGGCGCGTGGTCATCACCTACACGGGGGACGGGGGCTCTTCGGAAGGGGATTTCTACGAAGCGCTGAATTTCGCCGGCGTGTTCCGTCTGCCCGTCATCTTTTTCGTGCAAAACAACGGCTATGCCATCACAACGCCGCTCTCCCGGCAGACGGCGGCCCTGTCCATCGCCCACAAGGCGGTCGCGGCGGGGATTCGCGGCGTGCAGGTGGACGGCATGGACGTGCTGGCGGTTTACGCGGCAACGAAGGAAGCCGCGGAGCTGGCGCGAAACGGGGAAGGGGCGACGCTCATCGAAGCGGTCACCTACCGGTACCGGCCGCATTCGATGGCCGACGACCCCTCGAAATACCGGACCAAAAGCGAAGAGGAAGAATGGAACCGGCTGGATCCGCTGATCCGTTTCGGAAAGTTCCTGGAAGCGAAGGGGCTGTGGTCGGATGAGGAAACGGCCCGCGTCCGGGAAGAAGCCAAAAAGACGGTGAACGAGGAAATCCGGAAAGCCGAGCAGGCGGAAAAAATGACCGTGCCGGGCCTGATCGATTCGATGTTCGAGCGGACACCGCCGCATCTGGAAGAGCAGAAAGCGGAATTCATGTGACGGGCGGGCCGCGGGGGTCAGAGGAGGAATACGGCATGGCGCAAATGAACATGAAAGAGGCGATCCGCGACGCGCTTCGCACCGAGCTGGCGCGGGACCCGAGCGTGCTCGTGTTCGGGGAGGACGTCGGCAAGGCGGGGGGCGTGTTTCGCGTGACTGACGGGCTGCAGGCCGAGTTCGGCGAACACCGGGTGTTCGACACGCCGCTGGCGGAGTCGGCCATCGCCGGCCTGGCGGTCGGCCTTGGCATCCAGGGGTTTCGGCCGGTGGCGGAAATCCAGTTTGTCGGCTTCATTTTCGAGGCGGCGGACCAGATGTTCGTGCAGGCGGCGCGGATGCGTTACCGTTCCGGAGGGAGGTACCACGCGCCCATCGTGTTTCGTACGCCGTTCGGCGGGGGCGTGAGGGCGGCGGAACTGCACACCGACTCCCTGGAAGGTCTGGCGATGCAGACGCCGGGCATGAAAGTGGTCGTACCGTCCACGCCCCGCGACGCCAAAGGGCTTCTCATTTCGGCCATCCGCGACAACGATCCGGTCTTTTTCCTGGAACATCTGAATCTGTACCACGCCTACCGGGAGGAAGTGCCGGAAGGGGAGTACACGGTTCCCCTTGGACAGGCCAACGTTGTGCGCGAGGGCAAGGACGTCACCATCGTGGCATACGGTCTTATGGTGCATACGTCGCTCAAAGCGGCAGAGGAGCTGGAGAAGGAAGGGGTGTCCGCGGAGGTGATCGACCTGCGCACGATCATGCCGCCGGACATCGACACCATCGTCCGCTCCGTGCAGAAAACCGGCCGCGCCGTCGTGGTGCAGGAAGCGCAGCGCACGGCCGGCGCCGCGGCGGAAATCATCGCGCAGATCAACGAGAAGGCGATTCTGCATTTGGAAGCGCCCGTTTTGCGCTGCGCGGGACCGGATACGGCGTATCCCTTTGCGCAGATCGAGGATGAATGGCTGCCGACGCCGGCGCGAGTGGTGAGCACCGTGCGGCGGGTGCTGGAATTTTGAGGCGGGGTGGTGGACCGCAAGATGGCCAGGTATGAATACCGCTTTCCGGAGCTGGGCGAGGGGCTGCACGAAGGGGAAATCGTGAAGCTCCACATCGCGCCGGGCCAGACGGTGACTGACGACGACATCCTGATGGAAGTGCAAAACGACAAGGCCATCATGGAAGTGCCTTGCCCGGTGAGCGGCAGGGTGCTGGAGGTGCTGGCCAGGGAAGGCCAGACAATGCGCGTCGGGGATCTGGTGGCGGTCTTCGAAGCGGAAGGAGAGATTCCCGGAGAACCGCAAGCGGCGGAGCCCGGGGAAGCGCAGGCAAAACCGGCGCCGGCGGACGAAGCGGCCCGGGACGACGCGCTGGGCGTGCGCGCTCCGGCGGGCGGAGAAATCCCGGGCGGCGCGGCGGGCGGCGCTGCGGGTGCCGGGGGCGCGGTTCACGACGGAGAGGCCGGTGCGAACGGCAAGGCGACAGCCGGCAGACCGTCGGACGCGGATCGGCCGGACGTCCTCATCCTGGCGACGCCCGGCGTGCGCAGGCTGGCCCGCGAAATGGGCGTGGATCTCAGACGCGTGCGCGGCACCGGCAAGAACGGCCGGATCACCCGGGAAGACGTGCTGGCAGCCGCCGCCGGCGGCGGAACCGGAGAGGCGTCGGGGCCGGCCGGGAAGCCGGCGGCTCAGACCATGCCGGGCCCGGACGATGCCAGGGCAGCGGTTCCGGGGCCAGGCGCGGGGCCGGACGACGCGGCCGAAGAGCGCATCCCCTTCAAGGGCATCCGCAAGGCCATCGCCGCCGCCATGGTAAAGTCCGCCTTCACTGCGCCGCATGTGACGCTGATGGACGAAGCCGACGTTTCCGCGCTGGTGGCCTTGCGGGAACGGGCGAAGCCCATCGCGGAGCAGAAGGGCGTAAAGCTCACGTACCTTCCGTTCATCGTCAAGGCGCTGGTGGCGGCATGCCGCGAATTTCCCGTGATGAACGCCTCGCTGGACGAAAAGGCGGGGGAAATCGTCCTGAAAAAACATTACCACGTCGGCATTGCCGTCGATACGGAAGGCGGCCTGCTCGTGCCGGTCGTTTTCCACGCCGACCGCAAGAACATCTGGACCATCGCCGCCGAGATCCGGGACCTGGCCGCGCGGGCAAGGGAAGGGAAGCTCGCGCCGCATGAGATGCGCGGCAGCACCATCACCATCACCAACATCGGATCGGCGGGCGGGCTCTTTTTCACCCCGGTCATCAATCCCCCGGAAGCGGCCATTCTCGGCACCGGACGCATCACGGAAAGACCGGTGGCCAAAAACGGCGAAGTCGCCATCGCCCCGGTGATGGCCCTGTCGCTCAGCTTCGACCACCGCCTGGTCGACGGCGCGACGGCCCAAGCGTTCCTGAACCGCATCAAACAGCTGCTCGCCGACCCGGAGCTGCTGCTTTTGGAGGTGTGACCCATGGTCGTGGGCGACGCGTCCCTCGAAATCGACGTTCTCGTCATCGGCGGCGGACCGGGCGGATACGTGGCGGCCATTCGCGCCGCGCAGCTGGGCAAGCGGGTGATCATCGCCGAAAGAGGCAAATGGGGCGGCGTCTGCCTCAACGTCGGCTGCATCCCGTCGAAGGCCCTCATCCAGGCGGCGCACCAGTACGAGGCGATGCGCAACGCGGAGCGTTTCGGCCTTCTGGCGGACAACATCCGGGCCGATTTTGCGAAGGTGCAGGAATACAAGGAATCCGTGGTCAGCCGGATGAGCCGTGGCGTGGAATCGCTGCTCAAGGCAAACGGGGTGCAGATGTTCCAGGGCGAAGCGATGTTCATCAACGACCGCGAGGCGCGCCTGTTCAACGACCGGGAAGCGCCCCGCTACCGGTTCGGACACTGCATCGTCGCCACGGGTTCGCGGCCCGTGGAGCTCAAAGGTTTTCCCTTCGGCGGACGGATTCTTTCTTCGACCGAAGCGCTGTCCCTGCGCGAAGTGCCAAAGCATCTCGTGGTCATCGGCGGCGGCTACATCGGCGTCGAACTGGGGCAGATGTACGCGAAATTCGGCGCAAAGGTGACCATATTGGAAGCCGCCGACACGATCCTGCCCGGATTCGACCCGGACCTTACCCGCCTCGTCGCGAAACGTCTGGCCGGGTCCGGCGCGCAAGTCGTCACCAAAGCAAAGGCGCTGGGCGCCGAACAGAACGAACGGGAAGTGACGGTCACCTACGAGGCGGAGGGCAAAACGGAGCGGGTGACGGCGGACTACCTGCTGGTCACCGTGGGGCGCCGGCCCAACACGGACGGGGATTTCGGGCTGGAGCTCGCCGGCGTCAAAACCGGCGACCGCGGCCTCATCGAAGTGGACGAACAGTGCCGCACGAGCAATCCGCACATTTTCGCCATCGGCGACGTGGTGCCGGGCCCGGCCCTGGCACACAAGGCTTCTTACGAAGGAAAGGTGGCCGCGGAAGCCATCGCCGGACTGCCGGCGAAAGTGGACTACAAATGCATTCCCGCCGTCGTGTTCGCCGATCCGGAATGCGCCAGCGTCGGCTATACGGAACAGGAAGCGAAAGAAAAAGGCTTTGACGCCGTCTCGGGAAAATTCCCCTACAGCGCGAACGGCCGGGCCGTGACGCTGGGGGAAGCGGAAGGGTTCGTCAAGCTCGTCGCGGACCGGGAAACGGGGCTTCTGCTGGGTGCTCAAATCGCGGGGGCGGAGGCTTCCAACCTCATCTCCGGGTTTGCGCTGGCCATCGAAATGGGAGCCACGCTGGAAGACATCGCGCTCACCATCCACCCGCACCCGACGCTGGGCGAAATGGCGATGGACGCCGCGGAACTCGTCCTCGGCCGGCCGATCCATGTTCCTCCCGCGAAGACGTGACGGAATGCCGCATCGGGCCGAGTGCCGCAAACCTCCCGTGCCGCAAGGCGCGGGAGTCTTTTTTTCCAACGGGGGCCAAAGCATGTTACAATACAAGGGACGGCTTGTCTTCGACCATTCGGAAAAAGGGTGTTGCTTCTTGCGCCAATACCTGGACCTGCTTCGGGATGTGCTGGAAAACGGCGTCCCCAAACCGGACCGGACGGGCACGGGAACGATCTCGGTGTTCGGCCGGCAGATGCGCTTCGACCTTTCCCAGGGCTTTCCGCTGGTCACCACGAAGCGAATCCACATCCGGTCGGTGGTGCACGAACTGCTCTGGTTTTTGCGGGGGGACACCAACATCCGCTACCTGCACGAGAACGGCGTGACAATCTGGGACGAGTGGGCCGACGAAAACGGCGATCTCGGTCCGGTGTACGGGGCGCAATGGCGCGCCTGGACGGCGCCGGACGGGCGCAGGATCGACCAGATCGCGCAGGTCATCGAGTCCATCCGGAAAAATCCGAATTCCCGCCGCCATATCGTCAGCGCCTGGAACGTGGCGGACATCGACAAGATGAAGCTGCCGCCGTGCCATCTGCTGTTCCAGTTCTATGTGGCGGGCGGAAAACTGTCCTGCATGCTGACGATGCGCTCCGTGGACACGTTCCTCGGCCTGCCCTTCAACATCGCCGAATATGCGCTGCTCACGCACATGGTGGCGCAGCAGTGCGATCTGGAACCCGGCGAGTTCATCTGGTCGGGAGGGGACGTCCATATCTATCTCAACCACCTCGAACAGGTGAAGCTGCAGCTCACCCGGGAACCGTATCCGCTGCCGAAGCTGGTCATCAAGCGGAAGCCGCCGTCCATATTCGATTATGTCTATGAAGATTTCGAGTTCGTCGGCTATCAGCATCATCCGGCCATCAAGGCGCCGGTCGCCGTGTGAGCGGCGGTTGTCCGCCGTCGCCGCCGGCCTTTGCCGGCCCGAACATCCGCAAAAGGGAGGCCGACCGTGCCCGTTACCCTGATCGCCGCAGTGGCGCGCAACGGCGTGATCGGCAAAGACAACCGGCTGCCGTGGCGCCTTCCCGCCGATCTGGCCTATTTCAAAAAGCAAACCATGGGCAAAACGGTGCTGATGGGCGCCGCCACCTGGCGCTCCCTCGGGCGGCCGCTGCCAGGCCGGCACAACGTGGTGCTTTCGCGGAGCATGGAGAAGGCGCCGGAAGGATGCGATCTCGTCCGTTCCGTCGAGGAAGCCCTGCGCCTTTACGGAGACCGGGAGCTCATGGTGATCGGGGGCGCGGAGGTGTACCGGCATTTCCTGCCGCATGCGGACCGCATGCTGCTCACCGAAATCGACGCCGAATTCGAAGGGGACGCCCGTTTTCCGGATTTTGACCGGAACGAATGGAAGCTGGTGTCGCGGACGCCAGGGGTGACGGACGAAAAAAATACGCTGCCCCACGCGTTCTGCGTCTATGAACGGATTCGCCGGTAACGAACTTGCCAGACATCCGGGAGGGATCCGCTTGAACGGCCCGACCCTGCTGTCCGGAAGCGAAATCGGCCTCATCCGCCGCTACGTGGCAACCAAATACGCCCATCTTCCCGCACCGAAGCGCGCCGACATCGTGGCCGACGCCATCCGGCGCGCGGTGCTCCGGCGCCTGCCGGCCCTGCCGTACGCCTGGCAAAGCGAGCTGGCGGAAGAGCTGATCCGCCGCTGTCTCGTCCGGGAGCGCCGCGACATCCGCCGGGAAGACGTGCTGGCCGTGTGCGCCGAGCGCAAGTGGGACGAGCGCGTGATTCGCGTGGCCGTCGCGGCCTGGATGCGCGGACAGGCGCAGGGGAACGCGGCCGCGGGGAATCCTGCCGGGGTTATGGCCCTTGGAGCAGGGGATTCCGCACAGACGCAAGCGCCGTTCGCTCCGGAAGTTCGGGGCGAGCCGGCGCCGCCGTTCGCGACGGAAGTACGGGGCGAGCCGCAGCTGCCATTCGCGCCGAAAGTTAAGGACGCTCCGTCACTGCCGTCCGCGCCGGAAGCCCGGAAGGCTCCTACGCCGCCGGTCGCCGTGGAACCGGCGGAAGTTCTTCCGTCCGGAGCGGTTCCGGCATCGACCGTGCCGGCGCTGGCATCGGCGGCACCGTCGCCGGACGGGAGCATAGCCGCGGAGCTGCCTGCCGAGGATGAAGCGTCAGGCCGCACGGTGCCGTTCCTGCCCGGGATTCTTCGCCGGCTGCGTCCCGCGGGTTGGAGGGCGGCGCCGGCCGCCTTCGCCTTCGCCTCGCCGGGCGCGGCGGCTGTTCCAACGGCGCGGCCGGCGGCGAATCTGGCGCCCGTCGCCTGGGCGGCCGCCACGTTCCTGCTGACGGCGGGAATATGGTTCGCCCTGCCGAAGCCCGCCCACGAGGAACCGGCGGCGCCGGCCGAACCGCAGCCCCGCGCGGCCGCGGCGGAGACCGTGCCGGAAGCCGTTCCGGCTCCGGCGGACGAACCGGGCATGCCCCCGGAATTCCGCTACGCCGAATTCGACCGGGAAGCGGTCAGGGCCTATCTGCGCTCCCGCGACGCCCTGCTGGCGGAGGAACCGTATTTCGGGGCGATCGTGGAAAGCGCGCGGCAGCACGCCGTGCACCCGCTCCTCTTGTTCGCCATCGCCGGCCAGGAGCAGGGATTCGTGCCGAAAACGCACAAATACGCGGAACGCATTGCCAACAACCCGTTCAATGTGTACGAAAGTTGGGAAAAATACAACACGGACATCCGCGACTCCGCCGACATCGCCGCACGCACCGTGGCCAATCTGGCCAGCAGCCGGCCGGCGGGATACGACCCGTTCCTGTGGCTCAATACCCGGTACGCCGAAGATCCCAACTGGGCGGACGGGGTGCGCTGGTTTTTCGAAAAGCTCGTTTCCGTCGCGAATGGAGAGAACCTTCCGCCGGGAGCCGCCGTTTCGCCTTCGGCGTCCTGAATTCCTTCGCGGCATTCATCATCCTTCATGCGACTTTAGCCACCTCTATTCCGAAGTACCGAAGGTGAAGCGATGCCGATGGAAAACGCAACGTCCGCAAAACCGGCCGCCGCGGCGAAGCGCAGGGCCGGGCTGCTCCTCGTGGTGCCGGCCGTCCTGGCGCTTTACACGGCGGTTAACTATTATGTGGGCTGGCACGGAGAGCTCATGCTCCGGGCACTGGGGGAATCCCGGCTGGCCGGCGTCTACTGGACGCTGTTCGCCCTGGCGGCTTTCGGCCTTCTCCTCGGAAGGCTGCCGGGGCTGCCCGGCGCCGCGAAGCGCCTGCTCAAAGTGGCCGGCTATTGCCATTTCGGCGTGCTGCAGTACGCGCTGCTGCTTCTGCCTCTGGCCGATCTGGCTTATCTGGCGGCAAGGCCGTCATCCGCGGAGCCGGAATCCGTCCGCCGGCTCGTGCTCGTTCTTGGCGGCGCGGTTCTGGCGCTGATGGCGATCGTGTTTGCGCGGGGCTTCCGGAACGCCCGGTCGCCCGTCGTGCGCACCTATGATCTGGAGATCCCGAAGCCTTCGGGGCGAATCCGACGGCTCCACATCGCCGTCGTGTCCGATCTGCATCTGGGCCATCTCGTCGGCAACCGGCACCTGGACCGTCTTCTGCAGGAAATGAACCGGCTGCGGCCCGACCTCATCCTCCTGGCGGGGGATGTCATCGACGACGACATTGAACCGTACCTCCGCAACCGGATGGGCGAGCGGATGAAGCGGCTAAAGGCGCCCCTGGGCGTCTACGCCGTACTGGGCAACCACGAATATTACAGCGGAAAAATCGAAGCGTTCGTCAGGGAAATGGAAAACGCGGGCATTGCCGTCCTTCGGGACGAGGCGAGGCTGGTGGGCGGGGCGTTCTACGTCGTCGGGCGCAAGGACAAAACCGCGGAAACCGCCGACCCGGAAGGCCGCAAACCCGTCGCTTCACTGGTCGCGCCGCTGGATGCGTCCAGGCCCGTGCTGGTCATGGACCACCAGCCGACGGCTTACGGCGAAGCGGCAGCGGCCGGCGTCGACGTACTCATCTCCGGCCATACGCACCGCGGGCAAATGGCGCCCAACCACTGGATCACGCGCCGCCTCTTCGAGCTGGACTGGGGCTACAAGCGGAAAGGTAACATGCACGCCGTCGTCTCCAGCGGCTTCGGCACCTGGGGCCCGCCGCTCCGCCTCATGAGCCGGTCGGAAATCGTGCTGCTTCGCGTCCGCTTTGCGGATCCGGCTGAGGAAGGGGCGGACCGGGAGGTCCAGCCGGAACCGTCCGCGCCGGAGAAACCCGTGGACCCGCCGGCTCCGGAACGCGTTCCGGCGCCACAAATTCCGTGAGCGCGCCGAAATTGCGAGATTTCACCAGCCTGAAGGAGAAAAAAGCCAATCAGTCGGGGAAAATTTGCCGCTATTCCGATTTTCCGCCCGTTGAAATCAAACGGGCGTTTTCATTATCATGGAAATAGCACTCATTACCCGAGAGTGCTAACATTGTCGATGCAGGAGGAGTTGGCAGGAATCCCGGCCACAAGAGGATAGCAAGCGAGAAAGTCTCCGGATTCCCAAGTTCCTTTTCATATCTCCGCGAAGAAGACACGACAGATGCCTTGACTACCAGGTGAGGGAAGTATCCGACGCCCGATCCAGAGGGGAATCTGTACAGACGTCTTCTTTTTTCGTTCCGAAGCGCTTGCAAGGAATGGCCGGGAAATATGGAAAGGAGGAGGTATCCTTGAAGGCTTTGTTGCTTGCAGGAGGGCTGGGAACCCGGATGCGCCCGCTGACGGAATCCATGCCCAAGCCGATGGCACCGGTCGGGAACCGGCCCTGGCTGGAACAGCTGGTGCTGCATCTGAAGTCGCAAGGCATCCGGGAATTTGTCATGGCGGTCAAATATTTCCCGGACCGCATCCAGAAGCATTTCGGCGACGGCAGCCGTCTGGGGGTGCAGATCCGTTACGCGGTCGAGCCGATCCTCCTGGGCACCGCGGGGGCGATCAAGAATGCCGAACCGCTGCTCGGCGAACGCTTCCTGGTGCTGAACGCGGACATCATCCAGAACGCGCCGATCGAGCCTCTGCTCAGGTTCCATGAGGCGCACGGCGGCGTTGCCACCATCGGGCTCATCGCGGTGGACGACCCCACTTCCTACGGGGTGGTGGAGCTGGACGGAAACGGCCGGATCCTCCGCTTCGTGGAGAAGCCTGCAAAGCACGAAGCGCCGTCCAACCTTGTCAACGCCGGCATCTATATTCTCGAGAAAGAAGTGCTTCGCCATATACCTCCCGGAAGGGAAGTGTCGATCGAACGGGAGACGTTCCCGCAGCTCATCGCCAGCGGAGCGGGAGTCTACGGGAAAGCCATCGAAGGCTACTGGATGGACATGGGCACGCGCGACCGATACCGGAAAGTGCACTGGGATCTTCTGGACCGCACATTCCGATTGCCGCTGCAAGGAAAGGAGTGGAAGAAGGGCGTATGGGTCGGCGAGCATACCGTCGTCTCCTCAGACGTCTCGCTCGTGCCGCCGGTGCTCATTGGCGACCGTGTCCGAATCGGTGAAGGAAGCGTCATCGGGCCCTACGCGGTCATCGGGGACGGTTGCGAGATCGGGCGGGGCGTGCGCATCACCGAAACGATCATGTGGAACGATTGCCGCGTGAGCGACGACGCGCATCTGAACGGCTGCATTTTCGGCGCCAGCCTGCAGATCGGGCCGCGCCACTTCCTGTACGACGCGGTGGTCAGCCGCGGTGCGGAGGTGAGGCCCGAATGACCCGCATCGCCTATATCGCCACTTACCCGCCCAAAAAGTGCGGGATCGCCACTTACACCCATCACCTGAGGCAAAGCGTCAAATCGGCAAGGCAGTGGAAATTCACCGATACCGTGTACGCCTTGACCGACGGCGCCGCCGCCGAAAACTACACGGACCCGTCCGTCCATCCGCTGCCCAAAAACGACCGCCAGGCGTACCGGAAAGCCGCGCAGCGGATCAACGCCGGCGACGCGGACGTGGTGTCGCTGCAGCACGAATTCGGCATTTTCGGCGGAGGAGAAGCCGGAGAATACGTGCTGGAGTTCCTGGGCCGGCTTGACAAGCCGGTGGTCACGACGTTCCACACCGTCTTCGAGGAACCGCCGGAACCCTATGCTTCCGTCCAGCGCGAAATCGCGAACCTGAGCGACAAAATCGTCGTGATGAACCGGAAAGCGATCGCCCTGCTCACACGGGCTTTTCATATTCCGGAGGAAAAAATCGTCTTCATCCCCCACGGCGCTCCCGCCCCCGTCCCGGAGAAACGCGCGGAGCTGCGGGAAGCGTTCGGCTGGCGGGACCGCAGGGTGATCATGACCTTCGGCCTGCTCAGCCGGGGGAAGGGGCTGGAACTCGTCATCCGCGCGCTGCCGGACGTGATCCGGAAAGTGCCGAACGCGCTGTACGCCATTCTCGGCCAAACCCACCCGGAAGTGCGCAAACGCGAAGGCGAATCGTACCGCGAGGAACTCCAGGCCTTTATCCGTGACCTCGGCCTTGAAAACCACGTGGTCATGATCGACCGTTACGTGGACGAAGAGGAGCTCGTCCATTACCTGACCGCCTGCGATCTGTACGTGACGCCGTATCCGGGCATGCAGCAGATCACCAGCGGAACCCTCGCCTATGCCGTCGGGCTCGGCCGTCCGGTGCTCACCACGCCGTACAGCCACGCGCAGGATCTGCTCGGCGACTGGCGGGACGAACTGCTGCTTCCCTATGGCGACACGAAGGCCTGGGCGGAGCGCATCGCCGGCATGCTGTCCGACCCGAACCGGATGCGGCTGTGGGAGGAACGCATGCGGACCATCGGCGCCTCGCTTCACTGGCCGCGGGTGGGAGCCGTCCATGCGAACCTGTTCCGGGAAACGGCCCTGCAAGCCCGGTACGAACCCCGCGCGAAGGCGGCGGGCCAAAGCCTTTCCAACAGGGAAGTGTGACCCATGGCATCGTCCGTTTCCACGATGGCGCACGGCGTTTCGTTCCGCCACCTCGAGCGGATGACGGATGACACCGGGCTTCTGGAACACGCCATGGGATGCATTCCCCGCAGGGAAGAAGGCTACACGACGGACGACAACGCGAGGGCCCTCTGGGCCTGTCTCGAATGGCTCGAGCTGCTTCCGCCGGAAGACGCCGGCCGGCGGGAAACGCTCATGCGGCTCGCGGACACGTATTTGTCCTTCCTGCTGTGGGCTGCGAAGAAAGACGGAACGTTTCACAACAACTTTTCATACGGCAGGCTGCCCGAAGCGGAAGAGCCCTCCGAGGATTGCCACGGCCGCGTGCTGTGGGCGCTCGTCCTGGCCGCGGAGTCCTGGCCGGACCGCCGCCGCGGGGTAGTGGCGGAGACGCTGCTGGCCGCCGCGCTGCCCCATGCGGAGGCGATGCGGTATCCGCGCGGTCAGTCCCACGCCCTGCTGGCCCTGTGCCGGCTGCTGGAGACGGCGCAGCGGCGGGAAGCGGCGGGGAACGGCTTCTTCGGCGCCCGGGACGCGGAGTTTCCGTCCGTGCGGCAACTCGAGGAGTGGGCGCGCCTTCTGGAGGAGCGCCTGTCGTATGCGTTCCGTCGGCATGCCGACGAGCATTGGCGCTGGCCGGAAGCGGCGATGACCTACGCCAACGGCACCCTGCCGGCGGCGCTGCTGGCGGCCTACCTGCGCTTCGGCCGCCGGGAAACGGGGGACATCGCCCGGCAAATGCTCGATTTCCTCATCGAAAAAATGTCCGCGTCGGAAGGCGGGATTCGCCCGATCGGCAACAGGGGCTGGTGCACCCGGGAGAGCTGCGCCCGGTGGGACCAGCAGCCCCTCGAAGCGATGAAGCTGGCCCTGGCCTGCCGGTACGGGTGGCTGGCGTTCGGGGATTTCCGGTACGCGGAGACCGCCCGGGCCTGCCGCGCCTGGTTCCGCGGCCTCAACGACGCGGGCGTGCCGCTGGTCGACGAGGACGGCGGCTGTTGCGACGGCGTGGGCGAAGACGGCCCCAACTTCAACCGGGGGGCCGAATCGACGCTGGCCTATCTGCTCACGGAGGCGATCTGCCTGCGCATGGAGCGCGAAGGCGCCGCGGCCGCGGGAGAGCCGGCCGCCCTGGAACGCGTCCCGGATTGACACGGGGCGGGCGGCTTTGTTACGATGACAAAAAACCGGTGGCTCGCCCGTGGAGGAAATCCGTGATGGACTGTGGCATACAACCGGACATGCGCATAAAAAACGGCTTCGCACACAAGCTGCCCGCGGCGGGACGGTTCGCTGTGCAAAGGCGGACGCCTGCCGTCCGGCAGCTTTTTTTCGCGGCATTTAACGTGCAGTCCGAAAGGGGAGGATGGAGCGTTTGACTCCTTACCATCGCATGCCCGAGGAGGAACCCCGGTTCCACAATACGACACAGACAAACATGACGCCGGAGGACGTGAAGCGACACGTCCTGCGGTTCATCGCCCAGGACCCGCGGGCGGCCTACCATTTCATCATCGGCACCGACAGCCATGTACACCGGGGATACACGAAATTCGTCACGGGCATCGTCATCCACCGGCTGGGCAAGAGCGCATGGGCTTGCTACCGCCAGGCCGTCGTGCCGCGGGAAGTCAGGTCGATCCGCGAAAAGCTGGCCCTGGAGACGTCCCTCTCGCAGCAGGTGGCCGCCATTTTCGACGAAGACACGGTCCGCAGCATGGAAGAGCTGCTCTTGCCTTACGTCTATCAGGGCGCCATGCTGGACATGTTCATCGACATCGACGCCGGCACGGAGCCGATCATCAACAAGACCTCCCTGTACGTGCAGGAAATGGTGAAAAGGGTGGAGGCGATGGGGCATTATCTGGCCCGCGTAAAGCCCGAGGCGTACGTCGCGTCCGCCTACGCCAACCGCTACACGAAACGCGCCGTGCGGCGCGTCATGTAGCGGCGACGCCAGGGAGGACCCAACAGGAAGGCTGCCAGCTCCGGCGGACCGGCCGACGGATCACCCGGCGTTCACCAGTTTCTCGTGCTTGGGAAGGTTTTTCTTCAGATACCGGATGAACATTTTCGCCGTCTCGGAAATTTTTTGCTTCGACTTGTAGATGAGCCGCATTTCCAGGGACACCGGCAGCCCGTCCGGTTCGATGGGCACCAGCTGACCCTCCGCGATTTCGCTCCTCACGCAGCAGATGGGAAGCACCGCGACCCCGATCCCCTGTTTCGCCACTTCCTTGGCCGTCTTGTCGTCTTCCACCCGCAGGATGACGTGGTAATTCCGGATGTTCATCCTTTTCAGGGCGGCGTCGATGATTTTGGAGTGGTTCGACGTCTCGATGGGGCCGATGAATCCGTACTTTTCGAGTTCGGACGCGCGGACCCGGCGCCTCCGGGCCAGCTCGTGCCGGGGCCCGACCACGAACACCAGGTCATGGTAGCCGATGACTTCCGAGTCGAGCCCGGGCACCGGGCTCAGGGTCATGATCAGGCCGATTTCCGCCTTTTCGCTCCGGATCTGGTCGATGACCTGGTTTTGCGTCTGGCTGTACACGGTGATGGATTTGCCCGGATACTGCCGGCAGAACCGGGTGATGAAGGGCGGCAGGATGTCGTTGGCGATGGTGCGCTGCACGGACACGGTGAGCCGGTCCGAGGCGCGCCGGAGCCGCTGCAGTTCCGCCTCCACCTGTTCGGCTTTCGACGTCACCTCCACCGCGAACTCGTACATGAGCCTTCCGGCTTCGGTGAGCTGGGGCGCGGAACCGGGCCGCCGGACGAAGAGGGGAAGCCCGCTTTCCCGTTCCAGAGCCTGGATGTGCATGCTGACGGAAGACTGGCTGATGCCGAACGCCATGGCGGCGGCGTTGAAGCTGCCGGTTTCCACCACGGTCCGAAGCACCCTAAGGCGATGGATCGTTCCTTCCATGTCGGCCACCCCGCTTGATTTTACCGGATTTTTCGCGCCCAGGTTATCATCAAAAGGTTATATCTCATCACCATAGCATTTATTGTGGAAGCCGTGCAGGCTTCCTACAATCCAAAATGTAAGCGGTTTAACAACAAGGATGTGCGAAGGGAAGGAAACGGCATGGGCATCCTGATCGGCGTTGACATCGGCGGCACCTTCACCGACCTCATCGCCTTCGACGAGGAAACCGGCGAACTGTATCACGCCAAAAGCCCCAGCACTCCCGGCAATTTCGTGCAGGGGATCATGGACTGCATCCGGAAGGGCAATGTCGACCTGAAAAACGCCCGCAACCTGGTCCATGGCTCCACCATTGCCATCAATACCGTGATCGAAGAAAACGGGGCCCGCACCGCCCTCGTCACGACGAAGGGCATGCGGGACGTCTACAAGATCGGGCGGGGCAACCGCCCCGAGGCGTACAACCTGTTTTTCCGCCGGCCGCGCCCGCTGGTCCCCCGCCATCTGACCTACGAGGTCAGCGGACGCATGCTCCCGTCCGGCGAGGAGCTGTTGCCTATAAACCTATCAGAAGTGGAAGCGCTTTGCAAGGAACTCGCCCGGCAGAACGTGGAGGCCGTCGCCGTCTGCTTCATCCATTCCTACGCCAATCCCGCGCATGAAAGGGCCGTCGGAGAGGTGTTGCGGAAAAATCTGCCGCAGTGCTACATCACCCTCTCCAGCGAAGTGGTGCGCGAATTCCGGGAATACGAACGCACGTCCACGACGGTGGTGAACGCCTACGTCGGGCCCAGGGTGAGCCGGTACATCCGCCATCTGCAGGACCGGCTGACGGGGGAAGGATTCGGCGGTTCCATCTCCATCATGCAATCCAACGGCGGGGTCATGTCGCCCGAGACGGCCATGGCCAAGCCGGTGACGATGATGGAATCCGGCCCGGTGGGCGGCATCATCGCTTCCGCCGAAGTGGGGAAGGCGCTGGGATACCCCAACGTCATCGCCTTCGACATGGGCGGCACCACCGCCAAGGCCAGCCTGATCCGGGACGGGGAGCCGAGCACCAAGGAAATCTACTACATCAACGGCTATGCCAGCGGCCATCCGGTGATGATCCCGGTGGTGGACGTGGTGGAAGTGGGGACGGGCGGCGGCAGCATCGCCTGGATCGACCAGGTCGGCGCCCTCAAGGTGGGCCCGCAGAGCGCCGGTGCCGATCCGGCGCCGATCTGCTACGGCAAAGGCGGCACGGAACCGACCATCACCGACGCCAACGTGGCGCTGGGGCGCATCGGCACGAAGGATTTCCTCGGCGGCGAAATGCCCCTGGACCGGCAGGCGGCGGAAGAGGGAATCCGGCGCCGGATCGCCGAACCACTGGGCATCTCCATGCTGCGGGCGGCCCACGCCATCGTACAGATCGCCATCACGAACATGTCGCTGGCGGTGCGGCAGGTTTCCGTGGAACAGGGCTA
The DNA here is from genome assembly GCA_036563895.1 of Paenibacillaceae bacterium. Taxonomy (GTDB): domain Bacteria; phylum Bacillota; class Bacilli; order Paenibacillales; family Paenibacillaceae; genus ZCTH02-B3. The sequence goes on from DATCLN010000176.1 coordinate 51,145, forward strand.
CGACCCCCGCGATTTCGCCCTGCTCGCCTCCGGGGGCGCGGGTCCGGTCCACGCCGTCGCCATCGCCCGGGAGCTGCACATTCCCACGGTGATCATCCCCCGGTTCCCGTCCCACTTCTCGGCGCTGGGGATGTTGCTCACCGACCAGAAGCACGATTTCGTGCGGACGTATATTTCTCCCATGCACGAGCTGGATTTCGGCAAGCTCGTCGCCATCTACCGCGAGATGGAAGAGGAAGCCCGGGCGCTTGTGGAGCGGGAATACTTCCGCGCGGAGGAGACCGTCTATCAGCCCTATTTGGACATCCGCTACGTCGGGCAGGAATTCACCCTGTCCGTGCCCGTCACGCTCCGGCAGCTGGAAAACGGGGACGTGCAGGCGATCCGGGAAACCTTCGACCAGCTGCATGACCAGCGCTACGGCCACCAGGCCTCGAACGAACCCGTCGAGATGATCAACATCCGGCTGACCGTGACGGGGAAACGGGCCAAACCCGCGTTCCCGAAAATCGCGGCTTCCGGTTCCACGGAACCCGAATGGAGAGAGGTCTATTTCGACGATTTCGAAAAGCCGGTGAAATGCCCAGTCTACCGCAGGGAATCGCTGCCGGCGCATTTCGAGATCAGGGGACCCGCCATCATCGCGGAATACGGCACATCGACCCTGCTGTTCGAAGGCGATGTGGCGCGCGTGACCGAAACGGGAGAAATCGTCATCCGGGTGGGAGGAATGCGGCATGGAACGGTTTGATCCGGTGACGCTGGAGGTCATTCGCAGCGCCCTTCCGGCGATCTCCAACGAGATGTCGGCGGACCTCAAGCGGTCGTCCTACAACATGATGGTCTATGAAGTGGGGGATTTCTGCTGCGCGCTGGTGGACAAGCGGGGAAGGCTCTGGTCGCAGAACCAGGGCGGCGTTTCCCACTTCGTCTCCGACCTGGGCGTGGTCATCAAGGACGCCGTGGAGCGCTACGGCGAGGACGGCTTCCATGAAGGGGACGTCCTCATCACCAACCACCAGGCCGTCGCGGGGCAGCACCTGAACAACGTGGTCATCTATACACCCTTTTTCTACCAAGGTGAATTGATTTGCTTTGCGGTGGTCCGGTCCCACTGGATGGACGTGGGCGGCATGAGCACCGGATTCGGCTCCGGCTCGGTGGCCGCGGACCCCTGGCTGGAAGGCCTGCAGCTGGACCAGCTGAAAATCTACGAAGCGGGCAAGCTTAACGAAGTCCTCCTCAAGGTCATCCGGGACAACATCCGCTACCCGGAGTCTTCCCTGGGCGACATGCGGGCGCAAATCGCGGCCTGCCGCCTTGCAGTGGAACGGCTGCAGGAACTGTTCGACAAGTACGGCCGGGACACGGTGGAGCGATACATCGAACGGATCTTTGACGAGACGGAAGCAAAATGCCGCCAAATCGTCGAGCAGATTCCCGACGGCGTGTACGAGGCGGAATCGTTCATCGACCACGACGGCTGCGACCTGCACGAAAGGGTCCGGATCCACGCCAAAGTGACCGTGCAGGGCGGCGAGATGACCATCGACCTGTCCGGCTGCTCGAAGCAGCGGAGGGGAGCGATCAACTCCCGCACGCTGGCGGGGGCTCTGGTGGCCTACAAATGCCTCACGGCCCCGCTGGACCCGGTCAACGAAGGGTCCTTCCGGGCGGTGAAGGTGATCATTCCCGAAGGCAACGTGATGATGGCCAAATATCCGGCGCCCATGTCCAGCTGGAGCCTGATCCTGCCCACGGTGGTGGACACCGTGCTCACGGCGCTGGCGAAGGCCATTCCGGACCGGATTCCGGCGGCCCATCTGGGGGTGCTGGGCGGCACCATCGTCTGCTTCGGCCTCGACCCGCGCAAGGGCAAAAACTTCGTCCTGCAAAGCATCGAAGGCGGCGGCTGGGGAGGCCGGCCCAACGAGGACGGCGAATCCGCCTCCGTCTCCGTCTGCCAGGGCGACGTGCGCAACGCGCCGGTGGAAAGCATCGAGATCAAGGCGCCGGTGCTCGTGGAAAGCCGCGAGCTGCGCACGGACTCGGGAGGTCCCGGCAAGTTCCGGGGCGGGCTCGGCCTGGACACGAAGATCCTCACTCTGGCGGAACTGCAATGGAATCTGCAGCAGGACCGGCGCAACCTGTGTCCGCCTTGGGGGCTGTGGGGCGGCAAAGACGGAGCCCCCGCCGATTACCTGGTGAAATTCCCGGACGAGCAGGACTTCAGGAGCGTGGACGTGGTGCGCTACCGCGTGCCCGAGGGGAGCCGGGTGATCATCCGCACCGCCGGCGGGGGCGGATGGGGAGACCCGCTGGAAAGGGATCCGGAAAAGGTTCGTTGGGACGTCATAGAGGGATACGTGTCGCGGGAAGCGGCGGAAAGGGAATACGGCGTCGTGCTGAAAGAGGATCTTTCCATTGACCCGGAGAAAACGAACGACCTGCGCGAACGGATGAGAAGACAGCGGGCAGGGTGAGCCGACATAACGGGAAAAGCGGGGGTGCGCCATGGCGTCCGAACGCATCCGCAAGTTGCTCGCGTTCATGGAAGACAACGGCATCGAGCTTTTCGTCGCGCTTCACGGCGGCGTCCATTCCTTCCTTGAGCCCAATCCCGTCTATCTGCTGAGCGGGGCCAAGGCCATAGGCGAAAGCATGGTTTTGCTGTGGCGCGGCGGCGGGGAGCTGGTCGTCACCCCCGGCTGGGACGCGGAGCGGATCGCCCGCCGCACGGACCTGAAGGTGACGGCGGCCAACCATTTGCTGCCCGTGCTCCAGAAAAAGCTGGCCGGGGCCCGCCTCGTTCCGGAACGGATCGGATTTGCCGGTCTCGGGGAGTTCGGCAGGGAGTTCCATGGCGCCGTCGCCGCGATGCTCGGACATCCGCCGCGGGAGCTGGACCGCGAACTCTACCGGGTCGCCGGCTCGGTCAAGAGCCCGGAGGAAATCGAGAGAGCCCGCAAAGCCGCCTGGATTGCGGAAAGGGCCTATGAGCGCATGCTGGAGTGCGCAAGGCCCGGCATGACCGAGTACGAGCTGGCGGCGGAGGTGGACCGCCAGGTGAAGAAGCTGGGCGCCGACGCCAACTTCCAGCTGATGAGCGCGTCGCAGCACAACCGGGCGATCCGCGTGCCCGGCCCCCGCGTCCTGGAGAAGGGAGACGTGGTGCTGGCCGAGATATCTCCCAGCTATGAGGGGCAGTTTGCGCAAATCTGCCGCACCGTCGTGCTGGGGGAAGTCGGAGAAACGTTTCTCGAAAAATACGAACTCCAGGTCCGGGCCATGCGGAAGGGCATGGAAGCGGCGGTGCCGGGGGCCCGGATGTCGGACGTCTTCCGGGCCGTCAACCGGCTGCTGGAGGAACACGGCTACGGGGAATATTGCCGGCCGCCCTGGATCCGGGTGCGCGGCCACGGCCTGGGGGTTGGCAGCGTGCTCCCCGGCAACGTCAGCGAAGACAACGACACGGTGCTGGAGAAGGGAATGGTATTCGTCCTGCATCCCAACCAGTACTTCCCGGAAACGGGGTATCTCATGTGCGGGGAACCGGTCGTGATCGGCGACGGCGGGGCGGAGCCCCTGACGCGGCGGAAACCGGCCGTCGACTTTATCCCCTGCTAGGGTCGGGGTGATTTCAGGATGCGAACCATGAATCCGGTGGTGCTGTACGGCTGCGCGGCCTGGGACCAGGCCCGCCTGCCGAGGGACGAATTCGAGGAACGAATCCGGCTGCTGCGCGAACGGATGGCCGCCGCGGGACTGTATGGCCTCATCCTGTACGGGGATTCCTGCCGGTACGCGAAGTTGTGCTACGTGACCAATTACATCCCCAAGCTGGGGTGGGCCGTCGCATGGATTCCTTCGTCGGGAGATCCCGTCCTGCTGGCGGGGGTGCTCGGCACCCGGGAACTGGCCGAGGTTCGGATGATGACCTGGCTGGAGGACGTGCGCATGGCCGCCGCGGCGGACCTCGGGGTTAAACTGGGCGAGCTGGCGGCGGCGCCGGCGCCGGGGGAAAGCTCCGGTGACGTGAGGGTTTCCGTCGGCCTGTGCGGTTCCGAATCCATGAAGCGCTCCCTGCTGGAATCCGTCCTGTCCGGATTCCCCGGCGGCGTGACGGAAGCCGACGGGCTCATGGACGGGCTCATGCGGCGCAAGCGCCCGCGGGAACTGGCGGTGATCCGCCGCGCCTGCGCCATCCTGTCGTCCGCCATGGCTTCCCTGAAAGGAGAGTACAAGCGGGGCGGGGGAGCCTTGGACGCGGCGGCGGAAGCGGAGCGCACCGCCCGCGCCCTGGGCGCCCACGACGTGCGCGTGATGTTCAGCCTGGACGGGGGGCGCACGATGCAGCCGTATGAAAACGAATCGGCGGCGTCGGTCCGTCCCGAACCCTTCGCGGTGTATCTCGCGGTGGAATATTTGGGCTATTGGGCCGAAGGCATGCTGACGATCGGGGGAGAAAACCGGGCGGTGAACCGGCGGGCGGCGGAACTTCTGCGCCGCCTGTCCGAAGACTTGCGGCCCGGAACGAAAATCGGCGAACTGGTCGGGGAAATCGAGAAAGCCGCGGAGCCGTTCCGGATGCATCCCGTGCTGGAAGGCAGCTGGGGATGCGGCATCGGCCTGGGCCTCGGAGAGACCCCCGCGCTCAATCCGCAGAGCGGCCGGCGGGCGGAAAGCGGCGACATCTATACCCTGCGCGTGGGGCTTTCCGACGTCGAACGGAACGAGCACGTCCTCGTGTCGCGAATGATCCGGGTCGGGGACGGGGGCAACGAAACGCTGTGGGAGGGAAGGCCGTGACCATCCTGGAACATCTCGCCGAATATACGGCCGAAGCCGGGTTTTCGGATCTGTCCCGCGAAGACCGGGAAGCGCTGCGCATCCATTTTCTCGATACGGTGGGGGCGTTCCTGTGCGCCTGGCACACGGCGGAAGGAAAGGCGCTGCTGGGCCTTAAGGCACGTGGCGTTGACGCGAATCCCCGCATGCTGGGCGATTGCCTTCCGGACAAAGCCATGTTCGTCTCCGCCGTCACGCGGTCGTCGGAAATCGACGACATCCATCTGCCGTCCTGCGTGACGCCGGGTTCCGTCATCGTGCCCGTGGCGCTCGCCTTCGCGGGCGAATCGGAACACCGGGACACCGGGACGTTCCGCGACGCCCTGGTTGTCGGCTATGAAATGATGGTGCGCCTGGGCATGGCCGTCCGGGGACCCGAAATCCTGTACAGGGGGATCTGGCCCACCTATTACTGCGCCGCCTTCGGCGCCGCGGCAACCGCGTCCCGCATGCTGCGCCTGTCCAGGGAACAGACGGCCCACGCGCTGTCGCTGGCCTTGTGCCTGACTACGGGCGGCAGCACCAAGGTCAAGGGCAACCGGTCCATCCGCTGGATCACCCTCGGGAACGCGGTGCGGTCGGGGTGCCTTGCGGCGTTTGCGGCCCGGGACGGATTCACCGGGGATCCCGGCATGCTGGATGACGATTGGATCTTTCGCGTCCACGGCCTCCTGACCGACATGGACAAACTGCTCGGGAACCTGGGGAAAGGGAGCGTCATCGGCGGCATCAGCCTCAAGCCCTATTGCTCCGCGAAACAGGTCATCGCGGCCATCCACGGGCTGGAAGAGATCCTAAAGGAGGGGGTCGGGCCGGAAGAGATCGAGGCCGTGGAAGTCCACGTGCCCGAGCGGTATCTGGCCATGATCAACCACGGCATCGATCCCGGCGAGCGGCTGTCGACGGTGACCAGCGCCCCGTACCAGCTGGCCTTGGCGGCCCATCTGCCGGAGGTGCTCTATGACGACGACAGGCAGAATCCGCCCCAAACCCTCGAAATCGCGGCGTTCATGGAGAAGGTCCGCGTCTTTGCGGATGAAAGCCTGGCCTCGCATTATCCGGAACGCTGGCCGGCAAGGGTGGCGGTCCGGACAAGGAGAGGGGAGCGGAAGGAACGAACGGTGCTGGCGGCGCCCGGAGACCCGGGACTCCCGTTCGGCCTGGACATGCTGGAGCGGAAGCTGCACCGTTTCCTGGACCCGCTAATGGGACCGGAGCAGGCGGAGCGCATGCTCGCCCTGGCCGCGGAAGCCTTTGACGACGCGGCCCGGCTGGCGGAGCTGGCCGGCCGGATCGATGACATGATGCGTCCAGGTCGGCCAAATATTGACTGAGGTGCGGTCATGACCGATAATATTTAGTAAAGAATGTACCGCTATGAAATACACGTAATCGCATAATGATACTTTGTAAGCGTTCACATGGGGGTTTGGCCATGAGCGGCATCACCCGGGACCGTGTCCGTTATCCCATTCCCGACCGGGAACTGGAGCGGCGCTGGAAGCTGCTCCGGGCGGCGATGAAAGAGCGGGAAATCGACTGCCTGATCCTGCAGAACGACAACCAGTTTCTCGGGGGGTACGTCCGCTATTTTACGGACATTCCCGCCCACCAGTATCCCACCACCGTCATCTTCCCGGCGGACGAAGAGATGACGGTGATCGAGCATGGGGCGAGGTCGGGCCCGCCTTCCGCCGTGGACCGGGGCGTCCGGCACAAGATCGGACTGCCGTACATTCCCACCCTCAATTACACCAATTCCTACGCTCCGGAAGCGGCCGTCAAGGTCGTGAAGGACCTGAAATGCAAAAGGGTGGGTTTTGTCGGTCTCGGGTTTGTGTCCGCGGCGTTCTACCAATATTTTTCCGAACATCTGAAAGGCATCGAAATCCTGGACGCCACCGATCTCGTGGACGAAATCAAGGCCGTGAAAAGCCCGGACGAGATCGCCTTCATCCGGAAGGCCGTGGCCATCCACGACTACGCGGCATCCGCGCTGCCGGCCATCATCCGTCCTGGCCGGTACGAATACGAGATCCGCAACGACATCGAAAAGCTGCTGAAGGATCTGGGCAGTGAAGAACAGCTGATCATGATGGGATCGGCGCCGCCGGGGACGGCCACGCCCCAGCTGCTGTCCTTTTTCCACCATCGCAGGGTCGAACCGGGGGACCAGGTGTTTGTGATGATCGAGGTCAACGGACCGGGAGGCTACTACGCCGAGATCGGGCGCACCTGGTGCTTGGGGGAACCTTCGAAGGAACTGCTGGACGCCTGGGAGACGGCGCTTGCGGCGCAGAAGCTCGTGGCTTCCATGCTGAAGCCCGGCGCCGATCCGGCGGAGCTGCTGAAAGCGAACAACGAGTTCCTGGAAAGCAGGGGATACGCGCCGGAGAAGCGCCTCTTCGGCCACGGCCAGGGTTACGATCTGGTGGAACGCCCGGCCTTCGTGGAACGGGAAACGATTCGCCTGAAGGAAGGGATGTTCGTGGCCGTCCATCCCCTGGCCGCCAACGACAAGGCTTACGCCTTCTGCTGCGACAATTATCTGATCACCGCCGACGGGGCGGAGAGGGTGCAGAAAACCCCGCAGGACGTGTTCGTCATCGCCTGAGGAGCGGCCAATGAAGAAGGCTGCAGGGACCGGCCCGCGAAAGGAGCGTCCCGACGATGGAAGACGGAAAACTCAAAATCGCCATCCTTTACAGAGTCCATCCCAATCCCTACGAAATCGAAGAACGCCACGTGGAACGCATCCGCCAAACCGCACCCGGCGCGGAAATCATCCGTGCCCGGGACGAGGGGGAACTGTTGTCCAAAACGGACGACGCGGACGTGCTGCTCACCTGGGGCGGCTACCAGCCTGTGGCGTTCTGCGGGAAGGCCCGGAGCCTGAAATGGATCCATGCGATCTCCGCCGGCGTGGACGGACTTCTGTCTTCGGACATCGCGAAGATGGACGTCACGATTACCCGCACCAAAGACATCCACGGCATCCCGATCGCCAACCATGTGCTGGGTTTCATGCTGATGTTCGTCCGGCAATTTCCCCTCATGTTCCGCCAGCAGCAAAACAAGGTGTGGAAAAAAACCGCCGACGCGGACGAGCTGTGGGGGAAAACCGTGGGGATCATCGGCCTGGGCAGCATCGGCGGGGAAATCGCCAGGCAGTGCAAGCTCCTCGGCATGCGCGTGCTGGCGACGAAACGAACCCCGGCGCAATCGCCCTGGGTGGACGAGCTGTACCCGCCGGAGCAAACGGGGGAGGTGTTCCGGCAGGCGGATTTCGTGGTGGTGGCGCTGCCCCTTACGCCCGCGACCACCCGCATCATCGGCGAGAAGGAATTGCGGCTGATGAAAAAAACCGCCTATTTCATCAATATCGCACGTGGGGGTGTGGTGGATGAAGACGCCTTGATCCGCGTGCTGCGGGAAGGGGCCATCGCCGGAGCCGGCCTCGACGTGTTCGAAGAGGAGCCGCTTCCTCCGGACAGCCCGCTCTGGGAAATGCCCAACGTGATCATCACGCCGCACACGGCGGCCGATTCTCCCCTGTACATGGACCGGATGATCGAGGTGTTTTGCGAGAACCTCAAGCGGTTCATCCGGGGAGAGAAGCTGCTGCACGAAGTGGACAAAAACCTGCGCTACTGAGGCGATCGAAAGGTGGAATCGCGCTTGAACGACCAGGTGCTTGAGGTCCGTGATCTGGAGTACGAGTACGTGACGGGGAAGGGGCGCTTCAGGGCCATCGACCATTTGAGCTTTTCCGTCCGGGAAGGCGAATTCGTCTCCATCGTCGGCCCGTCGGGCAGCGGAAAATCGACCCTGCTCAAGACCATCGCGGGGCTTCTCAGGGTCACCGCGGGGGAAATCCGGGTGTCGGGACAGGTGCTCACCGGGCAAATCCCACCTCAGGTGGCGGTGGTGTTCCAGGATTATTCCCGTTCGCTTTTCCCCTGGATGACGGTGCAGGAAAACGTGGAGTTTCCGCTCAAGGGGAAAAAGTTCGGCAGGAAGGAAGCCGCCGAACGGAGCCTGGAAAGCCTGGTGGCCGTCGGGCTGGGCGACGCCCTGAAGAAATACCCGTGGCAGCTGTCCGGCGGAATGCAGCAGCGGGTGGCCATCGCCCGCGCCATCGCCTACCGCCCGACCCTTCTGCTGATGGATGAGCCCTTCGCCTCCGTGGACGCCCAGACCCGGGCCGATCTGGAGGATCTGGTGCTGTCCATCCATCAGAAATACGGAACGACGATCCTGTTCATCACGCACGACATCGACGAGAGCATCTATCTGGCCGACCGCGTCCTCGTCCTGAGCCAGCCGCCGGCGCGGCTGAAGGCTGATCTGAAGGTAGACCTGCCCCGGCCCCGCCACCAGATCCAGACCAAGCAGATGCCGGAGTTCATCCGCCTTCGCGCCGAAGTGAGCGGCATGATCCTGCAACCCGGTTTGGCCAGGTAACAGGGAACGACGCGGCCATCAAATCTGCGGGGAGCTGTCACCCATGGAACTCCAGACGCTGAAGAAGGCGGACCGTCCCGGAATTTTGGGCGGTTCCGCGCGGCAACGCATCAAGAATATCGGCAAGGGGCTCACCGGCGCACTCGTCGTGTTCGCCGCGTGGCAGTTCGTGTTCAGTCTGAATCTTGTGAATCCCATGTATTTTCCGTCCGCCTGGATGGTGTTGACCCATTGCTTCGTGCTGCTCGGGGAGCCCTCGTTTCTGAGCCAGATCCTCGTCACGCTGAAGTCCATGTTTCTCGGCATCCTGATCGCCGCCTTGATCGGCGTGCCCTTCGGCCTGCTGTTCGGCCGGTTCCAGGTGGCGTACCGGATGGCGAAGCTGCTGGTGGAGACGCTGCGTCCCATCCCCGCCGTCGCCCTCGCGCCGCTGGCCATCCTGCTGTTCGGCCTGTCGGACCGGGCTACCACGTCGCTGGTGGTCTGGACTTCCCTGTGGCCGATTCTCATCAACAGCGTCTACGGCATGCACAACGTGGACGAGCAGCAGGTGCAGACGGCCAGAATTTTCGGGTTCAACCGCCTGGAGACCCTGGTGAGGGTGGAGCTGCCGAACTGCGCGCCGTTCATCGTCACCGGCATCCGCATCTCGTTGTCCATCGCCCTGGCGGTGGCCATCTCCGGCGAGATGGTGGCGGGCACCGGCAACGGCCTCGGAGGATGGATCCTCAAGGCGTCGGCGGCGGGCTCGATGACCCCCGCCTACAGCGCCGTCGTCCTGTCCGGTTTCATCGGTTACGGGCTCAATTACCTGCTGGAATACGCGGAGCGGAAGCTGTTCTTCTGGCACGCCTCGTTCCGGAAATCGTGAGAAGGGGGAAGGGAAAGACGTGAACACCGGCGGCAAAATGAAAGGGCTTTACCGGCAGGCGGCGGAAACCCTGGGACTCTTCATCGGGATCATCGTCGTCTGGCAGCTGCTGACGTCGTCGTTTCAGGAGCTCTATTTCCCGACTCCCTGGACCATCGCCCAGAAGCTGGACGGCTGGCTGTCCTGGTCCGCGCTGCAGGAAAAGATCTTCCCCAGCCTCATCCGCGTCGCCATCGGCTTCGGGCTGGCTTCCGTCGCCGGTGTGGCGCTGGGGGTCGCCATCGGGCTGTGGCGGGGCCTGTCGG
>DATCLN010000177.1:0-3638 GCA_036563895.1 Paenibacillaceae bacterium
CGCCGGAACAGCATGCCCGGGATGAGCAGGCGGTTGATCTCGTTCGTCCCTTCAAAGATGCGGTTGATGCGGGAATCGCGGTAGATGCGCTCGATCGGATACTCCTGGATGAAGCCGTAGCCGCCGTGGATCTGCACGCCCTCGTCGGCGATGAAGTCGAGGGTTTCGGAACCGAACACCTTGTTGATGGAGCATTCCAGCGCGTACTCGGCGATCGCCCGGGCGGACTGCTCGCCGGCGTCCGGAGCGCTGTGGTCGACGCCGGCGAGGCGCTCCTCGAACAGCCCCGCCGTCCGGTACACCATGCTTTCCAGCGCGAACGCGCGAATGTTCATGTCCGCCAGCTTGCGGCCGATGAGCGGGAAGGACGAGATGGGACGCCCGAACTGGGTGCGCTGGTTCGCGTACCGGGCGGCCAGCCCGATCGCGTCCTTGGAGGCGCCGAGGCAGCCCGCCGCCAGCTTGAACCGGCCGATGTTCAGGATGTTGAACGCGATCCGGTGGCCCTTGCCGACTTCTCCCAAAAGGTTTTCCACCGGCACCTTGACGTCTTCCAGGATGAGCGGACAGGTGGAAGAGCCCTTGATGCCCATCTTCTTCTCTTCCGGACCGACGGTCACGCCCTCCATCGTGCGTTCGACGATGAACGCGCTGAAATCCGTCCCGTTCACCTTCGCGTACACGATGAACACGTCGGCGAATCCGGCGTTCGTGATGAACTGCTTTGTGCCGTTCAGGATGTAATGGCGTCCGTCTTCGGAAAGCACGGCCGTCGTCTTCGCGCCGAGCGCGTCGGAGCCCGAGGACGGCTCCGTCAGGCAGTAGGCGGCGATTTTCTCGCCGGTGGCGAGCAGCGGCAAATACTTCTTCTTCTGCGCCTCGGTGCCGAAATAGACGATGGGCAGCGTGCCGATGCCGACGTGCGCGCCCACGGACAGCGCGAACGAGAAGGCGCGGGACAGCTTTTCGCTGATCAGCGTCGAGCTGATGCGATCCAGGCCGAGGCCGCCGTACGCTTCCGGCACGTCGGCGCCGAGCAGCCCCAGTTCCCCGGCCTTGCGCAACAGCTTCACGGTCAGTTCGTAGTCGAGCTTCTCGATCTGCTCGTCATGCGGCGTCACCTCGCCGGCCACGAAGTCGACCGTCGTCTGGCCGATCATTTTCTGCTCCTCGGTCAGATCCTCCGGCGTGGTCACGAGCCGGTAATCGGTCTCGCCAATCAGGAAACTTCCGCCGACGGTCTTGCCGGTCGTTTGGCCTGCCGCTTGATCTGCCATTTGGCTCATGTCGCCGTTCTCCTTTCCCTGTCGATTTTGCGGATGTTGCGGATTCCGTCATGCTGTCCGCCGTTCAACTTGCATGCACTTCAAACACGCCGGCCGCGCCCATGCCGCCGCCGATGCACATGGAGACGACCCCGAAGCCGCCGCCGCGCCGGCGCAGCTCGTGAAGGAGCGTGGCGGTGAGCTTCGCGCCCGTGCACCCGAGCGGATGGCCGAGCGCGATGGCGCCGCCGTTGACGTTGACTTTCGTCTCGTCCAGCCCCAGCGCCCGGATGATGTGCACGCACTGGGACGCGAAGGCCTCGTTGATTTCAAACAGGTCGACGTCGGCGAGGCCGATGCCCGCCAGGCGCAGCGCCTTCGGAATCGCTTCCACCGGGCCGACTCCCATGATTTCCGGCTCCACGCCGGCCACCGCAAACGAGCGAAACGTGGCCAGGGGGCGAAGACCCAGCGCGTCGGCGCGCTCCCTGCTCATGACCACCGCCGCGGCGGCGCCGTCGCTCATCTGCGAGGCGTTGCCCGCCGTCACGGTGCCGCCCGCCTTGAACGCCGGCTTCAGCGTGGCGAGCACCTCCGGCGTCGTGTCCGGGCGAACGCCCTCGTCGGTGTCGAAGGTGAACGTCCGCTCGCGGACCCGGCCGCGCTCGTCGATCTCCTTCCAGGTCACCTCCAGCGGCACGATTTCATCGCGGAACTTGCCCTCGCGGATGGCCGCCGCCGCTTTCGCATGGGAGCGCGCGGCGAACCGGTCCTGATCCTCGCGGGAGATGCCGAACCGCTCCGCCACCCGCTCCGCCGTATGGCCCATCGCCATGTACACTTCCGGCATTTGCGCCACAATGTCGGGATGCGGCGACGGCCTGAACCCGGTCATCGGCACGTGGCTCATGCTCTCCACGCCGCCCGCGACGATGACGTCGGCGTGGCCGAGCATGATGCGCTCCGCCGCATAGGCGATCGCCTGCAGCCCCGACGAGCAGAACCGGTTGATCGTCACGGCGGGCACCGACGCCGGAAATCCCGCGTACAGCGCCATGATTCGCGCCACATTGAGTCCCTGCTCCCCTTCCGGCATGGCGCAGCCGATGATGACATCCTCAACGTCCGCTTTCCGCAGTCCGGGCGCCCGTTCCACAGCGGCTTCCAGCACCGCCTTGCCCAGATCTTCCGCCCGCGTCCGGGCCAGGCTGCCCTTCTTCGCCTTGCCGACCGCGGTCCGGACGGCGGACACGATGACCGCTTCTCTCATCCCGCTTCCCTCCTCCCGGTTGGTCAGTTGCGCAGCGGCTTGCCCTTGGCCAGCATATGCTGCATGCGCTGCTGCGTCTTCGGTTCGCCGCACAGGCTCAGGAACGCCTCGCGTTCCAGGTCGAGCAAATATTGCTCGGTGACGAGCGAACCGGCCGGCACGTCGCCGCCGGCGAGCACGTGCGCGAGCTTGCAGGCGATCTTCAGGTCGTGATCGCTGATGTAGCCGCCCTGCCGCATGTGATAGGCACCAAGCTGCAGGACGGCCTTGCCCGCGGCGCCGGCGACGCGGATCTTCTCCTCGGGCGGCGGCGCGTATCCGTCCTGGACCAGGCGAAGCACGGCCTGCTTCGCGGCGTGGATCAGGTGGTCCTGCCGGACCACCACCTGGTCCGTCGGCCGGAAGTAGCCGAGCCGGAATGCATCGTAGCCGCTGGTGGACACCTTGGCGGTGCCGATCATCTCAAACACCCGGTTCAGTTCCGGCTGCAGATCCGTATCGGGATGCGCCGCCGCCAGCCGGCTGACGCGCAGCGCCATCTCCTTGCACCCGCCGCCCGCAGGGATGAGGCCGACGCCCGTCTCCACGAGGCCGAAATACGTCTCCGCCGCGGCGACGATCCGGTCCGCGGGCAGGCATACCTCCACGCCCCCGCCGAGCGTCATCCGGTGCGGCGCCGCCACCACCGGCTTCTCGAACCGTTTCAGCAGCATCATCGTGTCCTGGAACAGCCGGATGATGCCGTCGAGTTCCTCCCATTCCCCGTCCTGCGCTTCCATGAGCAGGATCATCAGGTTCGCGCCCACGCAGAAGTTCGGTCCCTGGTTGGCGATGACGAGCCCCTCGAAGTTGCGGCGCACCTCGTCCAGGCTTTGCCGGATCATTTGCAGGATGTCCGCGCCGATCGCGTTGTTCGGCGAATGGAATTCCAGACACGCCACGCCGTCGCCGAGATCGATCAGGCTGGCGCCGCTGTTCGAGCGGACGACCCGGTTTTGCTCCTTCAGCTCCCGCAGCGAGATCGCTTCCGGCGGCCGCTCCAGCCGGACGTATTGCCCGTCCAGCACGTGGAAGGTCTCGCCGTCCCGTTTCCGGTAAAACGA
>DATCLN010000178.1:0-33098 GCA_036563895.1 Paenibacillaceae bacterium
CGAGACAATTTAATTATGCGCATGAAAGAAGACGAGTTTGACAGCGTCATCGAAACGAACCTGAAAGGCGTCTTCAACGGCATCAAGGCGGCTGTCCGTCCGATGATGAAGCAGCGGAGCGGGCGCATCATCAACATCTCCTCCGTCGTCGGGACGATGGGCAACGCGGGACAGGCCAACTACGCGGCGGCCAAGGCGGGAATCATCGGCCTGACCAAATCCGCCGCCCGCGAACTGGCCTCACGCGGCATCACGGTGAACGCGGTGGCGCCCGGCTTCATCGACACGGACATGACGGAAAAGCTGGCCCCCGAGTGGAAGGAAAAGCTTTTGCGGGACATCCCCCTCGGGAGAATCGGGAAGCCGGAGGAAATCGCCCACGCGGTGGTGTTTCTCGCGTCCGACGCTTCGTCCTACATGACCGGCCAGACGCTGCATGTGGACGGCGGCATGTACATGTGACCGGCCCGGCGGCCGGGCGGCGCATGAAAGGAGTCCAGGAACACGCAAGCGGGCATGGCAATTTGTCCGGGTTTCCCGTATAATACCTTAAGGGAGGTGAACCGGATGTCCGATGTATTTGAGCGCGTGAAACGCATCATCGTCGAACGCCTCGGCGTCGAGGAATCGGAAGTGACCCCCGAAGCATCCTTCAAAGACGACCTGGGAGCCGACTCGCTCGACGTTGTCGAGCTTGTCATGGAACTGGAAGACGAATTCGACCTGGAAATTTCCGATGAAGATGCAGAGAAAATCACGACCGTGGGAGAAGTGGTTCAATACATAGAATCTCGCTCGTGATTTTTTCTTCCAAGTCCCGTTCGCGCGACGGGACTTCTCCACATTCGGCGGCGTTCTTCGCGGGGCGGACGGGCCGTGCGGAGAACGTTTATGCAAACCTGAGGTGATTTCCGTTTTGAAACGCCGCATCGTGGTGACGGGGATGGGGGTTGTCTCGTCCCTTGGCACCGACCTGGAAACGTTCTGGAAAAATTTGTTGGACGGAAAATCAGGGGTAAGCCGGATCGAGTCGTTCGACCCGTCCGAATATCCCACGCAAATCGCAGCGGAAATCAAGGACTGGAAGCCGGAAAACTACATCGACAAAAAGGAAGCCCGCCGCATGGACCGGTTCGTCCAGTTCGGCGTGGCGGCCGGCGGGATGGCCCTGCAGGACGCCGGCATCCGCATCGGCGAGAACGCCGATCCCGAGCGGACGGGCGTCATTGTCGGTTCCGGCATCGGCGGCCTCGGCAGCTGGGAAGAGCAGTACAAGATCCTGCTGGAACGGGGGCCCCGCCGCGTCAGTCCCTATTTCATCCCGATGATGATCGCCAACATGGCCAGCGGCCAGATTTCGATTTTGTACGGGGCCAAAGGGCCGAACACGACGGCGGTCACGGCGTGCGCGACGGGCACCCACTCCATCGGCGATTCGTTCCGGATCATCCAGCGCGGCGACGCGGACGTGATGATTTGCGGCGGCGCCGAAGCGGCCATCCGCCCCATCGGCATGGCCGGTTTCTGCGCGATGCGCGCCATGAGCACCCGCAACGACGAGCCGGAGAAGGCCAGCCGTCCCTTTGACGCGCAGCGCGACGGGTTCGTGATGGGCGAGGGGGCCGGCGTGCTCGTGCTGGAGGAGCTGGAGCACGCGAAGAAGCGCGGCGCGCGCATCTACGCGGAAGTGATCGGATACGGCATGAGCGCCGACGCGTTCCACATCACCGACCCCGATCCCGACGGCGCGGCCCGCTGCATGAAGCGGGCGATCCAGGACGCCGGCATCGCGCCGGAGGACATCGATTACATCAACGCCCACGGCACCTCCACGCCGACCGGGGACAAGTCGGAGACGGAGGCGATCAAGAAGGCCTTCGGCGAACACGCTTACAAGCTGGCGGTCAGTTCCACCAAATCGATGACCGGCCACCTCCTGGGCGCGGCGGGCGGCGTGGAAGCGATCATCCTCGCGTTGGCCATCCGGGATGGCATGCTGCCGCCCACCATCAACCTGGAATACCCGGATCCGGATTGCGATCTGGACTATGTGCCGAACAAGGCGCGCCCGGCGAACATCCGGGCGGGGCTTTCCAACTCGTTCGGATTCGGCGGGCACAACGCTACGATCGTGATGCGCAAGTATGAAGAGTAGGCTAGCGGTCCATCGACGCAGGCGGAAACGCCCGCCTGCGTCTGCCGTTTATGGGCGGCGCGGGCTTGTTGACAGCGGTCCGCTTCCGGCCGCGGAGGAAGAAACGGGGGGGGGATTGCCGTTGCGCGAAACGCTCCGGCGCCTGCAGGCGCGACTGGATCTCGATTTTCGCGATCCGTCCCTGCTGGACCAGGCGTTTACCCACACCTCTTACGTAAATGAACAGCGCGGGAAGAACATCGAAGACAACGAAAGGCTGGAGTTCCTGGGCGACGCGGTGCTGCAGCTGGTCGTGTCGGAATGGCTGTTCCGCCGCCATCCGGAACTGGCGGAAGGGGAGCTGACGCGGATGCGATCCGCCATCGTGTGCGAACCGTCGCTTGTCCGTTTTGCCGAGGCGCTTGGCTTCGGTGACGCCGTGCTTCTGGGCAAAGGGGAGGAGCGAACGGGCGGGCGGACGCGGCCATCCCTGCTCGCCGATGTGTTCGAGGCGTTCGTGGGAGCCCTGTATCTGGATCAGGGGCTGGACGCCGTCCGCGCCTTTCTGGAACGGAACCTTTTTGCGCATCTTCCGGAGAAGGGGCAGGCGGACAAGGATTTCAAGACCCGGCTGCAGGAAAAGGTGCAGACCCTGGGATTCGCCGCGCCGGAATACCGCGTGGTTGAGGAACGCGGACCTTCCCACGACCGGCATTTCGTCGTCGAGGTGCTGATCGCCGGCCGCGCGGCCGGCCGCGGCGAAGGGCGCTCCAAGAAGGAAGCGGAGCAGCAGGCGGCGGAACGGACCCTTCGCCTGATCGAAACGACGGACCTCAGCCACTGGAGGTGAACGCGGGCGGATGCACCTGAAACGCCTCGAACTGATCGGATTCAAATCCTTCGCCGACCGCACCGTGTTGGAGTTCGGCCGCGGCATCACCGCCGTCGTCGGTCCCAACGGCTGCGGCAAAAGCAACATCTCCGACGGCATCCGCTGGGTGCTCGGCGAACAGAGCGCCAAAATTCTGCGCGGCGGAAAAATGGAGGATGTGATCTTCGCCGGCAGCGACACGCGCAAGCCGGTGGGCTACGGCGAGGTGTCGCTCACCCTGGACAACAGCGACGGCACGCTGCCCCTTGATTACACCGAGGTGACGGTGACGCGCCGGCTGAACCGCAGCGGCGAAAGCGAATACTACATCAACAGGCAGCCCTGCCGGCTCAAGGACATCACCGAGCTGTTCATGGATACCGGGATCGGCAAGGAAGCGTATTCGATCATCGGGCAGGGACAGGTGGAGCAGATCCTGAGCACCCGGGCGGAAGACCGCCGCGGCATATTCGAGGAAGCGTCCGGCATCGTCAAATACAAGACCCGCAAGAAAGAAGCGCAAAAAAAGCTGGAAGATACGGAGCAGAATCTGATCCGCATCGGCGACCTGATCGGCGAGCTGGAGAGCCGGCTGGAACCGCTGGCCGAACAGGCCAAACGGGCGGAAATCTACAAATCCCTCGCGGAAGAACTGAAAAAACTGGAGATTTCCCTGTATGTCCATCAGATCGAGCAGGTGCACCGGTCCTGGAGCGAGGCGAACGAAAGGCTTGCGGAACTGAAGGAGCGCGTCGCCGCCCTGGCGGCGGAAGCGGCCCGGCGGGACGCGGCGCTGGAAGAGAAGCGCGCGGCGCTGCTGGAGCTGGAAGAAGCGGTCGGACGCCTGCAGGGCGAGCTGGTGGCGTGCGTGGAGGAAACGGAGAAAACCGAAGGCCAGCTCGAGGTGCTCAAGGAGCGGGAAGCCCACCTGAAGCGCAACCGGGAAGGGCTGCAGGAATCCCTGGCGTCGGTGGAAACCCGGCTTGCGGAACTGGCGGCGGAAGCGGACGCGCTGCGCGTGCGGCGCGAACAGACCGCGGAAGAGCTGGAACGGCTCCGCGCCCTCCTTGCGGAAGAAGAAGCACGCCTGGCCGCCGCGGAAAGCGGAGCCGAGAACGAAGCGCGGCTTAGGGCGGAGCTGTTTGACGTCATGCAGGCCATCGTCCAGGCGCGCAACGACATCCGTTACATCGAACAGCAGCGCGAGCAGCTCGAAGCCCGGTTTGCCCGCCTGGAGGAGGAACGGTCCCGCTGGAGTGCGGAACGCGAGGCTCTGGAATCCCGCCGGCGGGAAATCGGGGAGCGGCTGGAGGCTTCCGCGGCGGAACTGGCGGCCCTGCGCGAACACCAGACGGCGGAAGGCGTGCGCCTTGCGGAGCTGCAGCGGCTGCGCGAGGAAGCCCTGGCGGAAGCCCGGCGGTGGGAACAGCGGCGGAGCGCCCTCGTGTCGCGCCGCGACACGCTCCGCGAGCTGCAGGACGCATACGAAGGCTTCCAGCAGGGGCCCCGGGAAGTGCTGAAAATGGCGCGCCGCGGCGAACTTGCCGGCGTGCACGGCGCAGTGGCCGAGCTGATCCGGACGGACGCGCGGCATGAAACCGCGGTGGAAACGGCGCTGGGCGGCGCCCTGCAGCACATCGTGACCGACGATGAAGCGGCGGCGCGCGCGGCCATCGAAATGCTGAAGAAACGGCAGGCGGGACGGGCGACGTTCCTGCCGCTGGACGTCATCCGGGCGCGCAGGCTGGACGAAAGCGACCGGCGCGCGGCACAGGCGGAAGAAGGCTTCGTCGGCGTGGCCGCCGAGCTGGTGGAATATGACGCGCGCTATGCGGACATCGTCGGCAGCCTGCTGGGACAGGTGATCGTCGCGGAGCGCCTGGAACAGGCGAACCGGATCGCCGCCCGGCTGCATTACCGTTACCGGATCGTCACCCTGGACGGAGACGTGGTTCATCCCGGCGGTTCCATGACGGGAGGCAGCCGTTTGAAGCAGGCGGTCAGCCTGCTCGGCCGCGGGCGGCAGCTGGAGGAGCTGGCGCGGGAGATCGCGGCGGCCGAAGCGTCCCGCGACGCCGCCCGGAAGGAAGCGGAGGACAGGGCGCGGGAAGCCGGGGAATCGTCCCGGCGCATCGAGGAGCTGCGCGGGCTCGCCGAACGGATGCGGCTGGACGAGCAGCGGCTGCTGGCGGAACGCGAACGGTTTGCCCAGGAAGAGAAGCGGCTGGAAGCGGCGGGCGCGGCGCTGGACGCCGAAGCGGCGTCGCTGGAGGCGGAGCGGAGCCGGCTGGACGATGAGCGGCGCAAGCTGGAAGAGCGTCTGGCCGCTCTCGCCGAGGAGGAACGGCGTCTCCAGGAAGCGGTCCGGGAGGCCGAAGCGCTTCGTCTTCGCAGCCAGTCCGAAAGGGAGAAGATCCAGGCGGCGCTCACCGAACGCAAGGTCGCCATCGCACGCCTGGAGCAGGATTTGCAGTCGCAGGACGAACAGGCGGCGCGCCTCCGCGGCGAAACCGCCCGCCTGAACGGGGAAAAGCGCCAGATCGCCGCGGCGCTGGAGCAAAACGCGGCGGAAGCGGAGCGCACCGAAGCGGAATGGAACGAGCAGCGGGAGAAGCTGAACGGGCTTTTGATCCGCAAAGGAGAGCTGTCCGGCGCCATCGAACTTCGCCGCGCCGAACGGACCGAACGCCTGCAGGAAATCGGGCGGGAAGAGGACGCCGCGAAGGAATCGCGGCTTGCGCTGAAGCAGGCGGAAGACGAGCTTAAGGAAACGGAAATCCGGGCGAACCGCGCCGACGTGGAGCTCGACAATCTGCTGCGCAAGCTGGGCGAAGAATATGAGATGAGCTTCGAATGGGCCAAGACGCATTACGCCCCTCCCGAAGACGTCGCCAAGGCCCGGCAGCAGGCCGGCGACCTTCGGCGGCGCATCGCGGCCCTGGGCGAAGTCAACCTCGGCGCCATCGAAGAATACGCCCAGGTCAGCGATCGGTACCGGTTCCTGACCGAGCAGCGGCAGGACCTGCTGGACGCGAAAGAGAAGCTGCACCGCCTGATCCGGGAAATGGACGAGGAGATGGCCAGGCGGTTCCGCGCCACCTTCGAGGAAATCCGCCGGCATTTCCGGTCGGTGTTCTCCCGCCTGTTCGGCGGCGGGCAGGCCGACCTGATTCTGGCCGAGCCGGACCGTCCCCTCGACACGGGCATCGAGATCGTGGCCCAGCCCCCCGGCAAGAAGCTGCAAAACCTGCAGCTTCTGTCCGGCGGCGAGCGGGCGCTGACGGCCATCGCCCTGCTGTTCGCCATCCTGCACGTCAAGCCGGTGCCCTTTTGCGTGCTGGACGAGGTGGAAGCGGCGCTGGACGAAGCGAACGTGGTCCGGTACGTGAACTATCTGCGGGAAGTTGCGGAGCAGACCCAGTTCATCGTGGTGACCCACCGCAAGGAAACGATGGAAGCCGCCGACGTGCTGTACGGGGTCACCATGGAGGAAAGCGGCGTATCCAAGCTGGTATCGGTCCGCCTGGACGAAAGGGAAGACGAAGCGGTGAGCGCCACGGCCTGATCTTCATCGCATCCGCAGAATTGCAATGGACCCGCCGACGGGCCGGCTGAGGAAATATAGCCGAAAAATCGACCGCATCGGGCCCGCGGGCGGACGGACTGAGGCAATGCAGTCGAAAAATTGACTCCATGGGGCTCGCGGGCGGGCTGATTGAGGCAATGTAGTCAAAAATTCGACTACATTGAGCCCGCGGCCGGGCCGACTGGCGCAATATAGTCGAAAAATGAACTACAAAGGGCTTGCGGGCGGATGGACCGAGGCAATGTAGTCAAAAAAACGACTACATTGATCCCGTGGCCGGGCCGATCGGGGCGATATAGAAGCGCGGCTCTTCCCAATGTGTCATCCCCTCAGGAGTGCGGGCGGCGAAGAGCCAGGGAGCGCAATGCCGCC
The DNA here is from genome assembly GCA_036563895.1 of Paenibacillaceae bacterium. Taxonomy (GTDB): domain Bacteria; phylum Bacillota; class Bacilli; order Paenibacillales; family Paenibacillaceae; genus ZCTH02-B3. The sequence continues at coordinate 6,964 of DATCLN010000178.1, forward strand.
GGGCCCGGCACTGCTTGGGCACTGCGCCGCGGTGCGGCAGAGCGCACCACCACCGGCGAACGTATCCGTTGTACAGAAAGGAAAGAACGCAGCCATGAGCTTTTTCAAAAGACTGAGGGAAAGCATCGCGGCCAAAGCCGAATCGGTGACCGCCAAGTTCCGGGACGGGCTGGCAAAGACGCGTTCCGCGCTGGCCGGCCGGATCGGCGAACTGTTTTTGCGCAGGCGGATCGACGAGGCCTTTTTCGAGGAACTCGAGGAAATTCTGATCGCCGCCGACGTCGGCGTGCACACCACGATGGAACTCATCGACGAACTGCGCGCGGAAGCGGCGAAACGGAAACTGGAAGACGCTTCCGAACTCCAGCCGATCCTAGCGGAGAAACTGGTGCAGATTTTGAAGGGAGACGGCGACGAAGGGAAACTAAACCTGAATCCCGACGGCCCCACCGTCATCCTGTTTGTCGGCGTCAACGGCGTCGGCAAGACGACGACCATCGGCAAGCTGGCCTGGAAATTCCGGCAGGAAGGAAAATCGGTGCTGCTTGCGGCGGGCGACACGTTCCGGGCCGGCGCCATCGAGCAGCTGGAAGTCTGGGCGCAGCGGGCGGGGGCGGGATTGGTCAAACAGGCCCAGGGCGCCGATCCGGCTGCGGTGATGTACGATGCGGTAAGAGAAGCAAAAAGCCGCGGGGTCGACGTCCTGCTGTGCGACACCGCCGGCCGTCTGCAAAACAAGGCCCATCTGATGGACGAGCTGGCGAAAATCCGCCGCGTCATCGAACGCGAACTGCCGGGCGCGCCGCACGAGACGCTGCTGGTACTGGACGCGGCCACCGGCCAGAACGCCTTGCAACAGGCCAGGATGTTCGGCGAAAAAAGCGGCGTGACCGGCCTCGTGCTGACGAAGCTGGACGGCACCGCCAAAGGCGGCATCATCGTGGCCATCCGGAACGAGCTGAAGCTGCCCGTGAAACTTGTCGGCCTGGGCGAAAAACCGGATGACCTGCAGGAATTCGACGCGGAGCAGTTCGTCCACGCCCTGTTCGCCGGAACGGCGGCGGAAGACGCCGATTCGCGCGGCGACACGCCCGCCGGTTGAAGCTTCCATAGTGTTGAAAAAAATATACCATATTTTTTTGGTTTGTGTATGTATTTTTGACGGAAGATATGGTATAATGCCACCAGAATCACGAAAAAAACAAGAAAGAAAAAAACCACGAAAACACATAAAAAAACTTGGATTAATTTATTGATCATCCGCAATCCCCTATGATAATATGGCTGTGAAAAAAATTGAAAAAAAGGGGCGTTGAACAGGATGCGTAAAACGGCAAAGGCGCTGATCTTGACCCTTCTTGCGGTTGCGCTGGTCCTGACCGGCTGCGGCGGCGGCAGCGGTTCGTCGTCGAGCCCGTCGCCCAGCCCGTCGGCGGATGCGTCGCCGACCGCGTCGCCCTCTTCTCCCTCGGACGGCTTGCCGGAGAACGTGCCGGCCCAGCTCCGGGAAAAGTGGCCGATCAAGATCGCGGTCGTCCGCAAAATCGGCGGCGACGACCACACGGCGCAATATCTGGCCGGCGCCAAGGAAGAAGGGGAAGCCATGGGCTTCACGGTGGACACGTTTTCCGCCAACGGCGACTCGGCCAAATTCCATGACACGATCCAGCAAGTGATGAACCAGGATTACGACGGCATTATCATTTCCCACGGCGACGATGAAGCGACCATCGAGGAAGTCCGGCAAATCGTGGAGAAGGGCATTCCGGTCGTCACCTTCGACTCGATTGACGGGCTCAAGGACATCCCCGGCGTCACGATGACGGCCCAGGACGACTTTGCGCTGGCCGAGCTGTCCCTGGGCAAATTGGTGGAAGATTTTGGCGGACAGGCGAAGATCGTGTACCTGTGGGTGGACGGCTTCCCGCCGATGATCAGACGGAATCAGATCTATCAAAAAATCCTGTCCGAAAACCCCGGCATTCAGGAAATCGACCGCTTCGGCGTGGCCGCGGCGGACACGTCGGTGCAGACGCAAAACGCCGTCGCCGCCATGCTGACCAAGTATCCGAAGGGTCAGCTTGACGCCATCTTTGCCACCTGGGACGCCTTCGCCATCGGCGCCACGCGGGCGGTGAACGAAGCGGGCCGCCAAGAAGTGAAGATTTACGGGATTGACGTGTCGAACGCCGACCTGCAGGCCATGCAGGAAGAAAACAGCCCGTGGGTCGCCACCGCCGCGGTCGATCCGAAGATGATCGGCGCGGTCAACGTCCGGCTGCTGGCGAAGAAGATCGCCGGCGAAGAAACGCCCGCGACCTACGACCTGGAAGCGGCCCTGATCACGCAGGAAGATCTGAAGAAATCCAGCGAACCCGTCAACATGGTCACGCTGGCCAACATCATTCCGGGCTGGGGTCAAACCGACGCCTTCGAAGAAGACTGGATGAAGGCGCTCAAGGAAGCGAACAAATAACGGACAGCGAATCCCATCCCATTGCCCCGCGGCAGAGACCCGTCCGGCAAGGGCGCGGCTCTGCCGCACACATCGTTTTTCGCCTTCGTTTCCGGTTCTCAGGCCGCATTTTTGCGGCTTTGCTTTTAACCCCCAAGGAATTTCCGGAAAAGGTTTCCGGGTGAAATCCATGTCAACCGGCGAACCGCTGCAACTGGAAATGCGGCACATCTCCATCGAATTTCCCGGCGTAAAAGCGCTGGACGACGTGCAATTCACCACATCCACCGGCACCGTGCACGCCCTCGTCGGAGCCAACGGGGCGGGCAAATCGACGCTCATGAAAGTGCTTACCGGCGTCTATCCCCACTATACGGGCGAAATCCGCATCGGCGGACGGAAAGCGGATATCCGCTCTCCAAGGGACGCCAAGGATCTTGGCATCCAGATCGTCCACCAGGAAGTGGATACGGCGCTCGTCTCCTACCTGACCGTCGGCGAAAACATCATGCTGGACCGCATGATCCACGACCATGGAAAAAAGCAATGGGTGAACTGGCCTGCACTCTACCGGCAGGCGCAACAGGTCCTGGATCGCCTCAACGTCCGCATTCCCCTCCGGAAGCGGGTGGACGAACTGTCGCTGGCGGAAAAGCAGATGACGCTGATCGCCCGGGCCATTGCCAGGGATTGCCGTTTTCTCATCCTGGACGAACCCACGGCCCCTTTAAGCCACTCCGAAACGGAAGAATTGTTCCGGGTCGTGCGCGATTTGAAGGCGCGCAACGTCGGCGTCATTTTCATCTCGCACCGGTTGCCTGAATTGTTTGAGATTTGCGACGAAATGACCATCATGCGCGACGGGCGGTTTGTCATCCGGGAGGCGATCCGCAATCTGACGCCGGGCCAGGTGGTCGAGTACATGCTGGGCCGGAAACTGGAGCAGCAGTTTCCGAAGCACCGGGCGACGCCCGGCGAACCGGCGCTGGTTGTGAAAAATTTCAGCGACGACAGCGGCAAGGTGAAAAATGTCAGCTTCTACGTCCGAAAAGGCGAAGTGGTCGGAATCGCGGGGCTGGTCGGCGCGGGGAAGACGGAGCTGTGCAAGGCGATCTTCGGGCACACGAAGGCATCGGGGGAACGCATTCTGAACGGCAAGCCGCTCAAGATCCGGACGCCCACCGACGCCGTGCGCGCGGGGCTTGCCCTGGTTCCGGAGGAAAGGCGCAAGGAAGGCGTGCTGGTGGAGGAGAGCGTGGCCACGAACATCACCACCGTCGTGCTGTCCAGACTGTGCCGATTCTTCGGAACGGTGCTCGATTTCGGCCTGGAGAGAACCCTTTCGCGCAGGATGATTGACGACCTGGGCATCAAGACCCCGAGCGAAGCGGCTTTGGTGCGCAACCTTTCCGGCGGCAACCAGCAGAAGGTGGCCATCGGCAAATGGCTGGTAGCCGACGCGGAAGTGTACATTTTCGACGAACCGACCAAGGGCGTCGACGTCGGGGCCAAACGGGATATTTTCCAGCTGATCGCGAGGCTCGTGGAGCAGGGCAAAAGCGTGATCTACGCCTCGTGCGAACTGTCCGAGATCATGGGCATCACCGACCGCGTGTATGTCATGTATGACGGGATGATCGTGAAAGAGCTGGAGACGGCCAACACGAACGAGGAAGAGCTGCTGTTTTACTCGACGGGAGGCAAGTGACCGATGAGCGATTCCAACATCGAAAAAACTGTCCATCCTTCTCCGGAGGCGGATCCGGGTCCGGCCCCGAACCGGAGGCCATCCGTGTCCCGGTTCGAATGGTTTCAGTTTTTCTACCGGTACGGCACCATCATCACCATCGTTCTGCTCATCCTCTTTTTCGGTCTGGCCACGGACAGTTTCCTGCAGGGTCAAAACATCATCAATATCCTGCGGTCCATTTCCATCGTGACCATCATCGCCATCGGCCTGACCATTTCCCTGTCCGTCGGCGGTTTCGACCTGTCGGTCGGTTCCACCGCCTCCCTCGCCTGTGCGGTGGTCATGTCCATGTTTGTCTGGTACGCACAGCCCACGTGGATTGGGGTTCTGGCGGCCATCGGCACGTGTCTGCTGGTCGGGGTGCTCAACTCGCTTCTCATCATCCGGTTCAAGATTCCCGACATGCTGCTGACCCTGGCGGTCATGTTCGTGATCCAGGGCGTCGCCCTGACCTACTCGCGGGGCGCCACCATTTCGCAAAACATGGTCATGCCGGACGGCAGCTTCGCCGCGGGCCAGATTCCGAAGCTGTTCACCAAATTCGGACAAGTGCCGGGCATCATCATCATCATGCTGGTCATCGTGCTGCTCGTCCATCTGTTCCTGAACTATACCCGGCATGGACGCTATATGTATGTCATCGGCGGCAACATGGAAGCGGCCAGGCTGTCGGGGATTCCGGTCAACCGGTACCGGGTCGCCGCGTATCTCCTTTCTTCGCTGTTTGCGGCGATCGGCGGGATTATTCTTGCCGCCCGGATCATGAGGGCGGAGGTCAATGCCGGCGCTCCGTACCTGATGGATGCGGTGGCGGCCGCGTTCATCGGCTTCTCCGTCTTCGGCGCGGGCAAACCGAACGCCCTCGGGACGTTTTTCGGCGCCGTGCTCATCGGCATTCTGCAAAACGGACTGGTCATGATGTCCGTCCCCTACTATGCCATGGACATCGTCAAGGGCGGCGTGCTGGCGTTCGCGCTGGCGCTCACCTATTATCGGAAACGGTAAGGAAAAACAAAGGATCGGAGGCTGCGGGACCATGGCGGATTTTTCGACCTACTTCACCATGAGCGAAGCGGATGCGATCGAGTACGCGAGACAGAAGCTGGACGTGTTCCCGAAGGGAGCCCGCCTGAGCTGCAAGGAGATCGGCGACGGCAACCTGAACTTCGTGTTCCGCATCGTGGATGAGGATTCGGGGAAATCCATCATCATCAAACAGGCGGGGCCGGTGGCCCGCATTTCCGACGAGTTCAAGGTTTCCCCCGACCGCAACCGCTTCGAGTACGAAATCCTGAAGGTGCACAACGAGCTGGCTCCGGGGCTGGCGCCCAAAGTGTACCATTACGACCCGGTCATGAATTGCACCGTCATGGACGACCTGTCCGACCACGTCATCATGCGCAAGGCGATGATCGAGCACCGGCAGTTCCCGCTGTTTGCGGACCACATCACTACCTTCATGGCGAACACGCTGCTGCTCACGTCGGACGTGGTGATGAACCACAAGGAGAAAAAGGTGCTCCAGGGCAAGTTCATCAACCCCGACCTTTGCGAAATCACGGAGGATCTGGTCTATACCGAACCGTTCTACGACTGCCCCCGCAACGACGTGTTCCCGCCGACGCGGGATTTCGCCCGCCAGCTGCTGTGGGAAGACGAAAAGGTACTGCTTGAAACGGCCAAGCTGAAGTTCGACTTCATGACCCACGGGCAGTCGCTCATCCACGGCGACCTGCACACCGGCTCCATTTTCGTCCGCGAGGATTCCACAAAGGTGATCGACGGGGAATTCGCGTTCTACGGTCCGGCCGGTTACGACGTGGGCAACGTACTCGCCAACCTGATTTTCGCCTATGTCAACGCCAGACAGACGATGGAAGAGGGGCCGGAAAAGGAACGCCACATCGGCTGGGTGCTGAAGACCATCGAAGAAGTGGCGGACATGTTCCAGGAGAAGTTCATGCGCCTGTTCCACGAGCGCGCCACGGAGCGGGTCGCCCGCTATCCCGGTTTTGACCGGTGGTACCTGGCCGGCATCATGCGCGACACCAGCGCGGTGACGGGGCTCGAGCTGTGCCGCCGCACCCTCGGGATCGCGCACGTGAAGGACATCACCTCCATCGCCGATCCGGACAAGCGGGCCGAGGCCGAGCGCATCTGCCTGATCGCGGGCAAGACGTTCATCCTGGAGCGGGACGCCATTACCAAAGGGAAAGACTATCTGCAGGTGATCCGCGACAGCGTGGCGCGGGCGGCCGCGGCGTGAGCCGCTTCGGGGTCCGCCGCGCGGTCCGGGATGGGGCCGGAGAAATTTCCACTGCCAAAGGGGGAGATCGGGATGGCGCAAGGAGAAGGCCGGCAGCATGAGGTCATCCGTTCGGTGGTGCTCGACGACGAACGGGACGCGCTGATCCTCCTGGACCAGACGCTGCTGCCGAACGAAAAGCGGTTTTTGACCCTGAAGGAACCGGAGGAATTCCGGGAGGCCATCTACGAGCTGAGGGTGCGGGGCGCGCCGGCCATCGGCATCGCCGCCGCCTACGGCGTCTATCTCGGCACGAAGGCGTCCGCCGCGGCGACGACGGAACAGCTCTACGAGGATTTCAAACGCGTCAAGGCGCTCCTGGCGTCCGCGCGGCCGACGGCGGTGAACCTGTTCTGGGCCCTGGACCGGATGGATGCGCGGTTCCAGCGGGAGATGGCGGCGGGCAAATCCCCCGCGGAGGTCAAGGCGGCCCTGCGGGAGGAAGCGGAAACGATTCGGGCCGAAGACGAGCAGGTGTGCCGCTCCATCGGCGAACATGCGCTGACGCTGCTTGAGCCCGGCATGGGACTGCTCACCCACTGCAACGCCGGGACCATCGCCACCGCCCGGTACGGGACGGCGCTGGCGCCCATTTATCTCGGCCAGGAGCGGGGATACAACTTCAAGGTGTACGCGGACGAAACGCGGCCGCTCCTGCAGGGAGCGCGCCTCACGACGTGGGAGCTGATGGAGGCCGGCGTCGACGTGACGCTCATCTGCGACAACATGGCGTCCATCGTCATGAAGGAAGGGAAAGTGCAGGCCGTGCTGGTGGGATGCGACCGGGTGGCGGCCAACGGCGACACCGCCAACAAGATCGGCACTTCCGGCGTGGCCATTTTGGCCAGGCATTACGGCATCCCGTTCTACGTGTGCGCGCCGCTGTCCACCATCGACCTCAAATGCCGCACGGGGGACGACATTCACATTGAACTGAGGCCCGCCGAGGAAGTGACGACCAAATGGTACGAAAAACCGATGGCGCCTCCCGGCGTGAAGGTGTACAACCCGGCCTTCGACGTGACCGACCACTCGCTCATCACGGCGATCGTCACGGAGAAGGGCATCGCCCGGCCGCCCTATACGGAAAGCCTGGCGCGGATGTTTGAAAAATAAGGGGAGCACCCGGAGCGTCCGGGTGCCCCTTCATTCAGCTTTCGCATTCGACGAGCTCGACGCCCTGTTGCTGCAGGAACTCCCGCCATTCGGCGTCCAGCGGTTTGTCCACCACCACGGTGTGGATCTTGTCAAAGCCGCAGATGCGGGCGAACGAGGTCCGGTCGAACTTGGTGATGTCGGCCACCAGATACGTGCGGTTGGCGCGTTCGGCGGCCAGCCGCCTCACCTCGGCCTGCTGCTCGTTGGAGTCGGTGATGCCGTGCTGGCGGCTGAGCGACCGGCAGGAGATGAACGCCAGGTCGAAGAAATAGCCGCCGAGGCTCTGCAGCGCGCCGCGCCCGAGGGCGGACATGGACTGCCGGCTGATGCTGCCGCCGGTGACGATCAGATGCACGTTCGGGTTGTCAATCAGGGCGTTGACGATTTTGATGGAATTGGTCACGACGGTGATCCGGCGGTTTTCCAGCATCCGGGCGATGTACAGCGAAGTGGTGGACGCGTCGAGGAAAACGGAGACGCCGTGCTGGATGAACTCGACGCATTTTTCGGCGATCTTGCGCTTGCCTTCCACATAAATGTGTTCCCGCAGGTTGACGTCGACGTCGTTGAGCACGCCGTCGTTGATGTACGCGCCGCCGTAAATGCGGGTCAGGAACCCTTCCTGTTCCAGCTGCTTCAGGTCTCTCCGGATGGTTTCCTCGGTCACGCCGAACAGGTTGGTCAGCTCGGCGACGGTCACGTTTTTCTTTTCGGCGATGATTTCCTTGATTTTGGCTTTACGGGCAATGGGCAGCACGAGGCTTCACGACTCCTCCCGATGGTTCGTGTTGTTTGTATGTATTTGAATATAGCATATTCCTGTTGGATTGTGCACGCTTGCGCAACGATTTTTCGGCTCCGGTTTGCTGGAAAATGCGCATGAAGGAGCTCCGGATTCTCGTGTTTTTGCGGACAAGTTTTTGGTTTTTGAAAAAAATCAAAAAAGATATTTGGTTAAATCAAAATAATCCAAAATAAATTATTGACAATTTCGACTTGAAATAAGAGAATCAGAATAAACGGTGCAACCGACGGATGTCGGGGAGGTGAAACCGTCTTGGAGCGCCGGGACCGATACTTGTCCGACTTTGAAGCAAAGAAATGGATCATCGAGATCGGCAGACGAATGTACGCCAAGAACTTCGTTGCCGCCAACGACGGCAACATCAGCGTCCGCACCGGCCCGAACGCCATCTGGGCCACGCCGACCGGCGTCAGCAAGGGATTCATGACGCCCGATATGCTGGTGAAGCTGGATCTGAACGGGAAGGTGCTGTCCGGCAAGAACAGGCCTTCCTCGGAGATCAAGATGCACCTGCGCGTATACAAGGAGAATCCCGAAGTGCGCGCCGTGGTGCACGCCCATCCCGTCGTGGCGACTTCCTACGCCATCGCCGGCATCAGCCTGGAACGGGCGCTGTCCTCGGAAGCCGTCGTGCTGCTCGGCAAGGTGCCGGTGGCGCCCTACGCCACGCCGGGCACGGAGGAAGTGGCGGAATCCATCGCCCCCTACTGCCGGGATTACAACGCGGTGCTTCTGGCCAATCACGGGGCCCTTACCTGGGGCAGGGATCCCCTTGAAGCGTATTTCCGGATGGAATCGCTGGAACATTACGCCCTGATGAGCCTGTACACCGGCGAGGTGCTCAAGAAGGTCAACGAGCTCAGCTGCAGCCAGGTATCCAACCTGCTGGAAATCCGTGAAAGATTGGGCATCCGGGGCGGGGGAACGCCCTCCTGCAGGCCGGACGAGCTTGCGGGAAGCAATGCGGCCCGGGCGCAAAGCTCGCGGACCAGCGCCGCGGGGACGGATTCCCCGCGGACGGATGTTTCGCGGATGGACATGCCGCGCCCGGAGGCAACGCGCGCGGATGCCGTGCGGACAGACGCCGTGCGAGCGGACGCCTCGCAGGCGGAAGCGGAGAAGCGGGCCGTCATCGAGGAGATCATTGCGAAGGTCACGGAGGAAGTGCTTCGGAGGCTGTCCTGATGAACGGGGCCCCGGGCCAGACCGGGCCCGCGAGACGGGCCGAAAGAGGTGATCGGTTTTGGAAATCCGACTGACGGAAGCGGATGTAAGGCATATCGTGGAAAGCGTGCTGCGCAACATCGACCAGCGGCTCGCTTCCGCAACGGCGGCGCAGGCGCGGCCCGAGGCGGCGGGAGGCTGCAGCGTGCGGCCGGCCGCTCCCGCGGGCGGTGCCGCGGCCGGCGCTGCCGCGGCGGCTGCGCGGCCTTCCGCGCCAGGGGTCGTGAACGGCGGCGCCGCGTCCCGCGCGGGCGACCTCGGGGTGTTCGAGCGGCCGGAAGACGCCATTGAAGCGGCCCACCGGGCGCAGCGGGAATACGTGCAAAAGTTCGGCATGGAGGACCGGGAACGCTTCATCCGGGCCATTCGCCAGGCGGCGCTGGACCACAAGGAAGGCCTGGCGCGCCGAATGTGGGAAGAGACGAAGCTGGGCCGCCTGGAACACAAGGTGGCCAAGGTGGAGCTGACCGCGCTGAAGACGCCGGGCACGGAAGACCTGGAGACCCTGGCGGTTTCCGGCGACAACGGGCTCACGCTGACGGAGCTTGCGCCCTACGGCGTCATCGGCGCCATCACGCCGGTCACGAACCCGGCGGAGACCATCATCAACAACGCCATCGGCATGCTGGCCGCCGGCAATTCCGTGGTGTTCAACGTGCACCCGTCCGCCAAAAACTGCAGCATGTTCACCGTGCAGCTCATTAACAAAGCGATCATAAACGCGGGCGGGCCGCCCGATCTCGTCACCATGGTGAAAGAGCCGACGATGGAGACCCTCGACGTCATCATCAAGTCGCCGCTCGTCTCGCTGCTCGTCGGCACCGGCGGGCCGGGGCTGGTGAGGACGATCCTCGCGTCGGGGAAAAAGGCCATCGGCGCGGGAGCGGGCAATCCGCCGGTGGTGGTGGACGAGACGGCGGACCTGGAGCACGCGGCCAAGCAGATCGTGCTGGGCGCCGCCTTCGACAACAACATCCTGTGCATCGGCGAAAAGGAAGTGTTCGTCGTCGACAAGGTCGCGGACGAACTCATCTTCCATCTGCTGAACAACGGCGCGTACATGCTCGGGCGCCGGGAGCTGGAGCAAATCATGGAGTTCGCGCTGGTGTCGGACATTCCGGGCGCGAGGCCGAGCTGCAGCGGCGACGAATGGCGCTCCTGGCATCCGGCGAAGGAATGGATCGGCAAGGACGCCCGGCTGTTCCTGGAGCGGATCGGCATCCGGGACAAAAATCCGGAGCTGCTCATCTGCGAGGTCGACTTCGACCACCCGCTGGTGCAGATCGAGCAGATGATGCCGATTCTGCCCATCGTCCGGACGCGCAGTCTGGACGAGGCGATCGAGATGGCGGTCCAGGCCGAGCACGGCAACCGCCACACGGCGGTCATGCATTCCCGCAATGTGGACAACCTGACGAAATTCGCCCGCGCCATCCGCACGACCATCTTCGTGCAGAACGGCTCCTCGCTGGCAGGCGTCGGCTACGGCGGCGAAGGCTTCACGACGATGACCATCGCCGGTCCCACCGGCGAGGGACTGACGTCGGCCAGAACGTTCACGCGCAAGATCCGCCGCGTCCTCGCGGGCGGCGGACTGCGGAACATCGGATAGGTGATGCGCGGTGGAACGGCAAGCGCTGGGAATGCTGGAAGTCCAGGGATACAGCGTGGCCCTGGCGGCCATGGACAGGGCGTGCAAGGCGGCGGATATCCGGATTCACGGGATCGACTGCAACAACCCCGACGGGAACGTGCAGGCGGTCATTCCCCTGATGGTCCAGGTGAAGTTCACCGGCCGGGTCGCCGACGTCCAGCACGCGCTGGAGGTGGCCAGGGAAACGGCGAGGCAGTATCTGCCCGACGAAGCGATTCTGACCCGCTGCATCCCCTCCGCAGCGCCGGGCATGGAAAAGCTGCTTCCCGTCGGCAAGGTGACGCTCAAGTCGCGTGGCCGCCGATGACGGACGCGGCATGACGGATGCGGCCGGCGACAGCGACGCGGCAGTCCGGCGGGCGAGATCGGAGATAACGGCGCGGGGAGGGAGAGAAACATGGTACGGGAAGCGATCGGCGTGGTGGAAACCCTGTTTTACACCACCGCCGTGGAACTGGTCGACGTGATGTGCAAGACGGCCGGCGTCGAGGTGCTGTGCGTCGAAAAGGAACTGGGCGGGCGCCTCGTGACCGTCATCGTCGGGGGGAGCGTATCCGACGTCACGGCGGCCGTCGAGGCGGCGCGGGAGCAGTGCCGGGACAGGCCCGGCAACCCGCTCCGGATGAGCGTGGTCATTCCGCGGCCGCACGAGGAAATCATGAAATTCATCGAGCCGGCGGAAACATCCCTTGAGCCGCCGGATAACCGAAATGCTGGTCATACGGCCAAGCGGCGGACTTCCGCCAAATCACGCAGAGGCAAGGAGGGTTGATTCCCATGCAAGAATCGCTCGGCATCATCGAAACGCGGGGGCTGACGGCCGCGATCGAGGCGGCGGACGCCATGCTGAAGGCGGCGAACGTGGAGCTGGTGGGAACCGAGAAAATCGGTTCGGGACTGGTGACCGTCATCGTGCGCGGGGACGTGGGCGCCGTGAAGGCGGCGACGGAAGTCGGCGCGGAGGCGGCGCAGCGGATCGGCGAGCTGGTGGCGTCGCACGTCATTCCGCGTCCGCACGCCGATCTTGAAAAAATTCTGCCAAAACTTTGAGGACCGCTTGCGGTCGAAGGAGGTAGCACGATCATGAAAGAATCGCTCGGCATCATCGAAACGCGGGGGCTGACGGCCGCGATCGAGGCGGCGGACGCCATGCTGAAAGCCGCGAACGTGGAAATCGTCGGAACGGAGAAAATCGGCTCCGGGCTGGTGACCGTCATCGTGCGCGGAGACGTGGGGGCCGTCAAGGCGGCCACCGAAGTCGGCGCGGAGGCGGCGCAGCGCATCGGGGAACTGGTGGCCGTGCACGTCATTCCGCGTCCGCACACCGATCTGGCGAAGATTTTGCCGGCGCTCTCCTGAGCTCAAAAAAACGGGGAACCGGAACGAGGAGGATTCTTCGATGAACGAATCACTTGGCATCATTGAAACGCGGGGCTTCACGGCGGCGGTCGAGGCGGCCGACGCCATGCTGAAGGCGGCGAACGTGGAACTGGCCGGAATCGAGAAAATCGGTTCGGGTCTCGTGTCGGTGCTGGTGAAGGGCGAAGTGGGCGCCGTGAAGGCGGCGACGGAAGTCGGCGCGGAAGCGGCCCAGCGCATCGGCGAACTGGTGGCCGTGCATGTCATTCCGCGGCCGCACGGCGACATCGGAAGCATTCTGCCCCGCCTGAAGTGAGCGAACGGTTCGCATAGCGGGGTGATCGCATGCCGACGCCATCGCGGACGGAACTGATCGAGACGGTCACGAAACTGGTGCTGGAGGAACTGGCCGGTCGGGGCATCGTACCCGTCCGGGAAAGACCGCGGTTTGTGCCCGTCGGCGTGTCCGCCCGGCATCTCCACATCACGCGGGAGCATTTCAAGCTTCTCTTTGGCGAGGACCGTGAGCTCACCCGCAGCCGGGACATTTCCCAGCCCGGCCAGTTCGCGGCGGAAGAGCGGGTGACGCTGATCGGGCCGAAGGGCACCATCGACGGGGTGCGCATCCTTGGCCCGTACCGCCGCCAAACCCAGGTGGAACTGGCGCCGAGCGATGCCAGGAGACTCGGCGTTTCACCCCCGATCCGTCCTTCGGGCCGGCTGGAGGGCACGCCGGGCATCACGCTGGTCGGGCCGAAGGGACGCCTGGAGCTGGACAGCGGCGTCATCATCGCCGACCGGCACATCCACATGACGCCGGCCGACGCGGCCGCCTACGGCGTCGCCGACGGGCAGGAGGTCCGCGTGAAAGTGGAGGGCCCCCGCGGAGGCGTCATGGATCACGTGTTTGTCCGGGTCAGGGACGATTTCGCGCTGGAGATGCACATCGACACGGACGACGCGAACGCTTTTTCCATCGTGACCGGGGACCGGCTCGAATTGATTTTGGACGAGAAATGAGGTCTTGAGCGATGATCATCGGCAAAGTGGTGGGCAACATCGTTTCCACGCGCAAGCTGGAAGGGCTGCAGGGCTACAAGCTGCTCGTGGTGCAAAAGCGCAATTCCGGCGAAACGTTCGTCGCGGCGGACGCCATCGGCGCCGGAATCGGCGAAAACGTCCTTGTCGCGACGGGCGCCAACGCCCGGTTCGGCCTCCACCGGGACGCGCCCATCGACGCCCTTGTCGTGGGCATCATCGACCGGGAACCCGACATTCCGGGCGAAGCCGCCGACTGAGGTTCCAGCCGCCTGGGCTTCACCGCCGGCGCGGGATTGGGGGGTACCCCCGTCCGGGCGCCGGACATGCGGGGATCGTCCACCAGCCGCCGGAAAGGGGGGAAAACCGGTGAAAATCGTCATCGTCGGAGGCGTCGCGGCCGGGATGTCCGCCGCGGCGAAAATCAAAAGGACAAATCCGGACGCGGAAGTCGTCGTCTACGAAAAGGGCGGCTTTCTCTCCTACGGCGCCTGCGGCCTGCCCTATTACGTTTCCGGGGTGAACGACGACTGGCGCAAGCTGATCGCCCGCACGAGGGAAGAGTTTGAACAGGCGGGCATCCGGACCTTCTTGCGTCATGAGGTGGTCAAGGTCGCGCCGGAACGGAAGCAGATCATGGTGAAGGACCTGGAGCGGGGGAGCCTGTTCTTGGATACCTACGACAAGCTGATGATCGCGGTCGGCGCCGCGCCGATCGTTCCGGACGTGCCGGGCATCCGCCTGTCCGGCGTTCACCTCCTGAAGACGATGGAGGACGGCCTGGCCCTGAAGGAAGCCGCCGCGTCCCCCGACGTGCGGGATGTCGTGATCATCGGCGGAGGGGCGATCGGCCTGGAGGCCGTCGAAGCGATGGTGCACCTGGGCAAGCGGGTGCGCGTCGTCGAGCTGGCCGGCCGGATTCTTCCGCCCTTCGATCCGGAAATCACGGAACCCGTCACGGAAGAACTGCACCGGCACGGGGTGAAACTGCACCTGGCCGAGCGGCTGACGGAAATCGCCGGCGCGGGGCGGGTGGAACGGGTTCGCACCGACAGGGGCGAATATCCCGCGGATCTGGTCATCCTGGCCACCGGCGTGCGTCCGGCCACCGGTTTTCTGGCGGGCAGCGGCATCCGCATGGCGCCGAACGGAGCCATCTATATCGACCGGGAAATGCGCACGAACGTCCCCGACGTGTACGCGGCCGGCGACTGCGCCGTCGTGTACCACCGGGTGATGGAGGAAGACACGTACATTCCGCTGGGGACGACGGCCAACAAGATGGGCCGCCTGGCCGGCGGCAACATGCTCGGCCGGCACGACAAATTCGTCGGCACCCTCGGGAGCGCGGCGATCAAGGTGTTCGACCTCGAGCTGGGGAGAACCGGCCTGTCCGAGGCGGACGCCAAACGGCTGGCCATCGACTACGGCACGGCGGTGGTCGAGGCGATGGACCATCCGGCCTATTATCCCAATCCGACGCCGATCCGGTTCAAGCTCATCTACGACAAGGAAACCAAGACGCTGCTCGGCGCCCAGGGCGTGGGAGCCAAGGGCGTCGTGCTGCGCATCAATCTGTTTGCCGTGGCCATCCACAACCGGATGTCCGCGCGGGAGCTCGGCATGGTGGACCTGTGCTACGCGCCGCCGTTCTCCGGCGTGTGGGACGCCGTGCACATCGCATGCAATGCCGTCAAGTAAGTCCGGATGACGCGTGTCGTCCGATCGGGCCGTGGCGGCATCCCGCCCGATCGGCACATCCCCTGACAAGGAGGGAATCGGGATGGCAATCTCCGCATCCGCAAGCCGGACGAAGGCACGTTCCAAACTGGTGCCGCTGGAGGAAGCGGCCGCCCTGGTCCGCGACGGCGATCTGCTCGCCCTGAGCGGAAACGTGCTGCACCGGGCGCCGATGGCCTTTGTCCGCGAACTCATCCGCCAGGGCAAGCGGCGTCTCGGCGTGGTGAAAACCGCCGGCGCCCACGACATCGACCTGATGTGCGCGGCGGGATGCCTGGAGACCGTGTACGCCGGCTTCGTGAGCTATGAAACGGAATTCGGCCTGGCCGCGCACTACCGGAAGGCGGTGGAGAGCGGGGAGGTCAGGGTGAACGAGCACGCCTGCTACACGGTCATCAGCGCGCTCAGGGCCGCCGCGTCCGGGGCGCCTTTCATGCCGGTGGCGGGCTTCAGGGGCACCGACCTTATCCGCGAAAACGACGATTTCCGCGTCATCCCCGACCCGTTCGGCGGCGAGCCGGTCACGGTGGTCCGGGCGATCGTGCCCGACTGGGCGGTCATCCACGTGCAGGAAGCCGACGAGACGGGCAATGCGGTCATCCACGGACCGAAGTACGAAGACGTGCTCATGAGCCGCGCCGCCCGCAAGGTGATCATCACCGCGGAACGCATCGTCGGCGCGGGGCACTGGCAGCGGCAGCCGACGCTGGTGGACATCCCCGGTTTCCTCGTGGAAGCGGTGGTGCACGCGCCGCGGGGAGCGGCCCCCGGATCCTGCGACCGGATGTACGACGCGGACCTGGCGGCGCTGGCGAAGTTCATGAAGCTGGAGCGAAAGGACATTCCCGCCTATGTGGCGCAGTATGAAAGAACGGACCGAAGCGGCCGGAAGGCGGTGATCCGGATATGAACCGAAATCCGGGACAACCGAAACCGCAACCGTATGCCAGGCCGGCATCGCAACCGAAACCGGCCCCGGGAACGACGCTGGCAACATCCCGGACAACACCGTTCAAAACGCCGGTGACTGCTCATGCCGGAACGCCGTTGGCCGCGCAAGCCAAAGGACCAATGGCCGCGCAAGCCAGAACGCCGCAAAAATCCGACTGGCGGATCTGCGATCTCATGGTTTGCGTGATGGCCCGTTTGCTGCAGGACGGCGAGCGGGTGTTCCACGGCGTGGCTTCCCAACTGCCGATGATCGCCATGGCCCTGGCCAAAAAGCTGCACGCCCCGAACCTGGTCTGCCTGAACATTCCCGGCGGCGTCAACCCGCCTTCCGTCAAGAAGGCGTCCTATTCGTCGGCGGGAGCCGATCTGCTCTCCGGAGCCGAAGCCTACTTCCCGCTGGACCAGATTTTCGATCTGTCCATGCGGGGCGGGCTGGACGTGGCTTTTCTGAGCGGCGCGCAATTTGATATGTACGGCAACGTGAACAATTCGGTGATCGGCAGCTACCGGAATCCGAAGGTGCGCCTGCCCGGCGGCGCGGGCAGCGCGGTGCTGATTCCCACCGCCAAAAAAGTCATCATCTGGCGCACCCGGCACGACCGCAGAACGTTTGTGGAAAAAGTGGACTTCGTGACCACGCGGGGCAACGTCTGGAAGGTCGTCACGCCGCTGTGCGTCTTTGGCGTGAAGGACGGCAGGCTCCAGCTGGAGTCGGTCCATCCGACCTCCTCCCTGAAAGAAGTGGAGGAAAACACCGGTTTCCCCCTGAAATACGGCGACGTGATCTACACGCCGCCCCCGGCGCCGCAGGAGCTGGCCGCGCTGCGGCAGGTCGACCCTTACGATTACCGCATGAAGGAGTTCAAAAACTGATTCAGTACGGATCGCATTTTGACAGAACCTTGCGGACAGGGGCCGCGGGGTTTTTTGTTAATGTGGCGTTGGTGCAGGAAAATTTTTAGTCGAAAAATTGACCACATGTTCCGGCGCGGGGCCGATGTTCAAGGGTTTTAGTCAAGCTCCGGGTCCTTGACACGCGAAGCCACATTTTATATGATGAAGTGCGGGCTTGCGATGTCAAGTTTTTTTTCTTGACAGGCCTGTGCTGCGGACCGGGTCCGGCAGCGGAGGGACACAGCCGGGAGGTGGGCCCGCCGTGCATGGGGATCATGCGCTGGAGAAGACGAACCGGATCAACCTGCTGTTCGATTTCTACGGACCGCTGCTGACCGAGAAGCAGCGCATGTTTCTGAAATACCACTATCTCCACGATTATTCGCTGGGCGAGATCGCCGCCGATTTCGCCATCAGCCGGCAGGCCGTCTACGAACACCTGAAGCGCGCGGAACGGGTGCTGGAGTCCTACGAAGAGCGGCTCGGGCTGCTGAAGCGGCACGAGCGCATCCAGCGGGGACTGGACCGGCTGGAGGAGCAGATCGCGCGCCTGCCGGAAGAGTGGCGCGGCGAGCTGGCGGAGACCGTCCGCATGCTGCGCGGCGCGGACCTCGGCGCGGATGCCGACGGGGACGCCGGCTCCGATGCCGGAGAAGAAGACGGGTTCGGATCCGATGAAGACGCCGGACCGGGAGCCGGAACGCCCTTCGCCGCGAACGCGAAGCCGGATGCGTCCGCCGAATCCGGCGGAAAGACCGGCCGGGACGTCCGCCGCACGGCGAAGCCCGGGCGGACCGGCGGCAAACCGGAAGGAGGCGGGGAAGATGGCGTTTGAAGGGCTGACCGCGCGGCTGCAGAGCGTGTTCGACAAGCTGCGGGGCCGCGGCAAGGTCACGGAAGAAGACGTCAACGAAGCGATGCGCGAAGTGCGCCTGGCCCTGCTGGAAGCGGACGTCAACTTCAAGGTCGTCAAGGACTTCATCGCCAGGGTGAGGGAGAAGGCCGTCGGGCAGGAAGTGATGAAAAGCTTCACCCCGGCGATGGTCATCATCGATATCGTCAACAAAGAGCTCACCGAGCTCATGGGCGGCACAAACGTCAAGCTGGCGCAGGCGGCGAAGCCGCCCACCGTGGTGCTCATGGCCGGCCTTCAGGGCGCGGGGAAGACGACGCTGACCGGGAAGCTCGCCAAGTGGCTGAAGGACCGACAGCACAAGCCGCTGATGGTGGCCGGCGACATTTACCGGCCCGCGGCGATCCGGCAGCTGGAGGTGCTCGGCGAGCAGATCGGCGTGCCGGTGTTTTCCCTCGGCGACGGGACAAGTCCCGTGGAGATTGCGCGGCGCGGCGTGGAGCATGCCCGCTCCCTGGGGTGCGACTACGTCCTGATCGACACGGCGGGCCGGCTGCAGATCGACGAAGCCCTCATGGAAGAACTCCGGCAGATCCGCGACGCGGTCCGGCCGGACGAGGTGCTCCTCGTCGTTGACGCGATGACGGGGCAGGAAGCGGTCAATGTGGCCCAGAGCTTCCACGAACAGCTCACGCTGACCGGCGTCGTGCTCACCAAGCTGGACGGCGACACGCGGGGCGGGGCGGCGCTGTCCGTCAAGGCGGTCACCGGCTGCCCGATCAAGTTCGCCTCCACCGGGGAGAAGCTCGACCAGCTCGAGCCGTTCCATCCCGACCGGATGGCCTCGCGCATTTTGGGCATGGGCGACATGCTGTCGCTGATCGAAAAGGCCCAGGCCGCCATCGACGAGGAAAAGGCGAAGGAAATGGAGCGCAAAATGCGCGAAGCTTCCTTCACCCTCGACGATTTCGTGGAGCAGATGGAACAACTGAAGAAGCTCGGCCCGCTGGAGCAGCTCCTCGAGCTCGTCCCCGGCATGGGCCAGCTCAAAAACATGCCGAACTTCCGTATCGACGAACGGCAACTTGCCCGCACGGTGGCGATCGTCCGGTCGATGACGAAAGAGGAGCGGCTGAAGCCGGAAATCATCAACTACAGCCGCCGCAAGCGGATCGCCGCGGGAAGCGGCACCACCGTCGCCGACGTGAACCGCCTGCTCAAGCAGTTTGAAGAGATGAAGAAAATGATGAAGCGTCTGTCCGGCATGATGGGACCGGGCGGCAAAGGCCCGAAGGGCATGAAGGCGCTGCGGGGCATGTTCGGCCCGCGCCATCCCGGCAGGTTCCCGTTCCGGTGATCCCGAACGGGCGGGAAGTGCCTTTTGCCATGCCCGGCCCGTCCGGCCTTGCAAGGAGGTGATAAAGGAATGGTCCGCATTCGTCTGAAAAGAATGGGCGCCCACAAAAAGCCGTTCTACCGCGTGGTGGTGTCGGACTCGCGTTCCCCGCGCGACGGCCGGTTCATCGAGGAAATCGGGTATTACAACCCGCTCACCAACCCGGCCCAGGTGAAGATCGACGAGGAGAAAGCCCTCAAGTGGCTGCAAAACGGCGCCCAGGCGTCGGATACGGTGCGCAGCCTGCTCCGGCGCACGGGAGTGCTGAAAAAGTTCCACGAGCTGAAGCAAAGCAAGAAATGACGTCGGGACGACCGAATTTCCGGAATTCCCGGAATTCCCGGAGGGAGAACCATGGAACAATTGATTCGGGTTATCGCCCGGGCCCTGGTCGATCATCCGGATGACGTGCAGATTCGGGTGAGGGAAAACGAACGCGGCGTGGTTTACGAGCTTTCCGTCCATCCTGACGATGTCGGCAAAGTGATCGGCAAACAGGGGCGCATCGCGAGGGCGCTGCGCACCGTCGTCACGTCCGCCGCCGTCAAGGAGCGGAAACGCGTTGTCGTGGACATCATTTCCGAATAGCGCCCGCAAGCGGATCAGCCGCACCTTCGCGTTCCCGCCGGCCGGGCTTTCGGAACCGGACCGGCAGGGCGTTTCGGCAAGGCGGACGGCTGATTCCGGAAGGAGGCTTGCGGAGTGGCGGACAAATGGCTTACGGTCGGCAAAATCGTGAACACCCACGGAATTCGCGGCGAGCTTAAAGTATGGCCGCACACCGATTTTCCGGAGGTGCGGTTTAAGGCGGGGAGCCGTCTGATGCTCCTGCCTCCGGACGGCGGCGAGCCGTTCGGCGTGGAGGTGCAGGGCGCCCGCCTGCACAAGAACGTGTACCTGGTCAAGCTCAAGGGATTCGACAATATCAACCAGGTGGAAAAATACAAGGGCGGATCCCTCGTCGTGCCCGACGACGACCGCGTGCCGCTGGCCGAAGGGGAATACTACATCCGCGACATCGTCGGCTGCTCGGTGGTCACGGAAGACGGGCGCAAGCTCGGCACGATCACCGACGTGCTGCAGCCGGCGGCCAACGACGTCTGGGTCGTCCGGCTTCCGGAAGGCCGGGAGGTGCTCATTCCCGTCATCGACGACGTGGTGCTGGACGTGGACGTCGCCCGCCGGACGGTGAAAGTGCGCCTTCTGGAAGGAATGCTGTGACATGCGCATCGACGTGCTCACGCTGTTTCCCGGGATGTTCGAGGGCGTGTTCGGCGCCAGCCTCATCGGCAAGGCGAGGGAGCGCGGCATCGTCGAGCTGAATACGGTGAACTTTCGCGATTTTTCCACGAGCAAGCACGGGACGGTGGACGACGCGCCGTACGGCGGCGGAGGCGGCATGGTGCTGAAGCCCGAGCCGCTGTTTGCGGCCGTGGAATGGCTGACGGCCGGGATGCCGGAGGACGCGCGGCCGCGCGTGATCCTGATGTGCCCCCAGGGCGAGGTGTTCACGCAGCGCAAGGCGCGGGAGCTGGCCGCCGAAAAGCATCTCATCTTCATCTGCGGCCATTACGAAGGCGTGGATGAACGGGTCCGCGAACATCTGGCGACCGACGAGATTTCCATCGGCGATTACGTGCTCACGGGCGGCGAACTGCCGGCGATGGTGGTCATCGACGCCGTCGTGAGGCTGCTGCCGGGGGTGCTCGGCAACGAGGAATCGGCGGCCCGGGATTCGTTCAGCGACGGTCTCCTCGAATACCCGCAGTATACCCGGCCCGCGGATTTCCGGGGTTGGAAGGTGCCGGACATTCTGCTTTCCGGCCACCACGCCGAAATCGCCAAATGGCGGCGGCAGCAGTCGCTGCTGCGCACGCTGAGGCGGCGTCCCGATCTGCTCGAAAAGGCGGATCTGACACCCGAGGAACGACGCTGGCTGGCCGGGCTTAAAAGCACCCTTTCGGAAGAACGTCCTGCCGGGCGGCAGGACATCCCTCCGGGAGATTGAAGGGATGCCAACAATTGTTTTTCCGCTTTTGTCGTGCTACAATAACTTTTGTTGCGTTTGCGGTTGGCTGGAAGGCTTAGGCGGAAGGAGGGTAACCGATGCATCCGTTGATCCAGGAACTGACGAAAGAGCAGCTTCGCCAGGACATTCCGGATTTCCGTCCGGGCGACAAGCTGAGGGTATATGTAAAGGTCGTGGAAGGGTCCCGCGAACGGATCCAGATGTTCGAGGGCGTCGTCATCAAGCGCCGCGGCGGCGGCATCAGCGAAACGTTCACCGTGCGCAAGATTTCGTACGGCGTCGGCGTCGAGCGCACGTTCCCGCTTCATTCGCCGCGCATCGACCGGATCGAAGTGGTGAGCCGCGGGAAGGTCCGCCGCGCGAAGCTGTACTATCTGCGCAAGCTGCGCGGCAAGGCGGCCCGCATCAAGGAAGTCTGAGCAGCAAACGCAGGATCGGGGACTTGACGTTTCGTTCAAGTCTCTTTTTTCCATTCGCGATGGTTCGCGGGTTTCAAGGCTGGGAAAAGAGGCGAAACGATGGATCGATCGCAGGAGAACGCTCCGGATGATCGTTTGGCGGGAGCGGACCGGAACGGGGAGACGGGGGCTCCGATGACCGGGGAGCCGCGCGGACCGGCCGCGGGAGGCGAAATTCCCGCGGACGCCGCGCCGCCCGAGACGGGCGGCAGCCGGCTTGCCAAGGAACTGACGGAGTGGATTATCGCCCTCGCCGTCGCCGGGATTGTCGTTTTTTTTATCCGCTGGTTCTTCATCTCTCCCTTCATCGTGGACGGGCCGTCCATGGAGCCGAATTTCTGGCACGGGGAGCGCATCATGGTCAACAAGATCCTGTATGAGTTCCGGGCTCCGAAACGAGGCGAGGTCATCGTCTTCCACATGCCTGAGGAGGGCCGGGACTTCATCAAGCGGGTGATCGGCCTGCCCGGCGACACGGTGAAAGTGGTGGGCGACCAGGTGTTCGTAAACGGGGTGCAGATCGAGGAGCCCTACCTGGAAAAGGCCTACGCCGAGGCGCGCGAAAGGGGCGCGTTGCCCTACAACGACCGGGATTTTCCAGAAACGAAGGTGCCCGAGGGCACGCTGTTCGTGATGGGCGACCACCGCAACAACAGCCTGGACAGCCGCTTCCCGTCGGTGGGCTTCATCCCGTTGGACCGCGTCGTCGGCAGGGCGGAGTTCGTTTTCTGGCCGCTCCACAAGATCCGATACATCGGCGACGGCATGTGATCCGGGCGCATCCGGCGGTTTCGCCTTCTTCGCGCTTTGCGATTTTTCCTCCATGAGGGAAGAGGGATGACGATCCAATGGTATCCCGGGCACATGGCCCGGGCGAAACGGCAAATCGAAGCGAGCCTCAAGGTCGTCGACATCGTGTTCGAGCTGGTTGACGCCCGCGCGCCGCTATCGAGCCGCAATCCGACCATCGACGAGATCGTGGGACGGAAGCCGCGGCTCGTTTTGCTGAACAAGGCCGATTTGGCCGATCCGGCGGCGACGGAAGCGTGGTGCGGCCATTTCCGCGCATGCGGCCTTGCGGCCCTGGCGATCGACGCGCTGGGCGGGGCGGGGGTGCAGGACATCCCGGGCCAGGTGAGGGAACAGCTGCGGGAACGCTTTGAGCGGCAAATCCGCAAGGGCATGAAGCCGCGTCCCGCACGGGCCATCATTGTCGGCATCCCCAACGTGGGCAAATCGGCGCTGATCAACCGCCTGGCGGGACGGCGCGCAGCTCTGACCGGCGACCGGCCCGGCGTCACGAAGGGCAAACAGTGGATCCGCACCGGCGGCGACCTGGAGCTGCTCGACACGCCGGGCATCCTGTGGCCGAAGTTTGAAGATCCCAGAGTCGGTTATTTTCTGGCCGCCCTTGGTTCGATCCGGGAGGAAATCCTGCCGGTGGAAGAGGTGGCCTGTTACGTACTGCCGCATCTGGCGGAACGTTACGGCGGGGCGCTCAAGGAACGCTACGGACTGGACGATGTGCCGTCCGCGTTGCCGGACATGGCCGCCGCGGCGGAAATCCTGGAGCAGATCGGCCGGAAGCGGGGGTGTCTCGCCGCCGGCGGCGGGGTGGATCTGGCCAAGGCGGGCGGCGTGCTGTTGCGCGACCTGCGCTCGGGCAAGCTGGGGCGCATCACGCTCGAGCTGCCGGAAGAAGCGGGAGGGGCGACGCCGGGGACGAACGGACATTCGGTCCGCTAGCAGCCGAAAATCGAGTTTCCCGTAAATCTTGCGGACATATGGTCGGTACGGCGTTCCTTCCTGGACCATTCGCTGGCTGGCGTTCGTCACCGTAATCCGGCTGACCCCGAATTCTTTGGCCAACGCCGCTTCCGAAGGGATCTTCTGGCCTTCTATTCACCGCCTTCCTGGATGCTCCTTTCTGATATGTTGATATATCAACGTATCGAATAATTTTTTAGAAAAGGTTGACATTTATTCACCGGAGAAGATAAACTGGAAACAAACAGAAGATGCGCGGAACGCGAAGGGAAGCACCCTTTCTCAAGATTCAGCGGGAAGAGGGGTGTTTTTTTATGTTTGTGCGAATATGGGGAGCAGAGATCGTCGGCATCGAGGGGACGCTGATCGAGGTGGAGGTGAACCTGTCGCCGGGTCTTCCCATGGTGAGCGTCGTCGGGCTGCCGGATTCCGCCGTCCGCGAATCCGTCGAACGCGTGCGGGCCGCCATCCTGAACGCGGGCATGACGTTTCCCCTGGAGCGGATCACGGTCAATCTGGCGCCGGCGGACGTGCGGAAGGAGGGAACCGCCTTCGACCTGGCGATCGCGGCGGGCATCCTGTGCGCGAGCGGACAGTGGAGGGAGGAAGCGTTTCGCGGCACGCTGCTCATCGGCGAGCTGTCCCTGAACGGGGAAATCCGGCCGGTGCCCGGCGTGCTTCCCATGGTGGAAGCCGCCCGTGCGGCGGGCCTGACGAAGGTGATCGTGCCGCGGGCGTGCGCGGCGGAAGCGGCGCTGGTGGACGGCGTGCGGGTGTCCGTGCTGGATTCGCTGTCCGCCTGGAACGAGGGCGGTTCGCAGATCGTCCGGTCCGGCGCGCAAGTCGAAAACGCCCCGCCGGAGCCCGAACCGCTGGCGGACTCGGTGGACCTGGCCGACGTCCGGGGGCAGCATCACGGCAAACGGGCCCTGATTGTGGCGGCGGCGGGCATGCACAACATCCTGTTCACCGGGCCGCCCGGAACGGGAAAAACGATGCTTTGCCGCCGGCTGCCCACCCTTCTGCCTCCCCTGGATGACGAGGAAGCCCTTACCGTCACCAAGATCTACAGCGCCAGCGGCAAGTTGAACATGCCTCGGGCGGGGCTTATTCGCTACCGGCCGTTTCGCACGCCCCATCACACCATTTCGGCGGCGGGGCTGATCGGCGGCGGATCGGTGCCGAGACCCGGGGAAGTGACGCTGGCACACCATGGCGTGCTGTTTCTGGACGAGCTGCCGGAATTTCCGCGCATCGTGCTGGAGACGCTGCGACAGCCGCTGGAAGACCGCGAGGTTACCATCGGCCGGGCGAGGACGGTCTGCCGGTTTCCCGCCCATTTCCTGCTGGCGGCGACGATGAACCCTTGCCCCTGCGGAAGGTACGGGGGCGATTATCCGCCCGGCCAGGCGTGCTCCTGCCCGGAGGGCGCCATCTTGCGCTACCGTTCACGGGTTTCCGGTCCGTTTCTGGACCGCATAGATCTTCAGGTGGAACTGCCGCAGCAGAAGGGCGGTTCGCCGGAGTCGGAGGATAACCGGAGCCGCCGGATGACGTCCGCGGAAGCCAGGCAACTGGTTGCTGAAGCTTATGAGGTCCAGCGGGAGCGGTATAAGGGCACGGGCATCCGGTGGAACAGCGAGCTCCAGGGCCGGATGCTGGAACGTTACGCGGTGCTTTCGCCGGAAGCGAAACGGCTGCTCCTGGACATTTACACCCGGCTGGGACTCAGCCACCGGGCGCACGACCGGCTTCTCAAGGTGTCCCGCACCATCGCGGATCTCGCGGGCAGCGAACGGATCGAGGCGGAACACGTGGCGGAAGCCGCCCAGTACCGCTGTTTCGACCGCCGTCCCGCCGCGGCGGGTTAAGGCGGGCGCCCGGCAACCGGTCCAACGGCGCCAAGGGCCCGCCTCCGTTTCGGGTTACAATGGGAATGGGGAACCAAGCGGGAATGTCCGGATGCGAAAGCCCGCGGAGCAGCCGTTTGCGAAGTCGGGGGTTTTCGGGGTGTGTGTTCCTGCTCATGGACGGAAGCGAGATGCTGCTGGTTTTCGGCGGGGGCGGCAATATTTTTTCCGTCGGCTGGACGGGCCCGGCATATGCGATACCGCATCACAAAGAGGGAGCATTTTTTCGCTTCATTGAAAAGATGGAAAACAAATGAATCGGGATTCTTCGATATGCATGCGCTTTCCCGGAATTTCTGGTATGATGGGGAAAAAGGCGGATGCAAGCGCAAAAACGACGGAACGGGGGGATGAACGGATGTCCACGGAAAACAAGGTCGTCATCAAGG
>DATCLN010000179.1:0-1735 GCA_036563895.1 Paenibacillaceae bacterium
GAGCCCGCGCGGCCAGAGCCGGTCCACCAGCACGCGGACGCCGTCTTCCGGCGCGGGCGGGTCGTATACGCGTTTGACGGAAACGGGAAGGTTGTCCGCATCGGACACCGGTTCATCCCTTCCTTTCGCGGACGGTCTCTCCATCGGTCCGTCCGGGCGCTGTCACGCCGTGAAATGTGGTATGATGGGTTAACAGGAAATGGCACTTTTTCCTGTGTTCATTATACCACTACACCATCCGGATGGAGGGAAAGCCCATGGATGTGCTGACGGCCATCGAAAGGCGCCGTGAAATCACCCGCTTCAGGCCGGATCCGGTCCCGCCGGACGTGCTGGACAAGCTGATCCGGGCGCTGCATCTGGCTCCGAGCGGCAACAACCTGCCTTCGCGGGAATTTGTCATTGTCGAAAACCGGGAGACGCTGCGGACCCTGGCCAAAACCACCCCGTACATGAAATGGCTGGAGGAAGCGGCGGGGGCGGCGGTTATCTTCGCGTCCCCGGAAGTGAGCAAATATTGGCTGCAGGACGCCACCATCGCCGGAGCGTTTTTGTGGCTGGCCGCCACGTCTCTCGGCCTCGGCGCCGCCTGGGGAGCGGTCTACCATTCCGAGGATGCGGAAGAGTCCCGCAGGCGGGAGGTCCACGTGCGGCGCACGCTGGGCATTCCCGATTCGTACCGGGTCGTGGCCATCCTCGGCTTCGGATGGCCCGCCGCGGATCCGCCCCCGAAGGAACCGATCCCGATGGAGCGGGTGTTCCACCGGGAAAGATACGGAGTGCGCCCGTGAAAACCATCGGTCTCCTCGGCGGCATGAGCTGGCAGTCGACGGTGGTCTACTACCGGATCATCAACGAAGCGGCGGCCGGGCGGCTGGGCGGCCTCCATTCCGCCCGGATGGTGCTGTACAGCGTGGATTTCGCCGAAATCGCGGAGCTGCAGCGCCGGGACGACCGGGAAGCCGCCGGCGCCGTGCTGGCGCGGGGAGCGCAGGCCCTGGAAAGGGCGGGCGCGGAGCTCCTGCTCATCGGCGCCAACACCATGCATATCGCGGCGGACGCGGTGCAGCGCGCCGTGCGGATTCCGCTGCTGCACGTGGCCGACGCGGCCGCCGAAGCCGTGCGCCGCGCCGGCGTCGGACGCATCGGCCTGCTCGGCACCCGCTTTACGATGGAAAAGGATTTTTTGAAACGGCGGCTGACCCGGCACGGACTCGAGGTGACGGTGCCCGGAGAGGAGGACCGCGCGGCCGTGCACCGGATCATTTTCGAAGAGCTTTGCCTCGGCATCGTATCCGAAGATTCCCGCCGGCGCCTCACGGACATCATGGAGCGGCTGATCCGGGCGGGGGCGGAGGGCATCGTGCTGGGGTGCACGGAGCTGTCGCTCATCATCCGGCCCGAAGCGATGCCGTACCCGGTGTTCGACACCACGCGCATCCACGCGGAAAGCGCGGTGGAGGCGGCGCTTGCGGGCTGACGCGGGCGGACGGGTTGCAAGCTGCGACGGGCGGGTTTTAAGGCGCAGCGCCGGCAGGGTTGCATGGGTGAAGTTGCGGGCAGGCTTGTAAGGCGCTTCGTCTTTGCGGCGTGAAAGTCCAGCGGTAAGATGTCAAGTCCCTGATTCGTGAAAATTGGAAATTTTTTTGGCCTTAAAGCGCTCGAGTCAGGTAAATTGGCAACACCAAACTAAACCCAGTCGAAAATCAGGATGATTTCCAGATTTTAACTGGGA
>DATCLN010000180.1:0-57440 GCA_036563895.1 Paenibacillaceae bacterium
TGTCCGGCCGCAGGTGCGTCCCGATGTCCACCTCTGCGCCCAAAGCCCCGGTGATGCAGCATTCCGCCAGGGCCACGGCCAGCCCGCCTTCCGACAGGTCGTGGGCGGAGGCGATCCAACCGGCGCGGATCGCTTCCAGCAAGGCGTCCTGCAGCGCTTTTTCCTTATCCAGATCGATCTGCGGCGGCCGGCCTTCCGTCACGCCGTGGATCACGTATTGAAACTCGCTGCCGCCGAGCTCCGCCTTCGTCTCGCCGAGCAGGATGACGGCGTCGC
This sequence comes from Paenibacillaceae bacterium, assembly GCA_036563895.1. Lineage (GTDB taxonomy): Bacteria > Bacillota > Bacilli > Paenibacillales > Paenibacillaceae > ZCTH02-B3. The sequence goes on from DATCLN010000180.1 coordinate 277, forward strand.
CCTCGCGCTTGAACGGCTGCGTGGTGATGTGGCCGACGTCCCGCACCAGCCCGACCATGCCGATGACCGGCGTCGGGTAGATGGGGCCGGCTTCGCTTTCGTTGTACAGGCTCACGTTGCCGCCGATCACCGGCGTACCGAGGCGCCGGCAGGCATCGGCGATGCCTTCGGCGGCCCTCTCCAGCTGCCAGAACATTTCCGGCTTCTCCGGATTGCCGAAATTCAGGTTGTCGGTCACCGCCAGGGGCTCAGCGCCGGAGCAGACCACGTTGCGCGCCGCCTCCGCCACGGCGATGCGCCCGCCGACTTCGGGATCCAGATACACGTAGCGCCCGTTGCCGTCCAGGGTCATCGCGACGGCCTTGCGCGTGCCGCGGATGGTCAGCACCGCCGCGTCGGAGCCGGGAGGCACCGCCGTCTGGGTGCGGATCGTGTGGTCATACTGGCGGTACACCCACTCTTTGCTGGCGACGGTCGGGGAAGCGAGCACCTTTTCGAGGGCGCCGGCCAGGTCCGTCACTTCCGGATAGCGGGTGGTGTCCACGTTGGCGTTTTTCACATAGTACTCGGGCACTTTTGGCGTCCGGTGATACACCGGGCAGTTGTCCACCAGTGCGCGGACCGGAATGTCCGCGGCCAGTTCCCCGCGGTGAAACAGCTTCAGCCGGCCGTCGTCCGTCACCCTGCCGACCTTCACGCAGGGCACGCCCCATTTGGCGAAAATCGCCTTCGCCTGCTCCTCGTGCTCCGGCCGGACGACGAACAGCATCCGCTCCTGCGATTCGGACAGCATCATTTCATACGGCGTCATGTCCGGCTCGCGCTGCGGGACGAGATCCAGGTTCAGCTCCATGCCGTTTCCGGCCTTGCTGGCCATCTCCGAGCTCGAGCAGGTGAGTCCCGCCGCGCCCATGTCCTGGATGCCGACGACGATGCCGCTTTCGATGAGCTCCAGGCAGGCTTCCATGACGAGCTTTTCCATGAACGGGTCGCCCACCTGCACCGCCGGCCGCTGCGATTCCGATTCCGCGGTGAGCTCCCCGGAGGCGAAGGTGGCGCCGTGGATGCCGTCCCGCCCGGTCGCGGGCCCGACATAGAAAACCGAGTTGCCGACGCCTTCCGCGCGGCCCTTCTGGATCAGGCGATGGTCGATGAGGCCGACGCACATGACGTTGACCAGCGGGTTGCCCTCGTAGCTCGGGTCGAACATGATCTCGCCGCCCACGGTGGGGATGCCGACGCAGTTGCCGTAGCCCGCGATGCCGGCGACCACGTTTTCGAACAGGTACCGGGCACGGGGGCTGTCAAGGGTACCGAAGCGCAGAGAGTTGAGCAACGCCACGGGACGGGCGCCCATGGAGAAAATGTCCCGCAGGATGCCGCCCACGCCGGTGGCCGCCCCCTGGTACGGTTCGATGGCGGAAGGGTGATTGTGGCTTTCGATTTTGAAGCAGACGCCCAGGCCGTCGCCGATGTCGACGACGCCGGCGCCTTCGCCCGGACCCACGAGCACGCGGGGGCCGGACGTCGGGAATTTCTTCAGGACCGGCTTGGAGTTTTTGTAGGCGCAGTGCTCGGACCACATGACGCTGAACACGCCGGTTTCCGTGTAGTTCGGCTTTCGGCCGAGCAGGCGGCAGATCAGCGCGTATTCGTCGTCGGTGAGGCCCATCTGCCGGTAGATTTTGTGCTCCGCGATCTGCTCCGCGGTGGGTTCCGCGCCGGCCGTCCGCCGTTCCGTGCCGTGCGCCGTGCCGTCCGCCCCGCCTTGCGTTGCGCCGCGCGTCCCGCCTTGCGCCGCGCCAGCCGTCGCGCCCTGCGTTCCATCATGCGCCGCGCCGGTCGTCACGCCCTGCGTTCCGCCCTGCGCCGCGCCTTGCGTCGTGCCGTGCGTCATACCGTGACCTCCCTCCGCCGCGCCTCGAACGCGCGCAGCATCGACGTGAACATCCGCCGGCCGTCATCGGAGCCGAGCCACTTGTGCACGGCCCGTTCCGGATGGGGCATCAGGCCCAGCACGTTGCCCCGTTCGTTGCAGATGCCGGCGATGTCGTCGATGGAACCGTTGGGATTTTCGTTTGCATAACGAAACACGATGCGGTTTTCCGCCTTCAGGCGGGCCAGCGTCTCCTCATCGCAGTAGTAGCAGCCTTCGCCGTGCGCGATGGGGATGGAAATCACTTCGCCGGCTTCATAGTCCAGCGTAAACGGCGTCCGGTTGTTTTCCACGCGGATTTCCGCCAGCTGGCAGATGAACTTCAACGTACGGTTGCGGATCAGGGCGCCGGGAAGAAGCCGCGCCTCGGTGAGCACCTGGAAGCCGTTGCAGATGCCGAGCACCAGCTTCCCTTCGTCCGCCGCCCGGCGCACCGCGTCCATCACCGGGGCGAACCGGGCGATGGCGCCGCAGCGCAGGTAGTCCCCGTACGAAAAACCCCCGGGGATGAGGATCGCGTCATATTCGGAAAGATCCGTCGCCGTATGCCACACGTAGTCCACGGGCTGACCGATGGCGTCCTCCACCGCCTTGTAGCAGTCGATGTCGCCGTTGGAGCCGGGAAACACGATGACCGCGAAGCGCATGGGTCAGCCCTCCAGTTCGAAGCGGTAGTCTTCGATGACGGTGTTGGCCAGAAGCTTCTCGCACATCTCCCGGACGCGCGCCTCCGCCTGCGCCCGGTCGTCGGTGTCCAGGTCCAGCTCCATGAACTTGCCGATGCGCACCCTGCCGACTTCCCCGAAGCCCAGGGCGTGCAGCGCCTCGCGCACCGCGTTGCCCTGCGGGTCGAGCACGTTTGCCTTGATGGTCACGTAAACCGTCGCTTTCATGGTTTTCCTCCCCGTTATGCCTTGCGTCCCATGCCCTGCGTCCGATGCCTGCATCCCTTGCGCCTCCCGGCGTTACGGCAGGTCCGCGCCGATGATCCGGCGGTAGATCTCCCGGTACCGGGCCGTCGTGGCGGCGACCACGTCCGGGGGCAGGGGCGGCGGGGGACTTTCGCGGTCCCAGTCGGACGCGAGCAGGTACGCGCGCACCGGCTCCTTGTCCATGCTGTCGATCTCGATGTCCGGGGCGTATTTGTCCTTCGCCCAAAAACGGGATGAGTCCGGCGTGAACAGTTCGTCGATCAGCGTCAGTTCCCCGTCGATCCAGCCAAACTCGAACTTGCAGTCGGCCAGGATGATGCCCCGCTCCTCGCAGAAATCCCGCCCGAACTCGTACAGGCGCAGGCTCCGCGCGCGAAGCTCCTCCGCCAGCTCGCGGCCCACGCGCCGGACGAGTTCGTCGAAGGTGATGTCCTCGTCGTGACCGGCGTCGTTTTTGGCGGCGGGGGTGAAAATCGGCTCCGGCAGGCGGTCGTTTTTGCGCAGTCCTTTGGGAAGCTCAATGCCGTTTACCCGGCCCGTCTCCCTGTACTGCCGCCAGCCGCCGCCGGTGATGTAACCGCGCACGACGCATTCCACGTCGATGCGCCGCGCCTTGCGCGCCACCGTGACGCGGCCGGCCAGTTTCGCCTGGTCGACCGTATCCCCCAGCCGCGTGACGTCGGCATGAATGAAGTGATTCGGCTGGATGTGCCGCGTGCGCTCGAACCAGAACGCGCTCAGGCCGTTCAGCACCCGCCCCTTGTCGGGAATGGGCGGCTCAAGCACGTAATCGAACGCGGAAATGCGGTCGCTGACGACGATGAGCAGATGTTCGCCCAGGTCGTACAGCTCGCGCACCTTGCCCTTGCGGACGAGCGGCGCCCGCACGAGCCCTTCGGCGGTGGCCAGCGCTTCGCTTGCGTTTGCGTTTGCCATGGGAGCCTCCTTCGGCCGGCCGCCTCATCCGAGGCCGAGCCGTTCAAAAATGTCGTCCACGTGCTTCAGATGCCAGGACGGATCGAAGCAGTCGTCGATTTCCGCCTCGCTCAGCACCGCGGTGATTTCCGGCGATTCCTTCACGATGGCGCGGAAATCCCGCTGCTCCTCCCAGGCGCGCATCGCCAGCGGCTGCACCGTGTCGTACGCCTGCTCGCGGCTCCAGCCCTTGTCGATCAGCTTCGTCATCACCCGCCCGGAGAACGGCAGGTTGAACGTGCGCGCCATGTTGCGCTTCATGTTTTCCGGGAACACCGTCAGGTTTTTCATGATGCCGCCGAAACGGTTCAGCATGTAGTCCAGCAGCATCGTGGCGTCCGGCAGGATCACGCGCTCCACCGACGAGTGGGAGATGTCCCGCTCGTGCCAGAGGGGCACGTTTTCATAGGCCGACACCATGTAGCCGCGGACGACCCGGGCCAGCCCGCTGATGTTCTCGCAGCCCACCGGGTTGCGCTTGTGCGGCATCGCCGAGGACCCCTTTTGACCCTTGGCAAAAGGCTCCTCCACCTCGCGGAATTCGCTTTTCTGCAGCGCGCGGATCTCCGTGGCGAACTTGTCCAGCGAAGTGGCGATGAGCGCCAGCGTCGCCATGTACGCCGCGTGCCGGTCCCGCTGGAGCGTCTGCGTGGAGATCGGTGCCGGCGAAATCCCCAGCTTGCGGCACACATATTGTTCCACAAACGGATCGATATTCGCATACGTGCCGACGGCGCCGGAGATTTTGCCGAATTCCACGTCCCTCGCCGCCAGCCGGAACCGCTCCAGATTGCGCTTCATTTCCTCGTGCCACAGCGCCATTTTCAGCCCGAAGGTGGTCGGTTCGGCGTGCACGCCGTGGGTGCGTCCCATCATCACGGTGTGCTTGTGGCGGACCGCCTGCTCGCGGAGGATTTCGATAAAATCCAGAAGGTCCTTTTCCAAAATGGCGTTGGCCTGCTTGAGGAGGCACCCCAGCGCGGTATCCACCACGTCGGTGGAGGTGAGGCCGTAGTGCACCCATTTCCGCTCCGGCCCGAGGCTTTCGGAGACGGCGCGGGTGAAGGCGATGACGTCGTGGCGGGTTTCCTGCTCGATTTCGTAAATGCGGTTTATGTCAAAACGGGCGTTGCGCCTTAGGGCCTCCACGTCTTCCCGCGGAATGCGGCCGAGCTCGGCCCACGCCTCGCAGACGGCAAGCTCCACTTCGAGCCAGGTGCGGAACTTGTTCTCTTCCGACCAAACGGCCCGCATCTCGGGGCGGCTGTACCGGTCGATCATGCCGTTCATCCTTTCCAGATGTTCGATTGCGCGATCCACTCGAGGGCGGCGTCGACGCTCGGGGCGAGCACGTTGATGTGGCCCATTTTGCGGCCCGGCCGGGCTTCGGCTTTGCCGTACAGGTGCACCTTCGGCGCGACGCCGAGCCGCTCCGCCGCTTCGTCCGGCCGCTGCAGCCATTCCAGGACCGCCGGCAGGTGCCGGCCGAGCACGTTGACCATCACGGCCGGCGTCAGAAGCGCCGTGTCGCCGAGGGGCAGGTCGCAGATCGCCCGGATGTGCTGCTCGAACTGCGACGTGCGGCACGCCTCGATGGTGTAGTGCCCGGAATTGTGCGGCCGGGGCGCCAGTTCGTTGACGTACAGCGTGCCGTCCCGGCCGGCGAACATCTCCACGGCGATCAGCCCGACGACGCCCAGGGATTCCGCGATGGACACGGCCAGACGCTCGGCTTCCGCCCTGAGCCTGTCCGGAATCCGCGCCGGCACGATGGACATATGCAGGATGTTGTCGACATGCACGTTCTCCGCCGGCGGAAAGGCGCGCACCTCTCCGGACGGCCGGCGGGCGGCGATGACCGAAATTTCCCGCTCGAAATCGATGAATTTTTCCAGCACCAAGGCCGTGCCGGCGCGCGACAGCTCCTCCCATGCGGGCTGCAGATCCTCCCGCCGCCGAAGCACGCGCTGCCCCTTGCCGTCGTAGCCGCCTTCCGCGGTCTTGAGCACGGCGGGCAGGCCCAGCCGCTCCGCTGCCTCCCGCAGCCTGTCCAGGCTGGCCACTTCGGCATACGGCGCCACCCGGGCTCCCGCGGCCTCGACCGCGCGCTTCTCCCGCAGCCGGTTCTGCGTCGTGCGCAGGAGCGCGCTCCCCTGCGGCACGTAAGACTCGGTCTCCAGGACGGCGGCGACGTCCGCGTCGACGTTTTCGAATTCGTAGGTGATCACGTCCGCGCGCCGGGCCAGCTCCCGGGCCGCCGCCAGGTCGTCGTAGCGGGCGACGATGAGCTCCGCCACCTGGCCGCACGGCGCCTTCGGGTCCGGATCCAGCGCCGCGAAGCGGTAGCCCATCCGGCTCCCGGCGTGGACCAGCATGCGCCCCAGCTGCCCGCCGCCCAGCACGCCGATCGTGGCCCCGGGCAAAATCCGTCTCGGCTCACGCGCCGGCCCGCTCCCGCCCGGTCCGGCCTGCGCCGCGCCGCTGTCGCTCATGACGGTTCCCCGCTTTCCAGCACCGCTTTGGCGATCCGCTCCCGCCTGGCGGCAATGCGCTCCTGCACCGCCGGATCAAAGGCGCCGATGATCTGCGCCGCCATAAGCCCCGCGTTCACCGCGCCGGCGGGACCGATGGCCATGGTGGCCACGGGCACGCCGCCCGGCATCTGCACGATGGACAAAAGCGAATCGAGCCCGTTCAGGGCTTGCGACCTGACGGGCACGCCGATGACGGGCAGGACGGTCTTGGCCGCCGTCATGCCCGGAAGATGGGCCGCGCCGCCGGCGCCGGCGATAATTACTTTAAGCCCGCGCGCCGCGGCGGTGGCCGCGTATTCAAACATGTAATCCGGCGTCCGGTGCGCCGAAACGATCTTCTTCTCGTACGGAATCCCCAGTTCGTCGAGCACGTCGCACGCGTGCTTCATCGTTTCCCAGTCCGACCGGCTGCCCATGATGACGCCGACGAGTGCCGACATGGTTTCACCCTTCCTTTTTCGCGAACCGGCTCTCCCCAAAAAAACAAGCGGACCCGGCGCGGCGCCGGCGCCCTCTGGAAATATCATTCGGCAATTTGACCATGTCATTTTAACTTGACGATTAAAGTGTACTGCAATCCGCTCCTTCTGTCAAACAAAGACGAACACTTCCAGCTTATAGACGAAAAATGTTCGGATTTTCGTCCTTCCGCCTCGTGCACCACAACGTTCAAACCTTTTTCACACGCCACCGCCCTCAACCCGCCCGTTCCTTTTTGCCGTCCGGCCGCCGATTCCGCTGTCGCCAACCCTATTTTCGCACAAAATCCTTCCGCCATTGCAAATAAATCGCCCGCCCCCGCAAGGGAGACGGGCCGATTCGGATCCATTGCCAAAATGCGTCTTCCGCGAAACCCCGGACGGAATCATTCGCCGCCCAGGAACGCGTAGCGCAGGATGACCAGCACGAACAGCACCCACAGCAGCCAGTGGATCTTGTGCTTCTTGCCGGACACCAGATTGCCCACCAGGGCCAGCAGCACGTAGGACACGATGCCGAACGAGATCCCGTTGGCGATGTTGTAGGTCAGCGGCATCATCACGATGGTCAGGAACGCCGGAACGGCGATGACCAGGTCGGAGAAGTCGATTTCCCGGATCATCTGCACCATCAGCACGCCGACCACGATGAGGGCGGCGCTGGTCGCCGGGGACGGAATGAGCAGTGCGATGGGCGCCAGGAACAGCGCCAGCAGGAACAGCACGCCGGTGGTCACCGCGGTGAGACCGGAGCGGCCGCCTTCGGCGATACCGGAGCTGCTTTCGATGTAGGCCGTCACCGTGCTGGTGCCCAGCATGGCGCCGCCGCTGACGGACACCGCGTCGACCAGCATGGCCTTGCCGATGCGTTTTTGCCCTTCTTCCTTGTCCTTCAGCAGCCCCGCGCGGTTGGCGGTGCCGACCAGGGTTCCGAAGGTGTCAAACAATTCCACGAAGGTGAACGTGGCGATCGCCGTCAGGATGCCGACGGTGAGCAGACCGGTGAAGTCGAAGTGCCAGAAGTTGAGCTGCGCGAAGTCGGGCACCCATTGCCCCGTCCGGAGCGTGGAAAAGTCGGTGACGCCCACACCGGGGATGGCGCCGATGAGCGCCGTGATCAGGATGCCGATCAGGATGGCACCCTTCACTTTCAGCACCATCAGGATGGCGATGATCGCCAGGCCGAGAAGGGTCAGCCAGACGGAGGGGTCGGACAGATGCCCCATGGTGATCAGCGTACTGCCGTCGTCCAGCACGTTGATCGCCATCACACCGCTGTTCTTGAGTCCGATGATGGTGATGAACAGCCCGATACCGACCGTGATCGCGTGCTTGAGCGCATCCGGCACCGCCACGACGAGCAGCTGGCGGATTTTCGTGATGGTCAGCACAATAAAGATCAAGCCGGAGATGAACACCGCGGTCAGCGCCATCTGCGGCGTGATCTCCCCGTTCGACGAGAGGACCACCGTAAGGAAGTAGGCGTTCAGCCCCATCCCGGGAGCCAGCGCGACCGGGAAATTGACGATCAGCCCCATGGCGATCGTGAAAATGCCGGCCGCCAGAGCCGTCGCCAGGAACACGCTGTACTCCCCGAGTCCCGCTCCGCTGAGAATGGCCGGGTTCACCGCAAGTATGTACGCCATGGTCATGAAGGTGGTGATGCCCGCCATGATCTCGGTGCGGACGTTGGTTCCTAGCTCTTTCAGCTTGAAGAACCGCTCCATGTGTGACCGAAATCCTCCTTTTGGCCAAAAAAATGTGGTTAAAGCTGCCAATCCCGGATGTAAAACGCTTTCAAAAACATCACAAGACCATTCTAGTGGCACCCCTAAAAACATGTCAACGGAAATTTTCGACGGCGAACGCCAAGCGGGACACGGCCGCTTCTGCCCGGCCGGTCCCGCCCGGTCAATTCCGCCCGTCACTCTCGCCCGTTACTCCCACTCGATGGTGGCCGGGGGTTTCGAGGTGATGTCGTACACGACCCGGTTTACGCCCGGCACTTCGTTCACGATGCGGTTCGAAATGCGTTCCAGCACGTCGTACGGAATGCGCGCCCAGTCGGCGGTCATCCCGTCGATGGAGGTGACGGCGCGGACGGCGACCGTATGGGCGTAGGTGCGGCCGTCCCCCATGACGCCCACGCTCCGGATGTCGGGCAGGGCCGTGAAATACTGCCAGATCTCCCGCTGCAGGCCCGCCCTGGCGATCTCCTCGCGGAGAATGGCGTCGGATTCGCGCACGATGGCCAGTTTTTCCTCCGTGACCTCGCCGAGCACGCGGACGGCCAGCCCCGGTCCCGGGAACGGCTGGCGCCAGACGATTTCCCCGGGCAGGCCGAGTTCCTCGCCGACCTTTCGGACCTCGTCCTTGAACAGCATGCGCAGCGGTTCCAGCAGTTTGAACTTCATCTTTTCCGGCAAACCGCCCACGTTGTGGTGCGATTTGATGGTCTGCGCCGTGGCCGTGCCGCTTTCGATGACGTCGGTGTACAGGGTGCCCTGCGCCAGGAAGGCGAAATCCGCAAACTTCGCCGATTCTTCCTCGAAAACCCGGATGAACTCCTCGCCGATGATTTTCCGCTTGCACTCCGGGTCGGTGACCCCTTTCAATTTGCCCAAAAACCTTTCGCCCGCATCGATCCGCACCACGTTCATGTCGAACCGGCCGGCGAAGGTGGCCATGACGCTGTCCGCTTCGCCCTTGCGGAGCAGCCCGTGGTCGATGAACATGCAGGTCAGGCGGTCGCCGATGGCCCGGTGAACAAGGACGGCAACGACGGAAGAGTCGACGCCTCCGGAGAGGGCGCACAGCACCTTCTGGCCGGCGGTCGTTTCACGGATCTCCCGCACCGCTTCGTCGATGAACGACGCCATCGTCCAGTCGCCCCGGCAGCCGCAGACGCGGTAAAGGAAATTGCGGAGCATCTCGTTGCCGTAAACCGTGTTGCGGACTTCCGGATGGAACTGCACCCCGTAGAAACGCCGGACGGGATCGCTCATGGCCGCGGCCGGCGCGTGGGCCGTGCTCGCCGTGACGGCAAATCCCGGCGGCAGGGAGGCGACGCGGTCGCCGTGGCTCATCCACACGGTCTGCACCCGGTCAAGGCCATGCACCAGGTCGCAATCCGCGGTAAATTCGATGTCGGCTCTGCCGTACTCCCGCTTGTCCGACGGCTCGACGCTTCCCCCCAGCTGGTGCGCCATGAGCTGCATGCCGTAGCAGATGCCGAGGATCGGCACGCCCAGCTCGTATACCCGCGGATCGGGCATCGGCGCGCCTTCCGCGTAGACGCTGGCGGGTCCGCCGGAGAAGACGATGCCCTTCGGAGGGTTCTCGCGCAGCCGCTCCACGGACACGTTGTACGGCAAAAGCTCGCTGTAAACGCCCAGGTCGCGGATGCGCCGGGCGATGAGCTGGTTGTACTGTCCGCCGAAATCCAGCACGGCGATCCATTCGTGGTGCGATCGTTCCAAGGAAACCGAACCCTCCCGGTCTCGTTGCCGTTTGTCTGCGAACCGCACGCTGCCGTTCATAACGAGGCTATTATAGCTTCGCGGCATTTTCAGCGTCAACACGAACCGCATTTAAGCGCTATAATAACGAATTTGGGGAAAGCACAATCCTTCGCCACGATACAAGAGGTGACACCATGAGACACATCAGGATCTGCCTGCTTTCGCTTCTTGTTGCATGCCTCGCGTTGGGCGGGCTGCATCCGGCAAACGGATGGCTTTCGAATCGGGCCCATGCGGAGGGCGCCGTGTTCCCCGACACGGAAACGCACTGGGCCAAAACCACCATTCGATGGGCGCTGGAGAAAGGCTTCGTGACCGGCTATTCGGACGGATTGTTCCGCCCGGATCAACCCGTGACCGAAGCGGAGTTCCTGGCCATGCTGATCCGCGCGTTCGAGCCGGAAACGGCCCGCGGTTCGGACGGGAACCCGGCCGGCGGGAACTGGGCCGATGCATATTATGAACTTTCCCGGAAGTTGAATTATCCCGTTCACGGAGACGACCCGGACAGCCGGAGCAAATTCATCAGCCGGCGGCAGGTGGCCGAGCTGATCGCCGCCTCCCAGGGTTTCCACTATGAAGGAAACGACGCTGTGCGCTACATACTGGCCCGCAAATTGGCCAACGGCAAAGACCGCAACGTGCTGTCCATCGAAAATTTCGACCCCGACGCCTATCTTACCAGGGCGGAAGCCCTGCAATTCATCAAGAATCTGGCGGACACGGGAGCCGGGAAGCTGAAAGCCCGGCCGGAAGAACCGTCCCCCGCCGGTCTGCTTCCCGACATTCCGCTCGAGGGCGGAAGCCCGTACATCACCGTGGCGGAATTTGTCCGGGACGCGGTCGTTGCGCTTTACGGCCATCCGCCTTTGGAGGACCTGAGGGACGTGTCCCACTGGGCCGATCCCTACTACGATTACGCCGAATCCAAAGGCGCCGGGGACGTGGATTATCCCTACTCTTACTCCGTCAGCAACCGGGACCGCCAACTGGTGCGCGGGGGTGCGGCCAGAATCCTGGCGCGGATGATGGGCGAATTCATTGACGTTTACCAAACAGATAAAGCGGTCCAATTTCTGTACAAAACCGGCATTTCCTGCGGAGTTTATACCGACAGGGGCGATTACTTCGCCAACTTCGACCCGACCGGAAGGCTGACAAGGTCGCAGGCCGCCGACATGATCGACCGGGCCAGACGCGTCGCCCAGGGCGAAACGCTGCCGGTTTGCAAGGGGAATTTTCAGGAAAAGCTGACTTCCCGCATCAAGGACGTGGTCCGGAAGCTGAACCGAAATTATGAGGTTGAATTTTTCAACGGATACACCGCGGGGATCGGCCGCAACGGCAGATACACCGTGTTCTACAATTACGAGGAATATCCGAACATCTACAATCTGGATCGCTGGAAAATCGAAGTGATCACCCGGCCGGAGGAAACCTTCGGCGACATCCCGCTTGTCCAGCGGTTGCTCAAGGACGTGGGCGGAGTGGATCTGCCCGACGACGAATTACGGGCCATCCTGAACGATGTGTTTGTCAGGAAAAAGGACGTGGATGTTTTCAAGGAAAACCTTACGTTCACGGCAGGCAGAATCGAAATGCTGGGCCAGACGAACTTCTGGATTGAATGGAGCCATGTGCCCGGCGATCACGTGGAAAGGTAACAGGATCCTTCGTCACCAACGCGTTCAGCCGCTTGGCCGGCGGCGGGAAGGGCAAGACCCGCGGACGGATGCCCGGTCGCGCATCCGGGCGGCATGCGCCTTCCCGCGGCCGCGCAAGCGGCCCCGCTCCCGCGCCGGAGGCACGGTCCTGCGCGACGAAAACACAGGTCTTCCGCTCCGGGGGCTCAGCCCCTGTGCAGACGGAAGTTCAGGCCTCCGAGCCAGGAGCTCAGCCTCCCGCCCGGGAGCGCAGGCCTTCACGCCGGGGGGGCTCAGCTCCCCGCGCCGGAAGCGCCGGCCACGGCGGCCAGGACCTCCTCGATGTGCCCCTTCACCTGAACGCCCCGCCATTCCCGCAGCAGCGTGCCGTCCTCGCCGATCAGGAACGTGGAGCGCTCGATGCCCATGAACGTTTTGCCGTACATGCTTTTTTCCTTCCAGACGCCGTACATTTCGCATACCTTGTGGTCCGGGTCGGACAAAAGCGGAAACGGCAGATCGTACTTGGCCGCAAACTTCGCGTGGGACTCCGCCGGGTCGGCGCTGACGCCCAGCACCACCGCGTTCAGCCGCCTGAACTCCTCCCAGGCGTCGCGGAACGCGCACGCCTGCTCGGTGCAGCCCGGCGTCATGTCGCGGGGATAGAAGTACAGCACCACTTTCCTGCCGCGGAAATCGCTGAGGCGGATCTTTTTCCCGTCGCCCGACTCCAGCTCGAAATCCGGCGCAGGCTGCCCAACGGCGGGAACGGTCATCGCAATCCCTTCTTTCTTTCCTTGATTCTTCCATCATTCTATCTGAAAAACGCCCGCCTTACACCATACCCGAATAAACGCCGCCGCCCGGCTCCCCAACACGCCTCCGTTCACGACCCGGCTCCCCGGTAGCGCCGCACCCCGAGGTTCCAGATCCGCAAGCCGACAAACATGACCACCGCGCCGACCACCGGCGTCAGCCAGGCCATCGCAAAATTCTGGTGCCGCTCGAGGAAAAACGACGCCGGATACACCCCGACGAAGGCGAACGGAAGCACCCACGTCAGGAAAAAGCGAATGGTGCGGTTGTAGATTTCGATGGGATACCGTCCGTAGTTCTGGATGTTCCAGATGAGCGGCGTGATCCCGGTGGGGGAATCGGTGAAAAACGACACGGCGGACAGCGCAGCATAAATGCCCGCGTAGACCATCACCGATCCGAGCACCATCACGATCAGCACCAAAGGATCATACCAATCCACCGGCAGCCCCAGGGACGCCCAGGCAGACGCCATGATGATGAACCCGACCAGGGAACCGACCAGCTGGGGAGGGTCCACGTTTTCCAGCATGACCTGGATCAGGGAACCGGCCGGCCGGGTGAGCACCCGGTCCATTTCGCCCTTGACGATGTACCGTTCGCTGAAATCCCACAGGCTGAAAAAGCAGGAGAAAATGCCGTAGGGAATCATGAAATAGCCGTACACGAACACGACCTCCGCCTCGCTCCAGTCCCCCAGCGCCGCCGTGTGGCGGAACACGACGAAGATGAAGATCAGGTTCGCCGCGTTGAACATGAGGTCGGACAAGACTTCCACCCAGAAGTCGGCGCGGTAGGTCATTTTCGTTTTCAGATAGTTGGCCAGATACTCCCGGAACAGCGACAGGGAAAAAAGCAGTTTGTCCGTCACCGCCACTCATCCCCCCTGCACGAACATCCGCCGCCGCGCCACCCGCCACATCAGCAGGATCGGCAGGATCAGCGCGACGCTCCAGACGGCCTGCACGCCGATGGCGTAGCCGATCTCGGGGCCGTTCAGCGTGCCCGTGAACACGGAGCCCGGCAGGTACGCGATGGCCTGGAACGGCAGCCATTCCAGCACGGTCCGCGCCCATCCCGGGAAAAAGGAAATCGGCAGCACCACGCCGGAAAGCAGGTCCACCAGCACCCGTTTGAAGCGCATGACGCCGTCGTTGTTTTCCAGGAAAAACGCGCACATGCCCGTCAGCAGATTGATCTGCGAATTGATGAGAAAACTGAACCAGATCATGAGGAAAAAGACCAGCCACCGCCACGGCTCCGCCGGCAGCGACAAGGGGAACAGCAGCATGACCACGACGAGGCCCGGCAGCATGAACATGAGCAGCCGGAACAGCCCTTCCCCGAACCCCTGCATCAATTTCACCAGCAGGTAGGAATAGGGGCGGACCATTTGGACGGCGACGCTGCCGTCCCGGATTTCGTTCGCGATCTCCCGGTCCAGGTTGTTGAAATAAAAAGAGCGGGCCATCCACGAAACCGCGACATAGGTGGTGATCTGGGCGGCGGAAAAGCCGCCGAGCTGCGAGGCGTCCCCGTAGATCGCCTTCCAGAGGAAATAGTACACCCCGATGTTGAGGGCATACACGACGATGCCGCTGTAGTAGTTGACCCGGTAGGCGAGCATGGTCAGAAAACGGATGCGGATGAATTCCAGATACGCGCTAGCCACGGACCTGCGCCTCCGTCTGCCGCTCCTTGCGAGGCGCCTCTTCGCCGCCGTCCTCCGGCGCGGCGGGCGCCGGGGCGTCTTCCGCTGCCGCTTTGGCCGAACCCCGCGCATCCCCCGCCGTCACCGCGACCGAAACCGGCGTACCCTCCGCCGTCACCGACTGCGCATCCCCTGCTGCCGCTGCAACCGGGCTCGATGCATCCCCTGCCGTCCCCGCCGCCGGAACCGACGCGCTCCCCGACTGGTAGATGGCGCGGACGATCTCGTCCGTGCCCGTCTCCTGGAAGCTCATGTCGAGGATGGGCAGCGCGCCCACGAGGCGGGTTAGCACGTCGGCCACGTGGATCTCGCGGGGCACCCACAGCCGGGCCGACTCCTCGTCCGCGGCGGTCCAGCGCACGGGCAGCCCTTCCGTCAGCGCGGCGAGCCCCGACGGCTCCACCGGCGCGGAGAAGCGGAACCGGATTTCCCGTCCCTTGCTCCAGCGCTCCTTCAGCTCTTCCAGGCTGCCGTCGTAAATGATCCGCCCGTCGTCCAGCATGATGACCCGGGAGCAGAGGGCTTCGATGTCCTGCAGGTCGTGGGTGGTGAGCAGAATCGTGGTGCCGTGCTCGCGGTTCAATTTTTTCAGAAACTCGCGGATTTGCGTCTTGACCACGATGTCAAGGCCGATGGTGGGCTCATCCAGAAACAGGATGGACGGATTGTGCAGCAGCGCCGCCGCCAGTTCGCACCGCATGCGCTGGCCGAGGCTGAGCTTGCGCACGGGGCGGTGCAGCAGATCCCCAAGCTGCAGCGTTTCCGTCAGCTCGTCCAGCCGCCGGCGGAAATCCGCCTCGCTGACCCGGTACACCTTGCGGAGCAGGCGGAACGATTCGATGACGCCGATGTCCCACCAAAGCTGGCTGCGCTGGCCGAACACGACGCCGATGTGCCGGACGAAGGTCTCGCGGTCGCGCCAGGGCACGTAGCCCGCCACCTCCACCCGCCCGGACGTCGGGACCAAAATGCCGGCCAGCATTTTGATGGTGGTCGATTTGCCCGCTCCGTTTTCCCCGATATAGCCGCAGATTTCCCCTTCCGGAATCCGGAAACTGATATCCCGGACCGCGACGATTTCCGTGTACCGCCGAAGGAACAGATCCAGCAGCGCGCCCTTCAGGCTTTCGCGGTTCACGGGCACCCTGAACGTTTTGCGCAAGCGCTC
Source organism: Paenibacillaceae bacterium (assembly GCA_036563895.1). Lineage (GTDB taxonomy): Bacteria > Bacillota > Bacilli > Paenibacillales > Paenibacillaceae > ZCTH02-B3. The sequence continues at coordinate 15,992 of DATCLN010000180.1, forward strand.
GACTTCGATGGCCGGCATGTCATCCTCCGGAAATGGATTTTTCATTCTTCCGCGTTCATCTTACAATTTACAATGGAATGTGACAAGAAAAGCGAAACACTCCGGCGGCCGCCGCCTGGCGATCGCTGCTTGACGGGGGGATCTATGTTGAACAAAATCACCAAACACGACGAATCCGAAAGGCTTTACCGGGAGGCGCTCCTGCACATCGCCGGCGGCGTGAACAGCCCGTCCCGCTCCTTCAAGGCGGTGGGAGGAGGCGCCCCCGTGTTCATGCGGCGCGCGCAGGGCGCCTATTTCTGGGATGTGGACGGCAACCGCTACATCGACTACCTGGCCGCCTTCGGCCCGATCATCACCGGCCACGCCCATCCCCGCGTGACGGAAGCCATCGTGCGGGCGGCACAGAACGGCACGCTGTACGGCACGCCCACCGAAGGGGAAATCGAGCTGGCCCGCCGCCTCAAGGAAGCGATCCCTTCGCTGGAAAAGGTGCGCTTCGTCAACTCCGGCACGGAAGCGGTGATGAGCGCCATCCGCGTCGCCCGCGCCGCCACCGGCCGCAGCAAGATCATCAAGTTCGCCGGTTGCTACCACGGCCACTCCGACCTCGTGCTGGTCGCCGCGGGTTCCGGCCCGTCGACCCTCGGCGTTCCCGACAGCGCCGGCGTTCCGGCGAGCATCGCGCAGGAAGTGGTTACGGTCCCGTTCAACGACCTGGACGGGCTGCGGCTGGCCCTGGAGCGGTGGGGAGACGAGACGGCGGCGGTGCTGGTGGAGCCCATCGTCGGCAATTTCGGCATGGTCATGCCGAAGCCCGGCTTTCTGGAAGGCCTTTGCCGAATGGCCCGCGACGCGGGCGCGCTGGTCATCTACGACGAGGTGATCACGGCGTTCCGCTTCCATTACGGCGCGGCCCAGAATTACGCGGCGTTCCCCGACCATGCGGCCATCCGCCCGGACCTGACCGCCCTCGGCAAAATCATCGGCGGCGGCCTGCCCATCGGCGCCTACGGCGGCCGCGCCGAACTGATGGAGCTGGTGGCGCCCCTCGGCCCCGCCTATCAGGCCGGGACGATGGCCGGCAACCCGGCTTCCGTGGCCGCGGGGCTGGCTTGCCTCGAGGTGCTGCGCGAGCCCGGCGTCTACGAGCGGATGTCGTCCCTGGCCGCCCGCCTGACGGACGGGCTGGCGAAGTTCGCCGCGGACAACGGCGTGCCGCTCACCATCAACCGGATCGGCGGTGCGTTTTCCACGCATTTCTGCAGCCATCCGGTCACCAACTACGCGGAGGCGCAGGATACGGACGGCGAGGCGTTCGCGCGGTTTTTCCGGCTCATGCTGGAGCGCGGCGTGTACATTGCGCCGTCCAGGTTCGAGGCGTGGTTTTTGACCGTGGCGCACACGGAGCAAGACATCGACGACACCCTCGCCGCCGCCGAAGAGGCGTTCCGCCTGCTTGGGCAAAGCAACAGGCAATAGCACAAAATGCCATTGTTTTGGCTGCAACCCCGTTTTTCAAGCCAAAACAATGGCATTTTTGTCGCAATTGGCGATCCCGTTGCGCATCCGCCGCCGCTGCGGCCGCCGCGCGCCGGGCCCTTACTCCGCTTCCCGCAATGCCGCCAGCAGCTCGTCGTGGATCAGGCCGTTCGAGGCCGCCACGTCGCGCGCCCGCAGATCGAACGGCTCGCCGGTCAGGCTTGTCACGCGGCCGCCCGCTTCCTCGACGAGCAGGGAGCCCGCGGCCAGATCCCACGCGTTCAGCCCGTGCTCCCAGAACCCGCTCAGCCTGCCGGCCGCCACATAGGCCAGATGCAGCGCCGCCGAGCCGCAGACGCGCAGGTTGCGGGCCTTGTGCGCCAGGGTCGACACCTCCCGCGCGTTGAGCCGCATCATCGCCGGATCGGCGGGGAACCCGGAGGCCAGGAGGCTTTCGCCCAGCGTCCGCTCGGCGGACACCTTCATCCGCTTGCCCCGGATGTAAGCCCCTTTGCCGCGCTCGGCCACGAACAGTTCGTCCCTCACGGGATCGTAGACCACGCCGACGATCACCTGTCCGTTCCTCGCCAGCGCGATGGACACCGCAAAAAACGGAAAGCCGTGCACGAAATTGGTCGTGCCGTCAATGGGATCGACAATCCACAGGTACTCGGCTTCGATCGCCTTCCTCAGCGCCGCGGCCGACGCTTCCGGCCCCGGCTCGACGCCTTCCTCCCCCAGAAAGGAATGATGGGGGAAGTGGGTGGCGATCAGATTGCGGATGAGGCGCTCGGTCCCCTTGTCCGCCTCGGTCACCAGATCCTGCCGCGAATATTTGAAATCGGGTTGTCCCGTCGTTCCGAGTTTCATCTTGATGTATTCGCCGGCCTTGGCCGCGCAGTTGACCGCGACCGCGGTGAAGCTCTTGCTGCCGACGACCGTTTCCGGGCGGCTCTTGTCCATGGCGACCTCCTTCGTCATATGCCGGATTCCCGCCGGCCGTTGTGAAGTCAGCGTGAGGTTTTCACGACGTTCTCCTTGCAGAATATACGTGAGGGCGCTTCTGCGGTTGCGCGGCCGTCCCCCGCCGGCCGTCACATCGTCCGAATCCCCTGATAGATCAAAAATCCGGCCATCACCAGCAGCGTCATCCGGAGCAGCCACATCAGCTGCGACCCGCTCAGCCGGGCGGCGATGCGCGCGCCGAGCCGGCCTCCCAGCAACGCGCCGGGCGCCAGCGCAAGCAGCGCGACCGGTTCGATGTTGCCGTCGAAAAAGTGCATGACGCTGCCCGACAGCGAAGAAAGCAAAATGACGAACATGGAGGTGGCGGTGGCCACATGGGGCGGAAACCGGTACAAAAGCACCATGAGCGGAACGAACAGCGAACCGCCGCCGATCCCGAACAGCCCCGAAACGAAGCCGACGCCCGCGCCGATCAGCAAGGCGGACCAGGCGTTATAGCCGTAAGTGTAGACCTGGCCGGCCCGGTCGCGAAAACTCCGCCGGATCGGCCAACGGATGTCCGCCGGTTTCAGCCGCTCCCTGGCCACCATGAGCCCGAACATCAAGAGGATGAAGCAGCCGAAAGCGAGCTGAAACGGGCCGTCGGACACCGCATTCGCCCATCGGGCGCCAAGGATGGCCGCGGGACCGCTGGTGATGAAAAAGAGCCATCCGCTCCTCCAGTCCACCGTGCCGTGCCGCGCGTACGTCATCGTGGAAGACAGAGCCGTGAAAATCAGCACGGCCAGCGAGGTGCCCACGGCCGTCGGGGCGTTCACCGTTTCCCCCGTCAGCCACTGGCCCGCCAGCATGAGGGTCGGCACGATGATGACGCCGCCGCCCAAACCTACGATGCTGCCGAATATGGCGGACGCCATCCCAACCAGGAGCAGCGCCGCCACGCTTGCGATGTCCATGGCTGTCCGGGCCCGTCACACTCCAAGAATATGATAGCCGCTGTCCACGTAAATCACTTCACCGGTGATGCCGCGCGCCCAGTCGCTCATGAGGAACAGGGCCGTGTCGCCCACCTCGGACGCTTCGGTGTTGCGGCGAAGCGGCGCCTTTTCCTCCACCTGCTTCAGGATCGAGTTGAAATCCTTGATTCCTTTCGCCGCAAGGGTGCGGATCGGACCCGCGGAAATGGCGTTGACGCGAATGCCCCTGGGTCCGAGGTCGGCGGCCAGATACCGCACGGACGCTTCCAGGGCCGCCTTGGCCACGCCCATGACGTTGTAATTGCGGACCGCCCGCTGCGATCCGAGGTAGGTCATCGTCACGATGCTGCCGCCTTCCGTCATCAGCGGGTACAGCCGCTGGACCACCGCCGTCAGCGAGTAGACGCTGATATCGTGGGCCAGGGCGAACCCGTCGCGGGAAGTATTTACATACTCGCCTTCCAGCTCCTCGGTTTTCGCAAAGGCGATGCAGTGGGCGATGCCGTGGAGCACGATCCCCTCGTCCTTCAGACGCGCCGCCAGGGCGTCGATTTCCGCGTCGCTGGCGACGTTGCAGGGAAGCACCAGCGCGTCGGGAATCGTCTCCGTCAGCCGCCGGACGCGCTCCTCCACCCGTTCGTTTTCGTATGTAATGATCAGCCGCGCGCCCTGTGACAGCAGCGACCTCGCGATCGCCCAGGCGATGCTGCGCTCGTTGGCCACGCCCATGACCAGGATGTTTTTGCCGTCCAAAAGTCCGCTCATGGCTTCCCGTTACCTCCTTATATATCTGCTTCATTATACCCTACTTTGCCGCGGCAGACCATTTCTACGGGGATGTGTCCCCGGACGTGGCCCCGCCGCTCGCCCGCCACCGCCGCTCGCCCGACACCGCCGCTCGCCCGCCACCGCCGCGCGCCCGACACCGCCGCTTGCCTACTCCCGCGGTTCGCGCCTGGGTGCCAGTTCGGCGGCCGCGCGCAGGGCGGCAAGCATGCTCCGTTCGTCCGCCAGATTCCTGCCGGCGATATCAAAGGCGGTGCCGTGGTCCACGGACGTGCGGACGATGCCGCCTTTCAGGCCCACCGTGATGTTGACCCCTTCCTCGATGCCGAGCACCTTCACGGGCGCGTGCCCCTGGTCGTGGTAACAGGCGACGACGACGTCGAATTCGCCGCGCACGGCCCGGTAAAACAGCGTGTCCGCGGGATGCGGACCGGAGACGTCGATTCCTTCCTCCGCCGCGCGGCGGATGCCGGGAACCAGCTTCGTTTCCTCTTCCCCTTCGCCGAACAGTCCGTGCTCCCCCGCATGCGGGTTGATGCCGCACACCGCGATGCGCGGACGGCTCACCCCCGCCCGCTGCAAGGTTTCGTGGGCCAGCTTGATGACCCGGTAGGTCCGCTCCGGGTTGATCATCCCGATCGCCCTGATGAGCCCCACGTGAGTGGTCAGATGGATGACTTTCAGATTGCCCGTGGCCAGCATCATGGCGTAATCGGTCGTACCGGTCAGCTCGGCCAAAATCTCGGTATGCCCCGGATACCGGTGCCCCGCCAGGTGCAACGCTTCCTTGTTCAGGGGAGCGGTGCAGATGGCATCGATGTCGCCCCGCCGGGCCAGCTCCACGGCTTTCGCGACGAAGCGGAACGCTGCGTCCCCGGCCGCCGCACTGAGCCGTCCGAACGGCAAATCCTCCGGCAGAAGATCCAGATCGAGGCAGTCGATTTCCCCGTGGACGAAACGGGCCTCCCCCACCTCGCGAATCGCCCGGACCGCGATGCCGTCCGCCCCGACGATGCCGGCCGCCCGGCGCAGGATTTTGGCGTCGCCGATCACCACGGGCCGGCACATCCGGTACACCGATTCATGCCGCAGGGCCTTGACAATCACCTCGGGGCCGATCCCCGCCGCGTCCCCCATCGTGATGCCGACAATCGGTCTCATGACACGTCTTCCCTCCGGAAAAAGCGCAGGGCATTACACAGCACCTGTTCGCTTCCGAATCCGCCCGCCTTGGTGACGACCCACCGCTCCCCGGCGTCGACCAGCCTTCCGACGGGCACGCCGGGTTCCAGCTCGCCGGCGAGCTCGATCGCCCGCGCCCCCAGGCGCAGGCACACCTGCCTGGCCGTGTCTCCGCCGGTCAACACCAGATGGCGGAAGCCAAACCCGTTGACGATCCCGGCCACAAGCTCTCCCAGCGCACGGCTGACGACGCCGCTGACGGCCCCCTCGTCCATGCCCAGACCGGCACCCTCTCGCCGCGCACGTTCCACGTCTTCCGCGCTGCCGGACGAATACAGCACCAGCGCCCGCGGCGCAGCGCGCATCGCCTCCTCCGCCGCCCGCCGGAGGCGGTCCAGTTCCCGCCTTCGGGACTCCTCTTCCAAGACCCTTTCGGAACGCATTTCGAAGCCGGCGACGCCCGGCAGGCGCAGGACGGCTTCCAGCTGGCGCCGGGACCGCGAGTTGACGCTGCCCACCGCCATGCACACCGTTCCGCTGCCATCCGGAACAGGAGGGAGGGGCTTGTCCTTTCCTTGACACGTTGACAACCTCGCGGCGAGCGCACGCGCCAGCCCCGCCGATCCCGCCCACACGACGCGGCATCCCGACCGCTCGACCGCCGAGACGATAAGCCCGAGATCGGCATCCGTTTCCGCGTCGAACAAGAGGTACGGGATCCGCTCCCCGCGGCATCGGCGGATTTTTTCCTCCAGAACCCCGCCGTCTCCCCGGAGTTCCTCCGCCGTCACCACCGCCACCGGTTGATCCGACTGCCGGCCCAGCACATCGGGCAGAAAAGACAGGCCGACCGGGTGTTTCGGATCGCGGCCCGCATCCGTCTCGTGCAGCGGGACACCGTGCACAAACATGTGCCCTCCCCGTACCACCCTGCCGGCCTCGGGAAAGGAAGGCGCGAGCACGATGAAATCCGGCCGGACATGCCGGTACACCGCGTCCAGTTCCGCGCCGATGTTTCCCCGCATGGTGGAGTCGATCTTTTTATAAAAAATATCGCATTTTTCCCGCAGAAGCAGGCCGCACGCTTCCGCCACGCGGCCGTAAGCCTCTTCCGCAGACAGTGAGCGGCTGTCGGTGTCGACCGCGACGACGTCGGACAGCGTGCCCGGCCGCTTCCCGGCATCCAGCAGCACAGTCGTTGCAAACCCGCATCTTGCCATCTGCACGCCCGTGTCGCATGCTCCGGTCAAATCGTCCGCGAGAATGGCGATCCGCATGGGGTCCTGCTCCTTTCCCGCCGCTGCCGGCCTCTCATTCCCTCTCGCCGTACTTCAGCGACTGCCGCTCCCGGAACCGCTCCAGCGCCAGCCGGATCAGCTCGTCGAGGAGCTCCGGGTACGACAGGCCGGACGCCTTCCACAGCTGCGGGTACATGCTGAACTGCGTAAAGCCCGGCATCGTGTTGACCTCGTTGATCAGGAGCTTGCCGTCGCTGCGCCGCAGGAAGAAATCCGCACGGCACAGCCCCGAGCAGTCGATGGCGCGGAACGCCCGGACGGCCATGGCGCGCGCTTCCTCGGCGGTCTCCGGCGGAATCTCCGCCGGAATGATCATGACGGACTTGCCGTCCACGTATTTGGCGTTGTAATCGTAATATTCGTTGGAACTGACGATTTCCCCCGGCACGGAGGCGCGCGGTTCGTCGTTGCCCAGCACGCTCACTTCGATCTCGCGGGCGTCGATGAATTCCTCCACAAGCACCTTGCGGTCGAACTGCAACGCCTTTTCAATGGCCGCCGCAAGTTCCTCCCGCTTGCGCGCCTTGGAGACGCCGACGCTGGACCCGAGATTGGCCGGTTTGACGAAACAGGGGTATCCCAGCCGCTCTTCCGCCTCGGCGAGAATCCGCTCCCGGTCCCTGTTCCACTCGTATTTCGTAAAATGGATGAAATTCGCCACCGGCAGACCGGCCTGCCGGAACAGCTGCTTCATGATCACCTTGTCCATCCCGGCCGCGGAGGCGAGCACGCCGGCTCCCACGTACGGGACGCCCGCCATCTCGAACAGGCCCTGGATTGTGCCGTCTTCGCCGAAGGTGCCGTGCAGGAGCGGAAACATCACGTCAATGGCCGGACCGTCCTCTTCCCGTCCCGCTTCTTCCCGCTCCGCCTCTGCCAGCATGCCACGCACGAAGGGAATGATGGCGGACGCGCCCGTCGCCGGATGTATGTCACCGCCGGCAGCTGCGCCGGCTTCGCCGGGCCCAAGCATCAGCTGTTCCACCGATTCCGGCGGCGCCGTCAGCGGAGGGCCGGAGCGCCATTTTCCCTGTTTGTCAATAAAAAAAGGAATCAGTTCGTAACGTCCGTAATCAAAAGCCCGGGCCACCGACAGCGCGGTCTGCAGCGAGACCTCGTGTTCCCCCGAGCGCCCTCCGTAAACGAGGCCGACGCGAATTTTCCGCCCCATTCCCCAACCTCCGATTGTCCAGTTTGAAAACTCTCCGGGCCGCCGAACCGCCGGTTTTCGTCCCCGCCGGCGGAGACCGCCCCTAAAACTCGTCCGCCACGTGGAAAAAAGCGTATCTCGTCGCTTCCGTCCAGGCGTAGGAATCCCGGTAGTCCCAGTAGCGCCGGCGGCTGTTCACCGTGTTGGCGTTGACGAGCGGCGCGCCTTCGGGCGTGAATCCGGTCACCACCGTCGTGTGCCGGTAGGTGCCCGACCCGTCCCAGTCGTAGCAGATGACATCGCCGAGCGCCAGTTCATGCGGAGACGCGACGCGCTCCGCCCGCAGGCCGAAAGCGCGCGGTCGGGACAGATAACCCGTCAGGGCGTTGGCGACCGCCCAGCTGTAGCTCCACCACTCCCTGCCGTTCTGCCGCCCCTTGTACCACCAGCCCGATTCCCTTCTCCCAGTATAGTTCATCGGTGCGCCGCCCGCAAAGAGACATTGCGAGACGTAATTCGTGCAGTTGACCTCGAAGGTCTCGTATTCGGGGTTGCTGCGATTCCACCACAGATCGGCGTAGGCGACCGCCTGTTCGCGCCGGTAGGGAATGCCCCGGTACGCGTCCCACTCACCCGTATACAACCGAAATTTGCGGACCGCCTGCGGATGAAAGTACGGCGCCGGAGCCACGCCGGAACCGCGCCCGTAAACCGGAAAAACCGCGCCGCCCTCTGCTTCCGCCTCCGCGCCCGTTTCCAGCCACACCGCCTCCCTCTCCGCGGCAAGCGGTTCGACCCGGTCCAGCCGCCAGACCCTGCCCATGCGGATGAACCGGAGGCGCTCGCGTTCTACGCGTTCTTCGAGCCACGGCCGCTCCCGCTGCTTCCAGGACCGGATGTGGTGCAGCTCCACATCGACGAGGACTTCCCGGTCCCCGGCCGCCTGCCGCACGATCCTGGCCCGCAGCTCGCTGCGCACCGGCGCGATGCCCTCGGTCCGGTTCCGCTCCGCGGACGCCGCCAGCCGGCGGACAAGCCGCCGGCGGTGCTCGGGGTCCCGCACCGCGTCCAGCGGCTGCGGATCTTCCCGCACGCAGGCTTCGTTCAGCGCGTTCACATAATCGGCCAGCGCCTGCTTCCACGGCTCGCGCTCCGCCATCGGCCTCACTCCCGGCACCGAAAATCCGCCCTACATTCCAGATTTATGCCGGCGGTTTTCCCAATAAAACCTGTGCCTCCCGCCGGCCTCGGCGCCGGCGGAGGCCGGAATGGCGGCGGCGAACCGGTGCCGGCGGTCCCGGCGGCGGACTGATGTTCGGCCAAGTCCCGTCCAAGTCTCGTCCAAGTCCCGTGAAGGGTTCGGCGGAAATTTTGAGTCGAATTTTTAACTATATCGCGCCCCCATCCCCCTCGATTGCGGCTTTTTAGTCGTTTTTTTGACTCCGTTGGGCTCCCGGCCTCTTCAGAACCGGCTTTATCGTCACTTTTTTGACTAAAATCCTTAAATTTAGCTTCCGAACGCACTTCTGAAGTCAATTTTTCGACTATAATCGCACGTTCCAGCTACAGTCTTTTCCGGTTCGCCCGATCCGTCCCGGCTCCCCCCCCGTTGCGTTTTGGTGTAATTACTTTTATCGGCTTCGCTCTGGTTTTATCGGCCTTGTATGTCGGCGCGGGAATCACGGGCCGGTCGATGGAAGTGCCGGACTCGGCGGTGATCGCCAGCGGAGACGGCTTCATCATTACGGCCGGAGACTTCCGCCGGTACGCGGCAAGCGTCGCACTCATGGAACGGGCTGATGGCCGGACCGTTCATAAAAACCGCCTGGAAATGCTCCGGGACATGATCAAATGGGAGCTGACCGGGACGCGTTGCTGGCCGGCGCGCTGGACCGCATCGCCATCGACTACGCGATCCTCGGCCGGATCTGACGATGCACGGGGCGTGTTTGCCAAACGGGGCGGACCCGCCCATGTCGTTTCTTTGTGCCGGACCAGCCCGGGTCCTCCGCCCGATTCCGCCCGAACGACCGCCGAATCTCCGCCCCGCCTTCCCGCCGGACGCCCGGATTTTCCGCATCTTTACACGAACGGGATGAAACAATATACTGGTAGTGTACAGTTTTAATTTTTGAAATTGAGTTTCACTCTATGAAACACCAAGGCAGGGGGTTATGCCACCATGTCCGCGTTCCCGTACAACGTGCAGGCCGAGCTGCAGTCGGGCGGCAAGACCTACCGGTATTACCGGCTGCAGGCGCTGGAAGAACAGGGACTCGGCCCCGTTTCGAAACTGCCGTTTTCCATCAAGGTGCTGCTGGAAGCCGCGGTTCGCCAGTTCGACGGCCGCGCGATCACGCTGGACCACGTGAAAATGCTTGCCAACTGGGCGAACAAGCGCGAAGACAAGGAAATTCCGTTCATCCCGGCGCGGATCGTGCTGCAGGATTTCACCGGCGTGCCGGTCGTCGTGGACCTGGCGGCCATGCGCGACACGGTGAAGAAAGCCGGCGGCGATCCGAAGCGCATCAATCCGCTGGTACCGGTCGATCTCGTCATCGACCACTCCGTCATGGTCGACGCCTTCGGCACGCCCGATGCGCTCGAGACCAACATCGAGCTGGAGTTCAAGCGGAACGAGGAGCGCTACCGCTTCCTGCGCTGGGCGCAGACGGCGTTTGACAACTTCCGCGCCGTGCCGCCTTCCACGGGCATTGTGCACCAGGTGAACCTGGAATATCTCGCCACCGTGGCCGCCACCAAGGAAAAGAACGGCGTCATCGAAGTGTTCCCCGATTCGCTGGTGGGCACCGACTCCCACACGACGATGATCAACGGCCTCGGCGTGGTGGGCTGGGGCGTCGGCGGCATCGAGGCGGAAGCCGGCATGCTCGGGCAGCCGTTGTACTTCGTGATGCCGGAAGTGGTCGGCTTCAAGCTGACCGGCAAGCTTGCCGAAGGCGCGACGGCCACCGACCTGGCGCTGACGGTCACGCAAATGCTGCGCAAAAAAGGCGTCGTCGGCAAATTCGTGGAATTCTTCGGCCCGGGCCTGTCCAACATCAGCCTCGCCGACCGCGCGACGGTGGCCAACATGGCTCCCGAATACGGCGCGACGATGGGCTTCTTCCCGGTGGACCAGGAAACGCTGAACTACCTGCGCCTCACCGGCCGCAGCGAAGAACAGATCGCCCTCGTGGAAGCCTACTATAAGGCACAGGGCATGTTCCGCACCGACGACACGCCGGATCCGGTGTTCTCGGACGTCATCGAATTGGACCTCGGGAGCGTGGTGCCGAGCCTGGCCGGTCCGAAGCGCCCGCAGGACCGCGTGGAACTGACCCGGATGAAAGAAAGATGGAACGAGGTCATCCGCGCCCCCATCGACCAGGGCGGATACGGCCTGTCGGAGGAAAAAATCGCGCAGAAGGTGGAAGTGCGCCATCCGAACGGAGAGACCAGCCAAATCGGCACGGGTTCCGTGGTCATCGCGGCGATCACCAGCTGCACGAACACTTCCAACCCGAGCGTCATGCTGGGCGCCGGGCTCGTCGCCAAGAAAGCCGTGGAACTCGGCCTGCGCAAACCGCCCTACGTGAAAAGCTCGCTCACGCCGGGTTCGCTCGTCGTCACCGACTATCTGATCAAAGCCGGCCTGATGCCGTATCTGGAACAGCTCGGCTTCCACGTCGCCGGCTACGGCTGCGCCACCTGCATCGGCAACTCCGGTCCGCTGCCGGATGAAGTGAGCAAGGCCATCGCCGACAACGACCTGACGGTGGCGGCCGTGCTGTCCGGCAACCGGAACTTCGAAGGCCGCGTGCACGCGCAGGTCAAGGCCAACTTCCTGGCCTCGCCGCCGCTGGTCGTCGTCTACGCCCTGGCCGGCCGGGTGGACATCGACCTTGCCACCGAGCCCATCGGCATCGGCAAGGACGGCAAGCCGGTGTACCTGAAGGACATCTGGCCGTCGAACGAGGAAATCCAAAACGCCATCCGTTCGGTGCTGTCGCCGGACATGTACCGCAGGAAATACGCCAACATTTTCACGCAGAACGAGCGCTGGAACAAGATCCCGGTGCCGCAGGGCGAACTGTACGAATGGGATCCGAATTCGACCTACATCCAGAACCCGCCGTTTTTCGAAAATCTGGGCGAAGAACCCGGCGACATCACGGACATCACCGGCGCCCGGGTGCTGGCCCTGCTCGGCGACTCGATCACGACGGACCACATTTCCCCGGCGGGCAGCATCCGCCCCGACAGCCCGGCGGGCAAGTACCTGATCGAACGCGGCGTGAAGCGGGAAGATTTCAACTCCTACGGTTCGCGCCGGGGCAACCATGAAGTGATGATGCGCGGCACCTTCGCCAACATCCGTATCCGCAACCAGGTAGCGCCCGGAACGGAAGGCGGCGTGACCAAATACATGCCGACGGACGAAGTGATGCCGATCTACGACGCCGCGATGAAGTACAAAGAAGACGGTACGAACCTTATCGTCATCGCCGGCAAGGAATACGGCACCGGCAGCTCCCGCGACTGGGCCGCGAAGGGCACGTACCTGCTCGGCGTCAAGGCGGTCATCGCGGAAAGCTTCGAGCGTATCCACCGTTCCAACCTGGTGGGCATGGGCGTGCTGCCGCTGCAATTCCAGAACGGCCAAAGCTGGCAATCCCTCGGCATCACCGGCCGCGAAAAATTCGACATCAAAGGGCTCAGCAACAACATTCAGCCGGGCCAAACCGTCACCGTCACCGCCACCCGCGAGGACGGCACGACCTTCGAGTTCCCGGTCACCGTCCGGCTCGACAGCCTGGTGGAAGTCGACTACTACCGCAACGGCGGCATCCTGCAGACGGTGCTGCGGCAAATGCTCAAAGCCGGCTGACGCCGAAGTTTCGCATACACCGCGCAAAAGGGCTTCCGCTCAAGCGTTTCGCTCGGGCGGAAGCCCATTTTTGCGCTTGCCGGAGCCCCTTTCGCACTTGACCGGGGGCCATTTTCGCTTAACCATGATGGCATGGTTTTTTCCATTCAACCGCCCCAATGGATTCGGACGTCCGAAACACCCTTCACCGCCCACAAATTGCGGACCATCTCATGCAGCGATTTGTCGCTGGACGCATGGATGTCGTATTCCAGCAGCACCTCGTCCCTGTCCTTGTCTTCGCTTTCCTCCGATTCCCGGGTGATCCGCATTTGCCGGATTTTCATGTTGAATTCGTCGAATACCGCGTTGATCGGCTCCAGTTCCGTCGCCGGCCGCTGGACCAGCAGGGCGACTTTCAGATTGACGGCGCGTTTGGCCGACCAGAAACGGGACTCCAGCCGGTTCAAGAGCAGGTTGCTCAGCAGCACGACCACGGTGGTGATAATGCCGGGCAGGTAAAATCCGGATCCGATGGCCAGGCCGATGGCGGCCACCGCCCACAGAGTGGCGGCGGTCGTCAGGCCGGAGATGATGTTGTCGGAGCGGCGCATGATGGCGCCCGCGCCGAGAAAGCCAATGCCGTTCACGACCTGCGCCGCGAGCCGCGCCGGGTCGAACCGGGCGTTCGGGTGGTTGAGCAGCAGGTTGTCAAACCCGTAAATGGATGTAAGCATGATCAGCGTGGATCCGACCGAAACGAGGAGGTGGGTTTTCAGACCCGCCTGTTTGTTCCGCCTCTCCCTTTCCCATCCGATGAGACCTCCGAGCAGCGCCGACAGCAACAAACGAAGCATCATGGTGCCGATATCCAGTTGAATGGTATACAACCGCGGTCACCTCCCCTCTCCGGCCCCGGTGCCGTCCTAATTTCCGCGCTCCCTGAAGGAGAGGATATCCCGGACGGATTCCAGGACGAATGTCGGCTTGATGTCAGAACGCTGCAGATCCTCCCTTTTGGTGACTCCGGTCAGCACCAAAGCGGTGTTCATCCCCGCCTGACGGCCCATCAGAATATCCGTCTCCAGGCGGTCGCCCGTCATCAGGCAGGAGGACGCTTCCACCCCAAGAATGTCCAAAGCGGCGTAGGCCGTCAAAAGCGACGGTTTCCCCATGATGACCTCCACTTTCTGTCCCGTCACGCCTTCGACCGCCCCGATCATGCCGCCGCAATCGGGAATGGCGCCGCCCGGCACCGGACAGGTGCGGTCCGGATGGGTGGCGATCACTTCCGCGCCGCGCCGGATGGCCTGGTAGGCGTCGTTGAGGTGCCGGTAATGGAAATCCCGGTCCCAGGAAATCACCACCAGGTCCGTCTCTTCCGGCGACCGAGCGAAGCGGATGCCGCTTTGTTCCAGTTCGTCCTTGAACACCTTTTCCCCGATGACATACACTTTGGCCTTCGGATAATGCGCATGCAGATAGCGGATCGTGACCACCGCCGGACTGAGCAGCTGGTCGATCGTCACCTCGATGCCGAATCGCAGCAGTTTTTTCACATAATATTCGCGGGATTCGATCGTCTTGTTGGTGAGAAAGAGCAGTTTCCGGTTCAGCGACTGCAGGTGCCGGATCGTCTCGGGGGCGCCCTCGATCACGCGGTCGCCCAGATAGATCGTGCCGTCCAGATCGAAAATGTATCCTGCAAAATGATCCACGCCGCTACCCCTCAATCATATGATGGAAATCGTCATCAAATCCTGGCCGAACGAAATCCTGGCGCGCAGGTGTTCCGGAAGACCCTGCCACACCTCGCCGTAAGGTTCGCCGTCCGTCAGGTGCACCAGCACCGCCCGCCGGATCCGGCTCCAGTCGTAAAACTGCGCGATCCGTTCCAGGCTGCTGTGGTTCTCCCAGTGCCGCCGCGCGGTGGTCGCTTCGTGCACCAGCAGGTCAATCCGTTCGTACGCCCGGATGTCCTCGTTCGGCGCCGTATCGGCGGAAAACACCAGGACCCTGTCCCGGTGGACATACGCCACCCCCGCGGCGGGTACGCCGTGCTTTGCGGGGAAGGCCTCGAGGCGCGAATCGCCCTGCTGCCAGAGCGTCTGTTTTTGCCGCCAGTCGAAGGGATGGAAGCGGATCTCAAAACCGACGGGCCACTCCCACGCCCCCGTCGCCCGAAGCCACCCTTCCAGCCACGGGTGCATCGCGTCCGGGCAGTACAGGTCCAGCGGTTCCGTCCGCCCGTCCATCCAGAGGCCCCACAGCAGGGAAGACAGGCCGTACACATGGTCGATATGGCCGTGGGTCAGCACCACGCGCCGCACCTGCGACAGAGGCACCTGCAAGGTTTTCAGCTTCCCGAGCGGGTTGCCGCCCACGTCGACGAACGTGGCGTCCTGCCCGTCGCGGATCAGCATATACGTGTTGTCCCGCCCGCTCCCCGACGCCGCGGAGGCGGTTCCCATCAACGTCACATCCATGGGTCGATCACCTACTTGAGACCGGAGTGCATGAAGCTTTCCACAAACTGCCGCTGGAAGATGAGGAACACGACGAGCAGCGGCAGGATGACCAGCATTGTCGCGGCCGTCACCGTCCCCCACTGCACGCCCGTCTCGAACGTCTGGGCGAAAATGGCGATGCCGACGGTCAGGGGCCGCGATTCCACCGAATTGGTGACGATCAGCGGCCACATGAAATTGTTCCAGTGGGTGCTGACCGAGATCAGCCCGAAGGCGACATAGGTCGGCCTGGCCGAAGGCAGATAGACGTGCCACAGCGTCTGCCACCATTTGCACCCGTCTACCCGCGACGCCTCGTCCAGTTCATACGGGATCTGCTTGAACGTCTGCCTGAGGAGGAACACCCCGAACGCCGACGCCCAGTACGGCAGCATGATCGCCAGCTTGGTGTCCAGCAGGCCCAGCTCCTTCATGACCACGTAGTTGGGAAAAATGAGCACGTCCGGCGGAATCATGATCTGCACGAGAAACAGAATGAACATGAATCCCTGGCCGATGAAATTGAGCCGCGCGAAGGCGTAGGCGGCAAGGGTAATGGTGACCAGCTGCGCCGCCAGGATGCCGACGACGATGATCACGGTGTTGCTGTAGTACAGCAGGAACGGCACCGCGTCCCAGGCCGCCCGGTAATTGTCCAGCGTCGGATTTTTGACGGTCAGGGGGTTGCTGCGGGTGATGATTTCGCTGCCCGGCGTAAACGACGTCAGCACCGTCCAGACCAGCGGAAAGAGGAACAAGAGGGCCAGCAGCGTGACCACGGCCCGGTTTGCAATTTTGTACGGGGTGATGCGCATGGACGGCCTCCTCCTCAGTAGTGGATCCGCTTGTCAAGATAGGCGTAGTTGAAAATGGACACGGACAACAGGATGACGAGCAGCACGACGGTCAGCACGGCCGCGGCGCCGGTATCCCAGAAGCTGAACGCGTTCTCGTAGATGTGGTACAGCAGCAGGTTGCTGGCGTTGTCCGGTCCGCCCTTGGTCATGATGTACAGATGATCCACCAGCCGGAACGAGTTCGTCGTCGCGATGACCAGGCAAAAGAGGGTGGTCGGCATGAGCAGCGGGAAGGTGATCCGCGTGAACAGCTGCAGCGGCCTTGCGCCGTCCAGGATCGCCGCCTCGCGGATTTCCCCCGGCAGATTTTGCAGCCCCGCCAGATAGAACACCATGAAAAATCCGACTTCTTTCCAGACGATCATGATCACCATCGCCCACATGACCACACTCGGGTCCCCCAGCCAGTTCGGCCCGGACACGCCGACGAGTTCCAGCGCCTTGTCGAGCAGGCCGTAGTCGGGCGTGTAGATGAACAGCCAGATGTTGGCGATGGCGATCATCGGGATTACGTTGGGGTAAAAGAACGCCGTGCGCAAAAACCCGTTGCCCCTCACGCGGTTGTTGACCCACACGGCGACGTACATCGCCAGCAGCAGGCTGGTCGGCACCGTCATGACGAGCAGGAACAGGTTGTTTTTCATCACCTTCAGGAACACTTCGTTCTGCAGCACCCTGGCGTACTGGTCGAACCCGACGAACGTCTTGGCGCCGAACCCCGAACTGAGGAACGAGTACCGGAGCGTTTTCAGCGTCGGATAAGTAGGTAAACAGCGTGAGAAAAATCAGGGAAGGCAGAAGCAGCGCGTATGCAAACGCCTGTTTTCTCCAGTCGATGCGCCGCCAGGAGGCGCCGCGGATTCGGTCCGAAACCGGTTGCGCCATCATGATCACCTGTCCATGGTTGGGGCTGTGTGCGCGGGCCGGAAAAGCGACAAGAAGCCCCATGCCGGGGGCGGACGCGCGTCCGGCCACAAGCATGAGCGGCTTCTCGTCTTCTCCGGCCTCGGGAATGATTCAGTTTCGCCTGCGGATCACTGATAGGGAGCCAGAATTCGGTCGGCTTCGTTTTGCGACTTCTGCAGCGCCTCTTTGGGCGTGATGTTGCCGTTCAGGGCGGCCTGGATGTTGTCGTTCAGGGTCTTGGTCACCAGCCCGTTCTGATAGGTGGACAGCTCGCTGTCCGCGTACTGGAGCTGGTCCCGGGCCACCGCCGCCTGCGGAAATTCCTCCACGTATTTCTTGAGACGCTCGGTTTCATAGGAGGATTTTGTCGTACCCACGTAGCCGGTGTCGATGGACCATTGGGCGACGCGTTCGGGCCGGGTCAGGAATTTGATGAATTCCAGCGCGGCCTCCTTGTTTTCCGGCGGAATGCCCTTGAACACATAGATGTTGCCTCCGCCCGTCGGCGAGCCGTACCGCTTGTTCGCGGGCAGGAACGCGACGCCGAAGTCGAATTGCGCTTCGTTCTTGACCCGGGTCAGGTTGCCGGTCGTATGGTACATCATCGCCGTCTTGCCGCTGATGAAGTCGGACGGCACCGTGGCCCATTCCAGGATGCCCTTGGGCATGATCTGGTGCGTCATGCCCAGGTCCACGTAGAATTGCAGCGCTTCCTCCACATGGGGCTCCGTGAAGAACACCTTTTTGCCGTCGCCGGACATGATGTTGCCGCCGCTTTGGAGGGCCATCGCCTGCAGCATCCAGTACTGGTAGCCCGTGCTGGGGATCTCGAGGCCCCATTGGTCCCCCGTGGTCAGCTTCTTGCCGTATTCCACCAGCTCCTGCCAGTTGGCCGGCGGCTTCTCCGGATCCAGACCCGCGTCCCGGAATTTCTCCTTGTTGTAGTAAAGCACGATCGTGCTGCGCTGGAAGGGAACGCTCCAGATCCGGTCCCCGGATTTCGTGTTGCCCATGAACCCTTCGTAAAAATCGTTCCAGAATTCCTGCGGGAAAAGGTTCGTCAGTTCTTCGACCGCGTCCATTTCCAGCAGCGTGTACAGTTCCGTGGACAGGAGCACCGCAAGGTCGGGAGGATTGCCGCCCTGGACCGCGGTGGTGACCTTCGTCATGGTGTCCTGGTAGCTGCCGGCGTAGATCGGCTTCACGACGATGTTTTCATGTTCCGCCATGAAGTCGTTGGCGAGCTTGTCGATGAGCTGCTGGATCGGTCCGCCCACCGCCACCGGGTAGTAGAACTCGATTTCCACCTTCTTTTGCGAAGAACCCTGCGAGGCCCCGCCGGCGGAACCGCCGCCGTCCGTGCCCGAGGATCCGGATCCGCTTCCGCCGGCGCAGGCGGTCAGGGCCAGCGCGACGGACAGGACGAGGGCCCAAATCGCGAATGTTTTTCGCATACCGCAAATCCCCTCCTAGCTTTGGTTTGAGCTTTTCCGGAATTCACACCCCTTGGAAGCCGGGAAACGAGATGGGCATGGATGTTTCGCGGAAGCACCTCCCCTTTTCGACAAAAATCAAAAAGCCTTTTGCCGAAAACGCTTCCAGAAACCCGAAAGCGTTGTACGTTTCAGCAAAAGGCTTCTCCTCAATCTCTACCTTTGCTATTCAGTTGATGTTTTTTCCTTGTTAATTATTTACTCCCTATCATAAAGGAAAATTACAAAACCGGCAAGTTAAATTTTTTCTTGTTCATCCTGCCATTTCCAGAGCGCCTTCGAGGAGGTCGAAACCCCGATGGCTCCGTGCTCGAGGGCACACTTCAGATCGTTCAGATCCGAAATGAGTCCGCCGGCGATGACGGGAAGGTCGATTTCCTGCCGCAGCCGGCCTATGACCCGCGGAACGACAATGCCCGGCAGCACTTCGATGGCGTCCGGCCGGGAGCTTTTGATGATGCGGATGCCGTTGTCCAGCGAGACGGAATCAAACACGAACAGGCGCTGGATCGTGATGAGCCCGCATTTCTGGGCCGCCATGATGATGTTGGAGCGCGTGGTCACGATGCCGTCCACTTTGATGACCTCGGCCAGGTACCGGACGCTTTCCGTGTCTTTCCCCAGCCCTTCCATCAGATCCAGATGGACGAACATGAGTTTTCCGGCATCCTGCACGCGCTCCGTGATCCCTTTCAGCGTGAAGATGTTCCCCGTCAGCAGAAACACGATGTTGGACGTGGTCCGGAGCACGGGTTCCAGATCGTCGTCCGACACGATGGAGGTGATGACCGGTTTGGTTTTGAGCGCGTAGCTGATGGTTTTGACGTTGGTGTCCTGGTTTCTCATCCATCCCAACTCTCATCGACGGACCCAAAAATCCATCATTTTGAATGTAAGCGTTTTGTAATCGCTATTATAAACACCTGTTGAACGCTTGGCAATGAAAAGAAAGTCGGGATGGACGGTTTCGGTTTCGGCTCCCCCTTTTTCACCACCCTACTTTCCGGGTTTCGGCGGTTTTGGCGGCTTCGGCGGTTTCGGCGGTTCGGGCCGCGGCGTTTTCACCGTCAGCCGGAACGAGAGCGTTTCCATTCCGTTCGTCGCGGTAATCTCCGCCTGCCCGGGCGCCCGGGCCTTGACCAGCCCGTCCGGCGTCACATGGGCCACTTTCGGATTGCTGCCGGCGAATTGGCAGAGCGCCGTCAAGTCTTCGGGCTCCGATTTTCCGCGCGCCTTCAGCACCTTGGCCCGGGCCGTGGTTCCCACCCGCATGGTGTCGGGAATGCCGCCGATATAGACCTCGCCGTACCGATCCCAAAGCTCCAGGTCGATCATCAGCATCCGGTCCATGATATAGGCGGTCGTGTAGCGGTATTTGTTGGCCCCGGATTCAAACAGGACATACAGCACATCGCCGACATCCGCGATGCCTTCGGACATGGGGATAACGGTCAGGCGGCTGTTCGACGGCTTTTCTTCCAGGCTGTCCAGGAACCAGACCGGCAGGGTCCGGCCGCCGACGGTCGCCGACGCATGGGGCGGGTCGCCCGTCGGATTGTCGTACCGGTACAGCAGGCTGTCGTTGCCCCGTCCGTAGGAAGAACTGAGGATGATGGCGTCTTCCCGGACGACCGCTCCCTGGATTTTTTCGGGAATGGACAAAATGTAGTCCGGGATGGCGGGATTGTTCGGGTCACCGTCCCAGCTGACCGGGGAAACCATATCCGTCGCCTCGTCCAGCTCGTACCCGACCATCCAGGCGTAATACGTGCTCCCGTCGCGGTTGGTCATGTGGTGGGACGGGTCCGTCGGGTAGCTGTTTGCTTCGTAAAATTCCCCGACCCACAGCACGCCGTCCGCGAACGCCGCGAAGGCGGCTTCGACGGGCACCGGGATGCGCGAGGCGAAACGGATTTCTTCCCCGTCTTCCGCGGCGAGGAAATCCTCGAGCAAAATCCGGTACAGATACGTCTCCGAAGCGATCCACACATGCCGGCCGCTGATGGCGATGCCGCCCGCGTGTCCCGTGTACGGCGTTCCCGTCTCTTCGTACAGGACGAGGGACTTGACCAGTCCGCCGGTGGCGGCGTCCACCGCCGAAATGACCCCTGGTCGCCCGTCGTCCATGTAATTGACCGAGACCAGCCAGTTTTCGTCCTTGAGATACGCAAGTCCCTGCGGCACGAGCCCTTCGGCCAGGCCGGGAATGACCGGGCCGTCGTCGCTGATGTCCCAGAGGGTCTGATAAGCGGGACTGCGCGGATGCACGGTCCGCTCCTGCTGCGTAATGGGCTGGTGCGAAGGCGTCGCGTAGACCGCCGAAGATCTGGGCGATTCGTTGTCCGACGTGTCCACGGCGCTCAGCTCGAACGCATACGCCGTGTTGCCCGTCAGCCCGTATACCGTGAACTGTTGCTCCGAAGCGGGGATGAAGTGTTCAAACTCGCCGTTTTTGTAAAGGTTGTATCCGAAAAGATCGGGTTCGGCGTTCGCCGACCACGTGACGGTGACGAAACCGCCGCCGGCCACGGCCTGAACGCCGCCGGGCGCGGCCGGCGCCTCGTTGTCCAGCTTCGGCTTGGGAGGCGCCTGGCCCGGAACGACCGCGCCGGGCGTCGGCTTCTGGTTTCCGCCGATCTTGTTCATGAGGATGCTTCCGTCGGCCGGAGGACCGTACAGGATGCTTCTTCCGGCCGCCACATCCGCGGCGCTGTACGTCGCCCGGGCGATTTCAAACCCGTACGGGTCGAAAAGCGACACCGTCTGATTGCCCGAGTTGACCAGTCCGCCCACGTTTTCCACGATGTAAAGCCGTTCTTCGGAAAGATATTTGCTTTGATAGGTATAGTAATAGTAACTGTTAAAGCCCTCCAGGGTGATCGGGCTGATTTCCGCCCTGCGGGTCCAAAGCACCGCCGTTTGCCAGGGTCCGACTTTGACGGAACGGTCGATGGTTTTTTCCCAGCTGCCGGACCGGACCTTGTATCCCAGAAGATCCAGTTCCGCGCCCGTGGTGTTGTACAGCTCTATAAATTCGAATGCGTCGTATCCGGAGTAATTGTCGGTATCCGGAACGAGCTCCGTGATGAGCAGCTCCGGCATGGTATTGACGGCGGGTCCCGCCGCGACCGGAGCCGATCGGGCCGATTCGTTGCCGAACCGGTCGACGGCCGTCAGTTCGAAGGTATATTGCCTTCCGGCGGTAAGCGGCATGATGACGGCGGCCTGCTCGGACGCCGGTACGGAGCAGCAGAAGGCGCCGTTCACATAGATCCGGTACCCGGCCAGATCCGGTTCCGCGCCCGCCTGCCACTTAAGTTCCACGCGGCCCGTTTTTCCCGCGGCCTGCAGGCCGGTGGGCGCGGCCGGAGGCACGGTGTCCGGAACTTCCTGCGGAACCGCCCTCACCACTTCGGATGAAGGCGATTCGTCGTCGTTTGCGTCCACGGCCGTGACCCAAAACTCATACTCGGTTCCGTTGGTCAACCCGTCGATGTACGCGTATGTCACGTCCGTCACGGTGACCGGCTGGGCAGCGCCGGAATAATATACGCGATAGGTCGAAACGGACGGGTCGCCGGCGTTCCATTCGAGATAGACGGCGCCGTTGTCCGGCTGCGCGGTGAGCCCGGACGGCGGCAACGGGCCCGGCACCTGTTCGGGCAGCACCGCGCCCGGAGTGGGCGTTTCGCCGTTGAGGATTTTCTCCATCGCCCCTCCCGCGCCGGAATACCGGTAAATGACGCTTTTGTTGACGATGCCGTCCTGCGCGCCGTCGTTGATGAGGGCGGAGCTGACGACGGTGCCGTCCGGGGCGGCGACGGCCACCTTGCGCAGGGCGCTGTCGTGCAACCCTTGGGCCGATGTCGTCAGCCGCACCTCAAACACCTGCTCGGGACTGAACAGCGTGCCGTAATTGGCGTTGAAATCCCACAGGGGAACGTGGGGATAGTCGAACTTTTTCAGCCACAGGATCAAGGCGCTTTTGGGCCTGATGGTCTTGTTTGCGATGGGCCAGCGGTTGGCGGGAGTGGATGAACTCACGTTGGTGTAATACTGCAGCTCATAACCGTGCAGATCGATCGGATGGGTCGTGTTGTTGTAAATCTCGACGAACTCGTAGGGCTGTCCCTGCTCCGCGGACGCCGGGACAATCTCGGTGATGAGCAGATCGGGGGTGACGGTTTGCGCCCCGGCGGTGCCCGCCGCCAGATGGGAAACGGTCAGCAGAGTGAGCCACGCGAAAATGATCGCCAAAATCAGGATGTTTTTCATCCTTTTTTGGACCACGACCATGTTCCATCCTCCTTTCATCCGTTCCCAAAAATCAAAAACCCTTTTACCCAACCGCTGGAAGGGGCGGCCATGCGTCCTCTTCCATCCGTTGAATAAAAGGGTTCTCCGGAACTCATACCCACGGATATTCTATTGTATTCCCTTTCAAGCAATAGATTAGCATTTTCTGGTTATTCCTGTCAAGCATGGGGGGATTGCCCGGCATCCCCGGCCGCCTGAGAAGCGGCCTGGCAAGCGGATCGTCAAAATATAAGGCGATATTTTTGCGGAATTGTGATATAATGGCTTCGAAAAAGTTCATACCCGGTTGGAGATCGTGAGAAACCGTTCATTTGGCTTTCGCCGGAGAGGCGAAGCGGATGGCGGTTTTTTCTTTTACCCGAAAAGGAGGCTGACACCATGGAGCAAAAGGAGACGCGTCCGGAAGGCGTCCGGCGGGACGACGCGGACCCAGCCGGAGGATCCGGAAGCGAAGGGCTCGGAAACGCAGGACACGGAAGTGAAACCAGGCCGGAAAACGGGTCGCGGGTTCCGTTTGCGGCATGGGACAGGACCCGGGTGCTGCAGGCGATGAGCCGGGAGCCCGTCGATCTGCTCGTCATTGGCGGAGGCATCACCGGAGCGGGCATCGCCCTCGACGCCGTTACCCGCGGGTTGCGGACGGCGCTGGTGGAGATGCAGGATTTCGCCGCCGGCACCTCCAGCCGTTCGACCAAGCTGATCCACGGCGGCCTGCGTTACCTGAAACAGCTGGAGTTCGGCGTCGTCGCCGAAGTGGGGCGGGAACGGGCGGTCGTTTACGAAAACGGGCCGCACGTCACGACGCCGGAATGGATGCTGCTTCCGTTTTACAAGGGAGGTTCCCTCGGACGGGTGTCCACTTCGTTGGGATTGGCGCTCTATGACTGGCTGGCGGGCGTCAAGCGGAGCGAGCGCCGCATCATGCTCAGCCCGCGGGAGACGCTGGAGCGGGAGCCCTTGCTTAAGCGGGAAGGGCTGCGGGGCGGCGGCCTGTATGTGGAATACCGCACCGACGATGCCCGGCTGACGCTGGAAGTGCTGAAGAAAGCGGTGGAATGCGGAGCGCTGGCGGTGAATTACGCGGCGGCGGAGTCGCTGCTGTACCAGGGCGGCCGCGTGGCGGGGGCCGTCGTCCGGGACCGCATCGGCGACGGCCGCTATGAAGTCCGCGCCCGGCATGTGGTGAACGCCGCCGGCCCCTGGGTCGACTCGATCAGGGAAATGGACCGGTCCAAGGAAGGCAAGACGCTCCGCCTGACCAAAGGGGTCCATCTCGTGTTCGACGGGCGGCGCTTTCCGCTCCGGCAGGCGATCTATTTCGATACGCCGGACGGACGGATGGTGTTCGCCATTCCCCGCGACGGCAAAACCTACGTCGGCACCACCGACACGGACTACCAGGGCGACCCCGCCCGTCCGGTGATGGAGGAGGCGGACCTCGTCTATCTGCTCGACGCCGCCAATTTCATGTTCCCATCGCTAAACCTGACGCCCCGAGACGTGGAGTCCAGCTGGGCGGGACTGCGTCCGCTCATCCGCCAGGAAGGGAAAAATCCGTCCGAAGTTTCCCGCCGGGACGAAATCTTCGTGTCGCCTTCGGGCCTAATTTCCATCGCGGGCGGCAAGCTGACCGGCTACCGGAAAATGGCCGAGAAGGTCGTCAACCTGGTGGCCTTGAAGCGCAAGGAAGACGGTCTGCCGCCGCTGCCGCCCTGCCGCACCCGCACGCTGCCGATTTCCGGCGGCGACGTGGGCGGCTCCGCCGGTTTCGAGGCGTTTGTCCGCCGGCAAATTCCCGGGGGCGTCGCGGCTGGATTCAGCGAAGAGGAAGCCGCCCGCATCGCGAAGCGGTACGGGTCCAACGCCCGCCGGCTGTTCCGGCTGGCGGCGGAATCCCGCGGCCTTGCCGAAAGGCACGGCCTGCCTCCCGCGCTGGCCGCGGAGCTGCTTTACGCCATGGAAGCGGAAATGGCCGTCAAGCCGGAAGATTTCTGGATTCGCCGCACGGGCATGCTTTATTTCGACCGGCCCGGGGTCGTGAAATGGAAGGAAGCCGTCGCGGCAGTCATGGCGGAACGGCTTGGCTGGGACGAAGAGCAGCGCGGCGAGTACGACCGCGATATGGAGAGGTTGCTGGAGGAAGCGGTTCGCCCGGTTGCGCCATAAGCCGTCATGTCTGCGGCATCATAGGGTCTTCATGGCCCGCATCCCCGCGGATGCGGGCCTTTTTTTTGCCCTGCCGGCGGGGCGGTACGGTCATGGGGCCCCCGTTCCTGTGATGCCGCCGGATTCGGAATCCCCCTGTTTTTTTAACCCGATGCGATTGCGCTATAATGGGAATCTGGAGGTGAGCGGCCTTGCCCGCCGTCAGACTTCTCAGGCTTCTTCGCAACCCCCTTCTGGCAACCGCCCTTGCCGCTGCCGTCCTGGGCGCCGTCGCCGGAAGCTGGCGCTGGCCGTACATCATGTACGGCGTCGGAACGGCGGAACCGGTGCACGACCGGATCCAGACCGGCAAGCCGCTCGAGGAAAAAGGCGCCTTCCTCTTCACCACCGTGATGACCTATCCCCGGCCCAACACGTTCTTTCTGCTGTACGGCTGGCTGCATCCGCGCATGGAAGTCCGCGAGCAGCAGGAAGCGACGGGCGGAACGGTCAACTACGAGGCGTACCGCAACCGGGACGTGTGGCTGCGCGAAAACGCGGAAATGGAAGCGCTCATCGCGGCCTACAACGTCATAGGCGTTCCTGTCAAGGTGGAACCGACCGGCATCATCGTATACCATTTCATGGAGACGACCAGGGCCCGGGAAAACGGACTGCAGGAAGGAGACATCATCACCGCCGCCGACGGCAGGCCGGCCCGAACGGCGGAGGAACTGGCGGAGATTTTGCGGGACAAGGCGCCGGACGACACCGTGCGCTTGTCCGGCACGCGAGGCGGCAAGCCGTTTGAGGCCGAGGTGCCGCTCGTCCGGCTGAGCAACGGAAGGACCGGCATCGGCATTTTTCTGCGTCAGGTCATCAAAGTGACGCCGCCCGACCCGGTGGAGCTGAATTTTTCCCACATGTCGGGCCCGTCCGCCGGACTCATGATGACCCTCGAACTGGTCGCGCATCTGACCGGGGAAGACCTGACGCGGGGGTACCGCATTGCCGGTTCGGGCACCATCTCGGCTGACGGATCGGTGGGGCAGGTGGGCTGGCTGCGCTACAAGCTGATGGCGGCTCATCGGGAAAAAGCGGATTATTTCCTCGTTCCCTATGTGGAAGCGGAAGGGTACGGCAACTGGCGAGAAGCCGAAGCCGCCGTGCGGGAATTCAACCTGTCGCCCCGCCTCGTCCCGGTGTCCAGCCTCCGGGAGGCGGTCGAATTTCTGCGGAGTTTGCCGCCCAAAACGGAATCCTCCGGGACGTGAATACGAGCCGGCGCGCGACTTACCTCGCCACGGAACGCTCCTCCACGGATCACCCCAGCATCGTCCCCATGCGTCTGGCCGCTTCCATGACCACCGGCGCGTACTTGCGCATGACTCCCGGCGTCAGCCGGTTGGACGGGCCGGAGACCGCAAGGGCCGCCACCAGCCTGCCCGACCGGTTGAAGATCGGCGCGGCGACGGCGGCCGCGCCCGGCTCGCGTTCTTCGATGCTGGTGGCGTAACCGGCTTTGGCGATTTCCTCGAGCTGCCGGACGAAAGCCTCCCGGTCCAGCGAAGCCGGCCAGGCCGGATCGTTCAGCACCGCTTCCCGCACTTCCGGTTCGGCATAGGCAAGCAGCACCTTGCTGGACGCCCCCACGAACAGCGGCATCCTCGCCCCCACCGGAGCCACGCGGCGGATGGCCTGCGTGCTTTGCACCGCCTGGATGCGCACCCGCTCGTTGCCGTCCCGCACATACAGGCTGATCGTCTCTCCCAGCCGGTCGCGCAGCTTCTCCATTTCGCCGAGCAATACCGTCGACAGGTCGTCGGGCAGCGTCAGGTTGGCGGACAGCTCAAGCAGGCTGAGGCCGAGCCGATACTTTTCCGTGGCCTCGTCCCTCACGACGAACCCCTTGTCCTCGAGCGTGGCGAGAAGCCGGTGCGCGGTGCTTTTGTGGAGGCCGACGCGCTGCGACAGCTCCGTCAGCCCCCATTCCCGTCCGTGACGAAAACAAAGCAGAATGTCCAGCGCCCTTTCCACCGCGCGGACCGTGCGCTTTTCCTCCATTAAAGGCTCTCCCCTCCGAAAAAACTCTCTCTTTGGCGTCGGCGGACGTATCCGCCATCCGCGGCCATGGTTGCCGGAAACCGAAATCGCGTTTCACTCTGTGAAACCATGCAGTACAAGTATAGCGCAAGCCCTCCCCCTGTGACAAACGCTTTTCCGGCGGATTTCCCATTTTTTCCTTCCGGCGGCGCGATTGACGAAATTCCCGAACGGACAGTACGATAAGGATAAAGGATAAAAGCGCTTACACTCCCCACCGGGAGGGGCTTCTCATGGACATCACGACTTCCCGCCTGCAGGCAGATGGAAGCGCCCGTCCCGCTCCTTTGCCCGTCACGTCCGGCCGGCGGAGCCTGACGCTGCGGCGCGCCGCGTATCCGGCGTTCCTGTCGCTCATGCTCACCGTCATCGCGCTGACGGTGGTTGCCGGTTTCCACGCGATGGTCGCCTGGCTGCTCGCCCATCCCCCTATCGTTTCGCTGAACTCCAACCCGTTTGCCGCCAAGGAGCTGCCCTATCGGGACGTTGCGTTTCCCAGTTCGGACGGACGCGCCCTGGTGAACGGCTGGTGGATTCCGGCCGCCCGTGCCGGCGCTGGCCATACCGTCGTGCTCAGCCACGGGTACGGCACCAACCGCGAGGAACTCTGGGTGCCCATGTACGAGGTGGCCGGCTGGCTGCACGAACTGGGCTACAACGTGCTCATGTTCGATTACGGCTTTGCCGATCCGTCCCGTCGCCGGCCGGCGACGGGCGGGGTGCACGAATCCCGTGAACTGCTTGGAGCGCTTCGCTTTGCCCGCGAATCCGGCACGGAGAAAGTGATCGTATGGGGGTTCTCGATGGGCGCGGGAACCGCGCTGCAGGCGGCGCTGCAGAGCGATCCCCGCGACATCGACGGGATGATCCTGGACAGCACGTTCGTGCCGACGCCGGAAGCCATCCGCGAAAACCTCGCCCGCCACGCGGCCGTGCTCCGGTCGTCGGCGGAGCTCGTCCGCCTGTTCCTGCCGCTGTGGAGCGGCGTGCGCCTGGAGGAGATCCCCGGCGAGGCAATCCGGACGACGGCGTTTCCGTTTCCGATACTCCTCATCCACGGCACCGGCGACGCCAAGGCTTCCCCGGAGCTGGCGGAACGCGTGGCGAAGGCCCAGCGGCATCCCGACTCCGCGCTGTGGATCGTGGAAGGGGCGGACCACGAAATGATGTTCCGCACCCACGCTGAGGAATACAAACGCCGGGTGGCGGACTTTCTCTTTCGCGTGGCGGCCACCCCTGCGGTCGTTTCCGTTTTGGCCGGGTTCACCGAGGCCGTTATCGGGGCGCAGATTGCGGAAAATCCCGAGGCGGACGCCACTGCCGGCCCGGCCGTCAGCTTCGTGCCCGCTGCAGAAAATGAGGCAACAAATGCCGTGGCCGAGACTCCTTCGGACGGGACGTTAATGGTACCCTGATAAGGAATAACCGGTGGCGGAACACCCGATGGAAGCTCCTGCAGCGGGATGCCGGGGCGGGGCTTAAACGGTCCAGACAGCATGACGAATCCACTCCTCGTCATAGGCCGGCCTCTCTCCCGCATACATTGACCACAGCGGATGGAGGGAGGTTTTTTTATGCTGCTTTGGCGTGACGATCGGATGCCGCTTCGCGCGTTGGAATTTTTGGCCGTCTGGAAAAACCGGGAAGCCGCCGGCGCCGCTCTGATTCGCCAGCTGGTTCCCCATCTGGAACCCGCCTTCGTCCGGACGCTTCGGGATTGGGAAGCCCTGTTTGCGCGCACGGCGGATGCCGCCAGGGCCATCCTGGCGGACCGCGGCGCGGGATCGGTTCCGGAGGGCGGGCCCGAAACGAGGGCGGAACCGGCGGGGACAGGTTCGGCATCGGCGGGGACCAACCCTGCAGTTCCGGCAGACCCGGCAAATCCGCCTGCGAATTCGGCCGAAGACGCCTTCCATCTCGCACGCGCCGCGGTCTATCAGTCGGGGGAATTCGTCCGGCAACTGGAGCTTTTGCAGGCAGGCAGCGCCGCGTTGCGAAGCTGGCCGGCCGCGTCCGCCGCCGTGCGCCACATTCGGGAAGAATCGGAGCGGTTCCTGGAAGAGGCGAATTGCTTCATCGAAGAATTCCGGTCATTCCAAGGCGAACCCGGAGAGGATTCCCATTCCCTCCGGGCACCTCGGGAACCTGACGACGCCGGCTCCGTGCCCATCGGCGGGCATACCCTGCCTCCGTTGCCATACCCCTACAACGCGCTGGAACCCTACATCGACGAACGGACGATGCGCATCCACCACGACCGCCACCACCGGGCTTACGTAGACGGCCTCAACCTGGCGGAGCGAAAGCTCGAGGAAGCGCGGCGCACCGGCAACTTCGATCTGGTCAAGCATTGGGAACGGGAGCTGGCGTTCAACGGGGCGGGCCACTACCTGCATACGCTGTTCTGGGAAACGATGTCGCCGAACGGCGGCGGCAGGCCCGGGGGAGAACTGGCCAGGCAAATCGAGCGCGATTTCGGCGGCTACGACGCCTTCCACCGCCAGTTCTCCGCGGCCGCCGAAAAAGTGGAAGGCGGCGGCTGGGCCATCCTCGTCTGGAGCCCGCGCAGCCGCCGCCTGGAGATTCTCACCGCGGAGAAGCACCAGAACCTGTCCCAATGGGACGTGGTGCCGCTGCTTCCCCTCGATGTGTGGGAACACGCCTATTATTTGAAACATCAGAACAACCGCGCAGCCTACATTCGCGACTGGTGGCGCGTGGTCAACTGGCCGGCGGTGGAGAAGCGCTTTGCCCGGGCGCGAACCCTGCGCTGGAGCCCGCCGGCTTGACCGCGGGACCCGGCCGGCCTACACGCTCCAGTCCAGCACGACTTCCCGCCCGGTCCGCGACGATTCGTAAATCCCCTCGATGATCAGGTTGCTGCGCAGCCCCGTTTCCACGGAAGTCGCGGGCTTGCGGCCGGTCCGGATGCATTCGAGGAAATGGCGGGCGAGCCGCACGCGGCTGCCTTCGTCGTCCGCCGGCGGAACCAGGGGAATGTCGACCGGCCGCCCGTCCCGCTCGGTCAGAAACTTGCCGGTCTCCCCGCGGATGACCGCGCCGCCCTCGGTGCCAAACAGATGCACAAACGGCTGGCTGTCGCCGTCCACGTGGGCGGCCCAGCTGACTTCCACGGTAAGCGTCCGGCCGTCCTCCATCCGGATGAGGGCCGTCGCGAAATCTTCCACGTCAAAATACCCGTTCCAGTCGGGAGCGCCCCATGATCCGAGCCCTCTTTTCCGCGGCCCGAATTCGGCGTACACCGCCCCGGACACCGTCACCGGCTTCGGCTCGCCGAGCAGAAAAAAAGCCAGATCGATCATGTGCACGCCGATGTCGATCAGAGGACCGCCGCCCGCTTCGTTTTTCCTCGTAAACCAGGAGCCCCAGCCGGGAATGCCCTGGCGCCGGAACCAGCCGGTTTTGGCACTGTAGATGCGTCCCAGCTCCCCGCGCTCGATCTGCTCCCGGATGCGCAGCGGCACCCAGTCCCACCGCATCTGGTGGCCGACCATCACCACCTTGCCGTACCGCCGCTCGGCCCGCACGATTTCCTTGGCGTCCTCGGCGTTCAGGCCCATCGGCTTCTCCACCAGGACGTGCTTTCCGCTTTGCAGCGCGGCCAGCGTGAATTCCTTGTGATACCGGTTCGGCACGGCGATGATGACCGCGTCCACATCCGGCAGCGCAATCAGCTCCTCCGGACCGGCGGGCACCACCGGCACCCCGTATTCTTTCGCCCTCTGCTCCGCCAAGGGAAGCACCGTGTCCGTGACGGCGACGACCTCGCAATCCCCGCGCATCTTGCCGAATACCTGCAGGTGAATCGAGCCAATGCCGCCCGCCCCGATCAGGCCGATCCGGATCGGCCGCCCATGCGTGGTCATCTGACGCAGCCCTCCATCAAGTCACAGACTTCAATGATCATCATGACTGTGCTGGATAACATCATAGCCAACATCATAGTAAAAAAAAAGAAGCCGCGGGAGCTTCAATTTGGCCCGATTCTTATGGTCTTTTGTCCGCCGGTTTCAACCCCGCCGCCTCACGGCCGCGTAAGGTTGCGCATTTTTTCCGCCCACATTTCCTGCGCTTTCCGGTGATCCTCCGGCGTGTTGATCTCGAATACAAAATCGAAGGGAATCCCGTGCTTTTCACATTCCTGCTTCGTCAGCGAAATCCAGTCAATCATCGCCAGCATCCGAAACAGCGAGGATTCGCGCTGCTCGGCCAGCTCGGAGATCACGCGGACGCAGCCGGTGTCGTACACGCCGTGCAGGGGATAGGGGCCGCTCACGTCCGCGGGCAGCACCGCGTCGACGCCTTCGGATCGTTCCAGCATCAATTTCGCCGCCTCAGGCGACAAAAACGGCATGTCGCAGCCGACGATCCACGCCTTGTGATTCCGGGCCAGGGACAGCCCCGCGTGCATGCCGCCCAGCGGCCCGAGCCCGGTCACGTAATCCGTGATCACCCGCACCGAACGGTCGACATACGAGAGCAGCGGGCGCGGCTCGTTCGTCACCACGATGATCTCGCTGCAGATTTCCCGCATCCGTCCGATCTGATGCTGGATCAGCGTGCCTTCCCCGAAAGGCAAGAGCGCCTTCGCATGACCCCCCATCCTCCGGTTCTGCCCGCCGGCCAGAATGATGCCCGTCAGCAACCGGATCACATCCTTTCCAGGTATGGTTCCCCCGTCTCCTAAAACTTTAACCCTTTCCGCCCTCCGCGCGCTGTGAACTACCTCACAAATTCCCCGATCCCTTTCCGGGCAATTTCCCGAGCGGCAAATCAGGGAATTCCCTCCCCAAAAACCCGACAATCTCCCGATTAGGGAAACGGTCACTGAGCCCTATAATAAAATCAGGTTTTCCAAACCGAAGGAGGGCTCCGGCATGATCCAGACACTGGAAAAACCGGCCAAACCGAAGGCATCGGGAATCGCCAGCGTGCTCAGCCCCGACAACTTCGACAAGCTGAAAAGCATCATGTACGACAAAACGTTTGAAAAAGGAGCCGTGCTGTACTGGGAAGGCGATCCGGCCGACAAGCTGTATTTTGTCCGGTCGGGGCTTGTCCGCCTCACCAAGACGACGGAAGGCGGCAGGTCGTTCACCTTCCACCTGTTCCGCGACGGGGACCTGTTCGGCCAGATCGATTCGTTCAGGGATTCCACGCACATTTTCACCGCCGAGGCCATGGAACGCACCCACGCGGGCGTCATCCAGCGGAAGGATCTGGAGATCCTGCTGTGGCAGCACGGCGATTTCGCCATCGAATTCGTGCAATGGATGGGCTTGATGAACCGGATGACGCAGATGAAGTTCCGGGATTTTCTCACCTTCGGCAAACAGGGCGCCCTCTGCTCCCTGCTCATCCGGCTGGCCAACACGTACGGCGAACCGGAAGAGGGAGGACTGCGCATCGGTCTCCGGCTGAACCACGCCGAGATTGCCGACATGATCGGCGCCACGCGGGAATGCGTCAGCCGGATCTTCGGCCAGCTGAAGCGGGACGGCGTCATCGACGTCAAAAACGGCCACATCGTCATCAAAAACATGAACGATCTGCGCAACGCATGCCGGTGCGAATTTTGCCCGAACGACATCTGCCGCCTGTGACATAAAAAACAGCCCGCGCCGCG
The DNA here is from genome assembly GCA_036563895.1 of Paenibacillaceae bacterium. Taxonomy (GTDB): domain Bacteria; phylum Bacillota; class Bacilli; order Paenibacillales; family Paenibacillaceae; genus ZCTH02-B3. The sequence continues at coordinate 48,678 of DATCLN010000180.1, forward strand.
TTTCGCCACTGCGAAACGCCGGTGCGGGCGACTTATTTTGTTTATCCCCGGATCAGTGACAAAAACTCCGAACGCGCCGCCGCGCTGCGCAGGAATTGCCCCCGCACCGCGGAAGTGACCGTTTTGCTGCCGTACTTTTTCACGCCGCGCGCGCACATGCACAGATGCTCCCCTTCCACGACGACCATCACGCCATGGGGCTTGAGCACTTCCTCCAGCGTGTCGGCGATTTGCGACGTGAGCCGCTCCTGCACCTGCAGCCGCTTCGTCACCGCGTCCACCAGACGGGCCAGCTTGCTCAGGCCGGCGATCTTCCCGCTCGGAATGTACCCGATGTGCGCCTTGCCGAAAAACGGCACCATATGGTGCTCGCACAGGCTGTAGTACGTGATGTCCTTGACAATTACCAGTTCCTCGTGCTGCTCGTCAAAGGTGTCGCCCAGCACTTCCCGCGGATCCACCCCATAGCCGGCGAGCATCTCGGCGTACCAGTTCACCACGCGCTCCGGAGTGTCCCGAAGCCCTTCCCGGTCCGGGTCTTCCCCGACCAGGCGAAGGATTTCCCGGATGTACATTTCCAGCTCGCCCCGGTGGCGGTCGATGAATTCGTTGCGGTATTCCTTGATTCCGGACAACCTGAGCGCACCCCCTACCGGCGCGGGCGTTTCTTGGGCGGATTTTGCTTCTTGAGCATCTGCTGCGCCTGCTGCAATTGCTGCCTGTTCAAATTGTAACCCATCTGCCTGGCCATCTTCGCCAGCGCTTCGGGGTCCTTCTGCATCTTGGCGATCTGGCTACGCAAGTAGAAAACGCCTCCGGCAAATCCGGCCACGAAACCGACGACGAGCGTCACGACCGGAATGACGATATCCCACGCATTCATGCGCGCATCCCTCCGCCGTAAGAATAAAGCCCCGCGCGACAGGCCGCCGTCCGCGGGGCTGCTAATCATCATACCACGATTTTCCCGGATCCCGCAATCGCTCCGGGGACGTTTCGCGAAATGCCGACTTTGCCGCCGTGATTCGACATCCAGTCCAGGGAATTTTAGTTCGTGGAAGGAGTGATCCGTTTGCGGAAAAATTGCACCGCCGGAGGCGTCCACCGCTCGGCGCACCAGGCGAGCAGCCGCGAAGCCGCCTCGTCCGCGGGAACGGACGGATCGTCGGCGATGCCGTGACGTTGCATCCAGTGATCGACGGTCATGTAGCACGTGCTGTTCCAGCCGTCCTTGGCGCCGGAAGCGGTCAGCCTGTCGGCGATGCCGCAGATCAGAACCTCTCCGGTTTTCTGCAAATGAATCAGGATTTTGTCGAAGGGGTTCTTGTCCTCTTTCTCCACCATGCCCGACAATTTCCGCAGATCCTTCACGCTGACGCCTTCCTGGTTCCGGATAATTTCCCGAATCAGCCGGAGGCGTTCTTCAAGAGCCGCCGGCAAAGCGGGTTTTAACCCCTTCAGCGCGGCCCGGAAGAGCGGGAAGATCTCCCTCGAGACCAGAAACGGTTTGTCGCCGAGGAATCTTCCGTATGCCGCCAGCCCTTCTTGTCCGAACCGGTCCCGCCAAAGCCACGGATCACAGGGCGTACCGGTATGCCATTTGCTTTGATCGGTCACCGTCCAAAGCGACGGGTGCTCCGGAAAATAAGGCGAAAACGGCAAGATTCCAACCTCGTTCACCAGCTCAAGCGCATCGTCAAAGGTTTTAACCGTTGCGGTCGTCGTCATCGCAATGCCATTCCTTTCATTGCTTCGCCTGGTTCGCACTTGAGAATTTCGCCGGCAATGGCGCCAATTCCTTTTTTCATCTCCATCGCCATTTTATCCATCGCCATTCCTCCAGGAAGACGCGTCGATATTTCCTCCTCAGCTTATTTTTTCCAGGGGGGGATTTTTGCGGGTTTTCTCTTCCAGGTATATCGAGTTTCAGATAATGGCATACTTGAGCGCGAGATCGCGAAGCATCAGGCTATGGTCGATCAGAAAGTTTCGCTTTTTGTGCGGGATGTTGCGCAATTTCCTGGAGTTGGGGCTGATTTAAGGTTTCCGAGGTAATTACACAGGGAAAGAGAGTTTCCAATGAAGTGATTTTTATGCAATTCGGGAATCAAATATAATTTGAGATCAATATTCTATTTTTTCAATAATGATTGTTCATTTTCTATTTCTGAGATAAAATAAGCGGATGATGCTTTCGTTCCACTTTATCCCACTCATTTCGCGCGCGGTCTTTTGTATCCGCTATCATGGTCCGCATGAAAACCAATTGTCGCGCCGGGGTGTTGAACATTGATGAATCTTGCTCCCTATTATTACTTGACGAAAATGAGGATTTTGACCAATCTGGCTTACCGCTTCGACGTCCTCGTCAGCATCGGCACCAATCTGGTGCTGATGGTGACGGCGGTCTTTTTGTGGGAGGCCGCGTTTTCTTCCGTTCAGGAAAAAAACGGAATGGGCGTCCGGGACATGGTCACCTACTCCATCGTGTCCACCCTGCTGGGAACCCTGTTCGTATGCGGCGTTCAGGACACCATTTACAACAAGGTTCGCGAAGGGCAAATCGCAACGGATTTCTACAAACCCATTCCGCTGCTGGCGGTTTATTTCGCCGACGATTTGGGGGCTGTCGCCAGCGATTTCATGATCAAAGCGATTCCCCTGCTGATTTCCGGCGCCATCTTCTTTGGTCTGCCGTTGCCGGAATCGCCGCTGAGCTTTCTGCTCTTTTTGCCCAGTTGCGTTTTCAGCTATGTCATCCTGTGGTTTTTAAGCGCCATTGTGGGGCTGCTCGCGTTCTGGGTCATGGAGCTGGGGAACATGGGGATGGTGAAAGACGCCATCGTGCGCGTCCTGTCGGGGAGCTTCGTTCCCATTTGGTTTTTCCCCGAACCGCTGCAATGGATCTCGAAATTTTTGCCTTTTCAATATACGTACCAAACCCCCTTGGGCATTTACATCGGCGTCATCGGATACGAACAGGCCCTTCGGGAGATGGGCATCCAGCTGATCTGGGCGGCCGTGCTGTTTCTTGTTCTGGCTTTGTTCTGGAGAATAACGAAAAAGAAAACGCTGATTCAGGGGGGGTGAGCGCATGTTTTCCGTCCTGCGGCATTACGGTTCGGTGGCCGCCTGTTACCTGCGGCTGACCTTCCAGCAACAGCTGGAATATCCGCTGTTTCTCGCCAGCTGGATTCTGATGATTCCCATCCAGTATTTTTCCGGCATTTACCTTCTCAAGGTCATAACCGATCACTTCCATCATCTCAACGGATGGGCGTTTCCGGATCTGATGTTCATTTTTGGGCTCGGGCTGTTAAGCCACGGATTGATGGTCGTTTTTTTCATCAACTCCTGGATGATCGGCCGGATGGTCATTGACGGCACCTTCGACCGCCTTTTGCTTCGGCCCATGAACGTTTTTTTCCAGCTGATCGCCAGCTACTTCAATTTTATCGGTTTTATCGACCTCATCCCCGGAACGATCATTTTCCTTTACGCCTGTTCCCTCGTCGGGTTTGAATGGACGCTGCCCAACATCCTCAAGCTGGTCCTCATCCTCGTCGGGGCCGTGTTTATCCGGGCGGCGCTGTTTGTCATGATCGGCAGCATCGCCTTTTGGACGAAAAAAAATGCCGCCGTTCATCACTTTACGCTGGTGATCCTTGAGCGCACGACGATGTATCCTCTCAACCTTTATCCTTATCTGATCCAGGTGCTTTTCACTTTTGTCATACCGATCGGCTTCATCAGCTTTTATCCCGCTTCCGCCTTTTTGGACCGCGATCGGTTTGTCCTTCCTTTCGATCTGGCGCTCCTGACGCCGATCATCGGATTTGTGTTTTACTACCTGTCCCAATTGATATTCAATTGGGGTCTGCGAAAGTACGAAAGTGCAGGAACCTGAGGTGATACGGATGTCGATTATTCAAGTGGAACGTGTCGTCAAGGACTACATAACCGTTGTCAAAAAACCGGGCGTCCGCGCCGCGCTGAAAAGCCTGCTGTTCCCGGAAAAGAAAACCGTCCGGGCGGTGGACGATATCAGCTTCACCATCGAGCCGGGGGAAATCGTCGGTTACATTGGTCCCAACGGAGCGGGGAAAAGCACGATGATCAAAATGCTGTCCGGCATTTTGCACCCCACCAGCGGGCATATCCGGGTGTGCGGAATTTCGCCCCAGCAAAACCGGAAAGCCGTCGTGCAAAATCTCGGCGTCGTCTTCGGCCAACGAACCCAGCTTTACTGGGATTTGCAGCTTCGGGAATCGTTTGAGCTGTTGCGAAGGATTTACCGGGTGGACCAAAAGACGTTTCGCGAAAATATGGAAATGCTTCAGGCCATCCTTGGTCTGGAAGATTTCATCAGCAGACCGGTTCGCCAGCTTTCGCTGGGTCAGAGAATGCGGGGAGATCTGGCGGCCGCGATGCTCCATTCTCCCTCCATCCTGTTTCTCGACGAACCGACCATTGGACTCGACGCGGAAGCCAAACACGCGATTCGCAATTTTATCAAGGAAATCAACAAAGCCAAAAAGGTCACCGTCATTTTGACCACGCACGATCTGGACGACATCGAAGAATTATGCAGCAGGGTGATCATCGTAAACCGCGGCAAAATCGTCGAGGACGGGCCGATCGGCGCCATTGTCAACAAACTCACGCCGATGCGGCTTCTGGAGATCGAACTGAAAGAGTTTGCGAGCGTCCGCCCTCATCCGGCGGCCGAAATCGTGCGTCACGATGGGCTTCATGTGTCGTACCGGTTTGACAAAAACCAGATCTCCGCGTCGGATCTGATCGCAGACTTGTCGAAACAGCTGCCGATTCGGGATTTGAGCGTAAAAGATCCCACGATTGAGGACGCCATAAGGGAAATTTACAAAGAAAAAGAGCTCGTCTCGAGAGGAGCATGACCGGGAATGATATCCGGCATCACAAGCAATTGCAAAACCCGAAAACATACGGGTCAGCTGAGCACGGCTTCGATGAACAGCGTCGGATGGCGGGCCAGGTCGATTTCCTCCGCCCGGACGTCGTCCCGATCCCGCGCCAGCACCCGCACGATGGGCCGGCCCGGCAGGCCGCGGTGCTGGCCCACGACCACGCCGGTCTGACGGTTCGACAGGCGCACGGAAATCCCGTTGGGATAGATGGACACGAAACGGTTGAACAGCACCAGCATTTCGTGGTCCAGCTTCGTGCCGGAGAGCGCGTTCAGCGTTTCCACCGCTTCGTGGGGCAGCACGCGCCCGCCGTCCGTCGGATGCAGCAGATTGTCATAGGTGTTGGCAACCGCCGTGATTTTGGCGTACGGGTGGATCTGGTCGCTGGTCAGCCCGCGCGGCTGCCCGGTGCCGTCGATGTGCTCGTGGTGCTGGAGCGCGACGTGGGCCACGAGCAGGCTGAACTCGCGCTGGTTCTTCAGCGTTTCGAAGCCCCGCCAGGCGTGGTGGTTCCGGCCTTCCTCGTTGTCGGGAGCGTCAATTTTGCCGATGTCGTGCAAAAGCGCCCCGATGGCCAGCTCCTTGAGCTGCTGCATGTTGTAGCCCAGGTTCAGGCCGATCATCACCGACGCGGCGCACACGTTGATGGCGTGCAAGTAGGCGGCGTTGTCGTGGGTGCGGATGTCGGACAGATGGAGCAGCACGTCCTGGTTCTCCATGATGTCCTGCAGCAGCTGGTCGGCGGCGTTCGAGATCGCCTTCGTGCTGAACTGCTTGCCCGACCGGATCGAGTCGAAGGTTTCCGACAGCTGCCGGATGACCATCTGCTTCGTCTCTTCGGATATGGGGTCTTCCACGACCACGTCCGCAAAATCCGGATCCTTGATGTAGAGCATGGTCACGCCGAGGCGCTTGAGCTGGCTGATCATGAAAACCGTCAGCTGCACGCCCTGCGCCAGCATGATGGTGCCGTTGAAGGAATAGATGGATTTGCCCAGCACCTGTCCCGGTTCCACCGACTCGATGTCCACCAGTCGCATGGCGACTCTCACCCCGTCTGTCGAGCTGGCTTCAGTCGGAATCCAATTCGCCGGAAGCGGGCCGAATCCCTTGTTTCAGGCTCCGGCCGCGTCGGGTTTCCCCGCCGGAGACCGCGCGGAGGGAATCTGCAGGATCCCTTCCAGGGCCAAAAGCCGTTCCTTGATCCACAGGCCGCCGCCGTAACCGACGAGCGAACCGTCGGCGCCGATGATCCGGTGGCACGGCACGATGATCGGCACCGGATTGCGATTGTTTGCACCTCCGACGGCCCGGGCCGCCCCGGGCCTGCCGACCGCGGCGGCGATCTCCCCGTAGGACGCCGTCGACCCGTAGGGAACGCGGCACAAGGCTTTCCAGACCTTCCGCTGGAACGCCGTCCCGCGCAGGTCGAGGGGGATCGAGAAATTCCTCAGCTCGCCGCGAAAATAGGCGTCCAGCTGGCTTTGCGCCTCCGCAAGCAGCGGGTGGCCTTCCGGCGCCGGTATCAGCACGGGCTCCCGCCACCATCGCCTGGCCCACTCGGCCAGCTGATCGGCGGCTTCCGCGAAGGCGGCAAAATCCACGCTGCACAGCCCCCGCTCCGACGCGACCAGCGTCAGCGTTCCGAGGGGGGAAGCCATTTCGCGCCAGTACAGCCGTCCGTCATCCCGGGCCCGCCCGTCGGCCTTTCCGCCCCAGGCTCGTCCATCCCGGGCCTGTTCATTCCGGACCCGTTCCCCCCGGTCTTGTCCATCCGTCCCGCCGGCATGCCTGTCCGTTTCGCGGACCGCCCTGTCCGCCCGCCCGCCTGGTCTTTTCATCCTTTCCGTCACGGGACGCGCCCTCCTTTTGCCGCCGTGGTCTCCGTCCTTTCCCGGGCCTCCTCCGCCCGTTCCCGGGCCGCAGCCGGCGCCTGCGCCAGCCGGTCGAGCGCCCGCCGCGCGGCCGCCCGCACCTCATGCTCCGCGTCGCCGGCCGCCGCTTCCCGCAGGGCCGCGGCCGCTTCGTCACCGCCGATCCTGCCCAGCGCCCAGGCCGCGGTCATCCGCAGCACCGGCCGCGGGTCTTCCCGGAGCACCCGGACGATGTCCGGCACCGACTCCCGGTCTCGGAAATGCCCCAGGGCGATCAGCGCGTTGCGCTGGATCGGCTTGCGGCCCCTCCAGGCCCCCGCGCTGCGGCCGAACTTTTCCTTGAATTCGCGGTTGCCCATTGCCAGAATCGGACGAAGCAGGGGCTTGACGATTTCCGGATCGGGCAAGAGCTCTTCGTGATGGCGCGCGTCCAGCCCGCGGTTGTACGGGCAGACCACCTGGCAGGTGTCGCAGCCGTACAGGCGGTTGCCGATCTTCTCCATCAGGTGTTCGTCGATCGCGTCCTTCGACTGCGTCAGCCACGAGATGCAACGGCGCGAATCCAGCTCGCCCGGACCGACCAGCGCCCCGGTCGGGCACGCTTCGAGGCAGCGGGTGCACGACCCGCACGCGTCCTCGATCGGCCGGTCCGGCGGCAGGGGCAAATTGGTGATCAGCTCGCCCAGATACACCCAGGAGCCGAACTCCGGGGTGATGATGGAGCAGTTTTTGCCGCTCCAGCCGATCCCCGCCCGCTCCGCCACGGCCCGGTCCACCAGGGCGCCGGTGTCGGTCATCGCCAGCGTCCGCGTCTCCGGCACCCGCTCCGCCAGCCATCCGGCCAGGCGCTCCAGCCTTCGTCCGACGACGCGGTGGTAATCCTCGCCCCAGGACGATCGGGAAAAGATGCCCCGCCGGGCGCCGGGCGACGACGCCGGAGCGCCGCGCAGCTTCGCCGGATACGCCACGGCCACGGCAATGATGGAGCGCGCTTCCGGAAACACGCGCGTCGGATCGGTGCGTTTGTCCAGATCGGGCTCCTCGAAGCCGGAATCGCGCCCTAACTCCCTGCGGCGCACAAGTCTCTCTTTCAGTTCCCGGAACGGTTCCGCCGAAGCGACGCCGATCCTGTCAATCCCGAGGGACGGCGCGGCGGATTTCATCTCTTCCTTGAGCCGCCGCCAGAAACCGTCGTCCCGCTCCGCGAACCGTCCGCCGGCCGCTTCGGCCATACGCGTCCCTCCCCGCACCGGCCGGCTACAGCCGGGCGATCGCCTCGCGCGCCAGCCGGTCGCAATGGTTGTTCAGTTCGTTGTCGGCGTGGCCTTTCACCTTGACGAATTCCACTTCATGGATGCCCAGCAGCTCGTGCAGCCTTTCCCACAGATCCCGGTTTTCCACCGGCTGCCCGCGGCTGTTGCGCCAGCCGTTCCGCACCCACTTGTCCAGCCAGCCCTGGCGCAGGCCGTTGACGAGATAGGCGGAATCGCTGTACAGCTTCACCCGGCAGGGCTCTTTCAGCCGGCCCAGCGCCTCCACCGCCGCCGTCAGCTCCATCCGGTTGTTGGTGGTCGACGCTTCCGCCCCTGAGATTTCCTTGCGCCGGTTCCCGTAGATCAGCACGGCGCCCCAGCCACCCGGCCCCGGATTGCCCGAACAGGCGCCGTCCGTGTAAATGGTCACTTCCTTCATCGCGCGGCGCCGCCCTCCTTACAGCCGCCTCCAGCCGGGGATCGGCCAGATGACCAGTTCCGCCCTGCCGACGATCCGCTCCCTCTCCACTTCCCGGAACGACCGGCTGTCCTCGCTGGCCGCCAGACGGCGGTTGTCCCCCATCACGAAATAGTGCCCGCCGCTGACCCGCACCGGTGCCATGCCGTCGCCCGCGATTTCAACGTCCGTGTAGGGTTCGATCAGCCGCTCGCCGTCCACATACAGGCGGC
>DATCLN010000181.1:0-2800 GCA_036563895.1 Paenibacillaceae bacterium
CGCGGTCGCTGGCCACCGTCTGGATGTAGGGAATCATGGCGATGGTTTCGTTTTCGAACCCTTCGATCGCGCTGATCCCCGGAATCGACACGTTGTTCTCATAGAACTTCTTCATGTAGGACAGCGCCCGCTGCCCGGCCGGAGAATGGATGGAAGATTTTCCGTCCGTGATGTAGTCTCCGCCTTCCGCCTTGAACAGCGTCTCCCAGATATGGTTCATGAAATTGAGGTGTTCGTCCATGCCGCGGAACTGGAAGCCCATGACCGCGGGTTTGCCGTTTTCCATGGTGGCCTGGGAGATCTTGCTGGCCATGTTGTACAGTTCGTCGTAGGTGGCCGGCGGATTGTCGAATCCGTGCTGCTTCAGGATTTCCTTGTTGACGAACAGCATGACGATGTCATAGGCCAGCGGGAGCGCGTAGATTTCGCCGTCCACGGAGTTGGCCTTGATCAGCGGCAGATACTGGTCCAGCTCTTCTTTCGTCACGCCCACCGAGGTCACCGGGGGCATGATTTTGGCGTCGATATAATCCTGGTCCAGCCCGACGGGAATGTAATACACGTCCGGACCGTTGCCGGCGCCCAGGGCGGTTTTGATCTGCTCTCTTCCGTTCGTCCAGGGCAGGACGGTCAGATTGACCTGAATATTTTCATGCTCGGCGTTGAACTGCTCGGCCAGATTTTTCCATTTCTCTTCGGACACGACGGGCAGAACCCAGGCTTCGATGGTCACCTTTTCCTTGGCGGCCTGGCCGCCTCCGGATCCGGTGCCGGGCGCGGGCGTGGAACCGCCGGTTTGGCCGCCGCCTTGGCCGCCGCCCGACGAACAGCCGGCCACGGCAAGGACCAGGACGAGCATGACCGCGATGATGCGCAGTTTGTGCTTGAACGTATGCATGTGCGATTTCCCCCGTTTTCCGTAGATGGTATTGCACGTTGTTCGTCAACAGCCGTCCGGTGGACGGCCGGTTGCCGGTTGGCGCCGGATTGACGGGTTTCCGCCGGGCGCGTTGACAGTTTCCATTCCTGGTGTGATGCTGGATGCCAGTGATGCTTTATCGCTTTTAATGAATAAAGCGAACCCGTCAAATCACCCCGCAACGCCTTTATCGAGTTAAATATACAAAATCCCCTCGCGCCGATGATTGAAAAAGTTTGATAGATTTTATATGCATAAATTGATTGGCCGCGGCCTTCGGTCATGAATCTCGGTTTTGGAGGGGACGGAAGTGCGGCCGGCGATGGATAGTCTGCCCGCCGGATTGGAACCAAATGACGGCAACCGCCATTCCCTGTATGCCATCAAAGGGTGGCTGGACGAAGAACTTACGAAGCTTGCGGTCGGCAGACTCGGGTTTTTTTCGTTCCGGAGGGGATTATACGTATACGTGGGTAGCGCCAGGAGGAACCTGCGGGCCAGAATCGACAGGCATCTGCGCCCGGAGAAAACCATGCGCTGGCATTTCGACTACCTGCGCCCGCATCTTCGCATCTTTGAAGTAGCGACTTTCCCAGGTGATGAGGGCGAATGCCGGCTGTTCCGCAGGCTGATGGCGGAACACGGCGGCGTGGTTCCCGTGCGGGGGTTCGGCTCTTCGGACTGCGGCTGCGAAGCGCATTTGTTTTATGTACCCTGCGCCGGCGCGAAAACGATAAAAGGGTGGCCAATGCCAACCCCTTCGTCAAACAAAGATTGATGCCGCACCGTGGTTCATTTTGCCGCTATTTGGCCTGCTCCGCATCCCGGATCCGGTTCGCGTTTTTCTCGTTTCGCAATTCCCAGGCGATCCGGGCGCTTTCCTCCAACTCCTCAAGGTTAAAGAAGGCATCCAAAATATCCGAACCGCCCACCACCGGTCCGTGATTTTGCAGGATATAGCCGTCACTGTCCAAGACGCGCTCTTCAAAATACCGGAACAGCGTCTGCGAACCCGGTTTTCCGTACGGAATAAGCCCGATGGTGCCGACCCGCATCCGCAGATATGGCGTATACTCGGGCATGATGTCCCGCTCGTTCTCATGCGGAAGACAGGACCACAGCGTCGAATAGAAACTGTGCGTGTGGATGACGGCCCGGACGTCCGGCTTGTTTCTGTACAGCGCCAGATGAAGCGGGAGCTCCTTGCTCGGCTTGATGCCCGCCAGATGTTCCCCGTCCGGTGTCGTCACCGCAAAATCGTCCTTCGTCAGCCGGCCGAAGCAGGTGCCGCTGCCGGTGATGTACACTTTGCCGTCATGGAGAAAGCTCATGTTGGCCGACGAACCGCTCACCTTGTTCCGGTCAAACAGCGCCTTGCCGACCCAGATCGCATCCTGGAATTTCCGCTCCAGGACCGGGTCGTCATGCTGCCCGGATCCCCCGGGTTTCCCGGAATGTTGCCCCTGTAACCGCTCCGAACCGTTCATCGCGTGTCGCCCCTTGTCATGTCGACGGCCCTGAGGAAAAAGTCTTCTTGCCCAAAATTGCCCGACTTCAGCACGAGGCGCAACCGGCGGTTGTCCATGGGCACCATGACCGGCACGCCCGGCGCGATGCTCTGCCCGATAAGATAGGCGTTGTAGCCGAGCGCCTGCGTGACGGCGCCGGACGTCTCGCCGCCCGCCACGATGATGCGGTGACGGCCGTGCCGCTCCGCCATCCGGGCCAGCCAGGCCATCGCCTGTTCCAGGATGTGGGCGGCGTTTTCGACGGTCTGCTGGGCTTTGCGCACCTGTTCCGGCCGGTCGGAGCTGTAAACCAGCACGGCTTCCTCGTCCGACGCTTCAATTTGCCGCCAGATCTCTTCCTTCGTCTGCGACC
>DATCLN010000182.1:0-4077 GCA_036563895.1 Paenibacillaceae bacterium
CTGGTGCGGACCCGCATGCCAGGTGGTGTGAGAGGACGGGGGCTAGCCGCCCCCTTCTACTCGATTGCTCAATCCTCCGGCCCGCCGCCATAATCCGTCGCGAACACGCAGCGAAACCGCTCTTCGCCGTACGGGGATGCCCCCAGGCTTTCCACCACAAAGCCGACATGCCGGAAAAACTCCACCGTGTGCTCGTCCGCTTCCGCGACCACCGCCGCCGGGCGTTCCCGTTCGATCGTCTCCAAAAGCAGCAACCTCCCGAACCCCACGCCCCTTGCCTCCGGGATCACGGCGAGATGCAGCACTTCCAGCTCGCCGCGGGGCCGCAGGCGGTAGCCGATCAGGCCGACGATCCCTTCGTCGTCCTCCAGCCCCGAGATGGACCAGTCCGGGCTTTGTTCGTAGCGTTCGATCACCTCGTCCACCCTTCCCGGATCGGGGAAAACGGACCAGGCCAAGAGCTCGCGGATCTCCTCTTCGCGAAGCCGTTTTTTCAGATCAATCAGCATGCGGCGCCTCCTGTTTTTCAGCCATACAAAGTTATTGTAAGTTGAACCGAGATAAAATGTTGTCGAATTATGTTTTCTATTCTTAATATTTTATTGCATTAAATAAAATTTGGGGACGCCTCTCGAATCAAATCCCCGTCATGGGATCAGATTCTTCCACGCCTCCACCGGGATGGCCAGACCGGCATTGGCCTCCCCGCCATCATGGGCGATCTTGGCCGTGGCGTAAACAACCGCGAAAACCCGGCCTTCCGCATTGATCACCGGGCTGCCGCTGTTGCCTTTGTAAATGGGCGCGAGGAGAGCCAGTACCGGCGACGGCCGTCCCGCTACCGGCACCGGGCCCAGGACGGTGCCTTCGTTGGCGATGCGGCTGAAAAACAGCGGATTTCCGATGACGTAAAAGGGCTGTCCCGGCGTCCACCGGTTCTCCTCTTCCACTTCCAAAACCGGCAGATTCCCGTCCGCTCCGATCAGGCGCAAAAGAGCGATGTCCACCCCGGGGTCGCTTGCCTCCACCCGCGCGGCGAATGTGCCGTAAGAGCCGAAATCGACGATGATCCGCAGGCTGTCCTTGATCACATGGTGGTTGGTGACAATGAGGCCGTCCGGCGCGATGTTGAATCCCGTGCCTTTTCCGTCGTCGGAACGCACGACGACCACCGCCCGCTTCGCCTCGCGGATCAGCTCCATTTGCGACAGCTCCGCGCTCTTTCGCAGGAAGCGAAGCGCGTCGAGGTTGTAGATCGACGGCAGAAACGCCAGCATATTGCCGAAGAGAGCAACCACGAGCAAAGCGATAACCGCAATCTTCAAACGCCTGCGGCCGCCGGGACGGCTCTCTTCCTCTTCTTCTTCGGCCTCTTCCGGCTCAACGGCCGCAGGGAAAGGGATCACCCTGCCCGTAACCTCTGCCGGTCCGGGTTCAGATCCCCGTTCCGGTTCCGGGCGATCGGACGACACATCCCCCGAACCGGCCCCGGCCCGTCCCGGTCCGCCGGACGGGCCGCCGGGATCCGCTTCGCCGGGCACGGGCTCCAGGGATGCGCCGTCCGAAGAAGACGCCCGGTCTTCCCCGACGTATTCCCTTTTTTCCCTGTCTTCCTCTCTCCCGGTACCGATGGTTTGTTCCCTCCGCGTAAGACGCAGCCGACGCGCCGGAATTTTGTCAACAAATCGTCAATTCCATCTTACAACAAGCCCGAAACAAAGAGGAATATGCGGGCCGGCTGTCGAATGGATTGAAGGATACGGCTGAATGGCAACCCTTAAACCAGGCGCCGCGATCACCCAACTATAAAAAGGAGGACGGACCGTGTCCGAAGCGAAAAAAATCCTGTTGTCGGAAAGCGAGATTCCCACGCATTGGTACAACATCCTGGCCGACATGCCGAATCCGCCGAAGCCCCCGCTCCATCCGGGAACGGGTCAGCCGGTGGGACCGCAGGACCTGTCGGCGATCTTCCCGATGGCGCTCATCCAGCAGGAAGTGACCACGGAACGGTGGGTGGAAATCCCCGAGGAAGTGCGCGAGCTGTACAAAATCTGGCGCCCGACGCCCCTGTTCCGGGCGACCCGGCTGGAGAAGGCGCTGGACACCCCCGCGCACATCTACTACAAATACGAAGGCGTCAGCCCCGCCGGCAGCCACAAGCTGAACACCGCCATTCCGCAGGTGTACTACAACAAGAAGGAAGGCATCCGCCGGATCGCCACGGAGACGGGCGCCGGCCAGTGGGGTTCCTCGGTGAGCATGGCCTGCAAGTTCTTCGGCCTGGATTGCACCGTGTACATGGTCAAGGTCAGCTACAACCAGAAGCCTTACCGCCGCATCCTGATGAACACCTTCGGAGCCGAGGTCATCGCCAGCCCGTCGGACCGCACCAACGCCGGTCGCGCCGTGCTGGAGCAAAATCCCGATTCTCCCGGCTCCCTCGGCATCGCCATCAGCGAAGCGGTGGAAGACGCGGCGACGCACGGCGACACCAACTATGCCCTGGGCAGCGTGCTGAACCACGTGTGCCTGCACCAGACGGTGATCGGCCAGGAAGCGAAGCTGCAGCTTGAAAAAGCCGGCGAATACCCCGACGTGGTGTTCGGCTGCTGCGGCGGCGGTTCCAACTTCGCGGGGCTCGCGTTCCCGTTCCTGTACGACAAGCTGACGGCGGGCAAGAAGGTCCGCCTGGTGGCGGTGGAACCGGAAGCGTGCCCGACGCTGACCAAGGGCAAATTCGCCTACGACTTCGGCGACGTGGCCAAGCTGACGCCGCTGCTCATGATGTACACACTGGGCCACGAATTCATGCCGCCCGGCATCCACGCCGGCGGGCTGCGCTACCACGGCGACTCCCCGCTGGTCAGCCAGCTCTACCACGACGGGCTGATCGAAGCGGTCGCCTGCTCGCAAACCCGCGTGTTCGAAGCGGCGGTGCAGTTCGCCCAGGCGGAAGGCATCGTCCCCGCGCCGGAGTCGGCCCACGCCGTCCGGGCCGCCATCGATGAGGCGCTTGCCGCCCGCGAAGCCGGCGAGAAGCGCGTGATCCTCATCGGCCTCTCCGGCCACGGCCACTTCGACATGTCGGCCTACGAGGCCTACCTGAGCGGCTCGCTGCAGGACGTCCCGTACGCGGAAGAAGACCTGCAAAAGAGCCTGGCCAGCCTGCCCCAGGTGTAAGACAGGGGCCGGAACCAAAAATCCCCGGTTTCTCCGTGAAACCGGGGATTTTTCTTGGCGGTCCGTCTGCTTGTTAAATACCGGCGAAGGTGTGCGCCGCCCGCCCGTCGGATTCCAACATAAAAAAGAACGGCAATGCTGCCGTTCCTTTTGCGCAACGAACGATGGATATGCGGGCCTTGTCCCCGCTCCGACGCCCCGCCTCAAACCGCCAGGTGCCGGCGGACCAGCTCGTCGTCCAGCTCGCCGATCGGGCCTTCCGCCACCACCGTTCCTTTTTCCATCAGGCAGAAGGCGTCGCCGACGGAGCGGACGAACTCCAGGCTTTGCTCCACCAGCAGGATGGCCGTTTTTCCCTGCCGTTTGACCTGGCGGATGGCGGCGCGGATGTCCTGGACGATGGAAGGCTGGATGCCCTCGGTGGGCTCGTCGAGCAAGAGCAGCTGCGGCCGGGAGGCCAAGGCCCTCGCGAACGCCAGCTGCTGCTGCTGGCCGCCGCTCAAATCCCCGGCTCTGCGTTCGTACATCGACTCCAGCACGGGAAACAGCGCCACCGCTTCCTCCGGCACTTCGCGGAGGCCCGGTTTCGCCTCCAGGCCGAGAAGAAGATTTTCGCGCACCGTCAGCTGGCCGAAAATTTCCCGCCCCTGCGGCACGTAACCGATGCCGAGCCGCGTGCGCGCATACGGAGGAAGGCCCGTGATGTCCCGCCCGGCGTATTCGATGGTGCCGGCGCGGGCTTTCAGCAATCCCGCCATCGTCTTCATCAACGTCGTTTTGCCGACGCCGTTGCGGCCCATAAGGCACACGACCTGACCCGGCTCAATCCTCAGGGAGACCTGCCGCAGCACGACGCTGTCGCCATAGCCCGACTCAAGCCGTTGTACCGACAAC
>DATCLN010000183.1:0-9643 GCA_036563895.1 Paenibacillaceae bacterium
ATGAACCATCGGTAAGCCACATTGGTTTCGATTTCCTTGATGGTTTGGCGCATGGAACGGATGCCGAACAGATACTGGATGAGGACGATTTTGATGAGGACAACCGGATCGATGCTGGGACGGCCGTTATCTTCGCAGTAAAGATCTTCGACAAGGTCGTAGATGAAACTGAAGTCGATGGCTTGGTCGATTTTGCGGACGAGGTGGTCTTCGGGGACCAGTTCTTCCAGCGAAACAAGGGAAATTTGGGTTCTGCCATCAAGGCTGGTTTTACGGAGCAAGGCGGATCACTCCTGTGTATGTACTACATATAATATACCATATTAACGCGGTGAATGGATAAAGAATTAAACGAATAAAAAAGACTGCCGACAAGGGGTTTGTCGACAGTCTGGGATTGCCGACACTCCTTGTCGGCAATCTTTTTTACGGCGGTCTGCGTAGTATCGCTCACGAGATGCTTCTCGCGGGACAACGGAGCCGGATCGAAGCCGACGGTGACCGGGCATGCGACTGATAAGAAAATATTAGGAACCCGCTAAAAATACGTTATATTTTCAACCGAGGAAACGACATAGCAATCCCTGTAAGATTGTGTTAAACTACTTGCGTAATACCCAACCGGGGAAATGGCGGAAATCTTCAATCCTTAGGCAAGGGAGTATATAAGGAGCCGTGGCGGTTGGCATGAGGGAACCCGCAGCAGGAAACGCGACCTACTTCATCTTCGGCGCGACGGGGGATCTGGCAAAACGCAAGCTGTTCCCCGCGCTTTACAGTCTGTACCGGGAAGGCAAGCTCGGCGAACGCTTCGCGGTCATCGGCCTCGCCAGAAGGCCGCGCACGGAGGAGGAGTTTCGCGGAGACGTCCTCCGTTCGATCCGCGAGTTTTGCCGTTACAAGCCGGAAAGCACCCAGGAATGGGACCGGTTTGCCGCGCATTTTACCTACCAGTCGCTGGACATCGGCAATCTGGAGGGCTTCCGTGCGCTTCGCGGACTTGCCGAAGAGGTTGAAAACCGTTTCAACATCGGCGGCAACCGCCTGTTCTATCTCGCATTGGCGCCGGAGCTGTTCGGCACCGTTTCGCGCAACCTGAAGGAAGGCGGCATGCTGGAGTCGTCGGGCTGGCACCGGCTGATCATCGAGAAGCCGTTCGGCTACGACTATGTATCGGCCAAGAAGCTGAACGAAGAGATCCGCCAGGTGTTCCGGGAAGAAGAAATCTTCCGGATCGACCACTATCTCGGCAAGGAAATGGTGCAGAACATCGAGGTGATCCGGTTTTCCAACGGCTTTTTCGAGCCGCTGTGGAACCATCGCCATATCGCCAACGTGCAGATCACCCTGGCCGAGACCGTCGGCATCGAGGACCGGGGCGCATATTACGAGAATTCCGGCGCGCTGCGGGACATGGTGCAGAACCACCTGCTCCAGATGCTGACGATGATCGCGATGGAGCCGCCCAGCCGGCTGGATCCCGAAGACATCCGGGACGAGAAGGTCAAGGTGTTGCGCTCCATCCGGCCGTTCCGGTCGCCGGACGACGTGATGCGCCGCGTGGTGCGCGGGCAGTACGCCGCCGGCATGCGGAACGGCAAGCCGCTCAAGGGGTATCGCGAAGAGGACAAGGTGGCTCCCGACTCGCAGACGGAGACGTTTTTCGCCGCGCGGATGTTCGTGGACAACTTCCGCTGGGCGGGAGTGCCGTTTTACGTGCGGACCGGCAAGCGCCTGCCGGTGAAGGCGACGGAGATCGTCATCGAGTTCAAAAACGCGCCGGACAACGTCCTGTTCGCCAAGCGCCAGGTGCTGCAGCCGAACCTGCTCGTCATCCGCATCAATCCGATGGAAGGCATCTACATCAAGATCAACGCCAAAAAGCCCGGCAACGAGCCGCTCATCCAGCCCGTGGCCATGGAGTTTTGCCAGAGCAACCAGATCGGCATCAACACGCCGGAAGCCTACGAGCGACTGCTGCACGACGCGGCGCGGGGCGACTCCACCTATTTCACCCGCTGGGACGAACTGGCGGCGGCCTGGAAGCTGGTGGATCCCATCGCCGAGGCCTGGCGGGAAAACGCGGGTCCCCTGTATTTCTACCCGGCCGGATCCTGGGGTCCGCTGGAGGCGGAGAAGCTGCTCCGCGACGACGGTTACCATTGGTGGCCGGTCAACGGGCAGGAGGAAGACAACGTCATCTGGGTGAGCAATACCCAGGTGACGGTCAAGTGACGCGTTGCCTGCGGTGAATCGACGTGTTGTCTCCGACGAAGCGGATCGCCCCGGCTACCCGCCGCGGATGGCGGAGGCCGGGGTTTGAATGTGTTTGCGGGAGGTTGAGAAGATGCCCAGAATCTATGACATCTCCATGACCATCCATGAAGGCATGCAGGTGTGGAAAAACTACGATCACAAAAAGCCGAAGATCGTCAACGTGCAAAACCACGACATGGGCAGACCCCACGAGAGCCGCATCGACATCGACGTGCACTGCGGCACCCATGTGGACGCCCCGCTGCACATGATTCCCGGCGGGGCGACCATTGACACCATCGGCCTGGAGCGTCTCGTCGGCCCGGCGCGGGTGCTCGATCTGACCGGCGCCGCGGACTGCATCACGCGGGAACATCTGGAGCCTTTCGCGCCGCTAAAGGGCGAGCGCATCCTGCTCAAGACGCGCTGCTCGTTCAGCGACGAGTTCGACGCGGAATTCCCCTTTGTGCGGGAGGACGCCGCCCGCTACCTGGCAGCGTGCGGCGTGTCCCTCGTCGGCGTGGATTCCCTCGGCATCGAGCGCGCCCAGCCGGAGTATCCGACGCACCGGACGCTCATGCGCCACGACATCATCGTGGTGGAAGGCCTGCGCCTGAAGGATGTGGAGCCGGGCCCGTACTGGCTGGTGATTGCGCCGTTGAAACTCACGGGCATCGACGCCGCGCCGGCCCGGGCGTTTCTGATCGGCTGACGAAAGAAAACGAACAAGGCTTTCAAAGGCTTTCATCAGATGCAAAGTGATGAAATCGGGTTCGAATGTGTGCAAGAACCCGATTTTTTGTGCGCTCATGTTTCCGCCCCGCGCCGTTTCGGAAATCCATGGATAATGTAACGGGCGTCCGCCGGGCTTTCAAGCACGCCATCTGTGGTATAATGGTGTGCGTCATGCTTGCGAGAACCCGGAACCGGGACGGAAAGGAACGGCGATGAAAGGTTTGGCGACGGATCACGAAACGCTTGCGAAGGAAGTGGCGAGGCGCCGCACCTTCGCCATCATTTCCCACCCCGACGCGGGGAAAACGACGCTGACGGAGAAGCTGCTGCTGTTCGGCGGGGCGATTCACCTCGCCGGCGCGGTCAAGGCGCGCAAGGCGGCCCGCTACGCCACCAGCGACTGGATGGAGATCGAGAAGCAGCGGGGAATTTCCGTCACGTCCTCGGTGATGCATTTCGAATACAACGGCTACCGCGTCAACATCCTCGACACCCCGGGCCACCAGGATTTCAGCGAAGACACGTACCGCACCCTGACGGCGGCCGACAGCGCGGTGATGCTCATCGACTGCGCCAAGGGCGTCGAGGCCCAGACGATCAAGCTGTTTCAGGTGTGCCGCCGGCGCGGCATTCCGATTTTCACCTTCATCAACAAACTGGACCGGGAAGGCCGGCCGCCTCTCGACCTGCTGGAGGAGATCGAGCGGGTGCTCGGCATCCGCTCGGTGCCGATGAACTGGCCCATCGGCATGGGGCGCTCCCTGCGGGGCGTCTACGACCGCATGGAAAAGCGTGTGGAACTCTACGAAGAAGGCGGCGGTCGCGGCATCCGGGTGGTGCCCGTGCAGGGCGGCGATGATCCGGCCATTCGCGAAGTGGCCGGCGAAGAGCTGGCGGAGCAGCTGGCGCAGGAGCTGGAGCTGCTCGACGTCGCCGGCGACCCCTTCGACCATGGGAAGGTGCTGGCCGGAGAGCTTACGCCGGTCTTTTTCGGCAGCGCCATCAACAACTTCGGGGTGCAGACGTTTCTGGAAAATTTCCTGCGCCTGGCGCCGCCTCCGGGGCCGCGCCGGAGCGCGGACGGGCCGGTGGAGCCGACGGACGGAAGGTTTTCGGGGTACATTTTCAAAATCCAGGCGAACATGAACCCGCAGCATCGCGACCGGATCGCGTTCCTGCGCATCTGTTCGGGGCGGTTCCAGAGGGGCATGACCGTCCGCCACGTGCGGGCGGGACGGGAGATCAAGCTGTCGCAGCCGCAGCAGTTTCTGGCGCAGGAGCGGGAAATCGTGGAGGAGGCGTATCCCGGGGACATCATCGGTCTGTTCGATCCGGGCATTTTCCGGCTGGGGGACAGCCTGAGCGAGGGACGGGACGTCGTGTTCGGGGAACTGCCCACATTTTCCCCGGAAATGTTCGCCAGGCTCGCCATGAAGAACGCCATGAAGCACAAGCAGTATCAAAAAGGGCTGGCGCAGCTCGCGGAGGAAGGAACGGTGCAGGTGTTCCGCACGACCGGGCCCGTCGAAGAGACCATCCTCGGCGTCGTCGGACAGCTGCAGTTCGACGTGTTCGAGTACCGGATGAAGCACGAATACGGCGTGGAGCTGGAGATGACGCGCATGCCCTACCGTTTCGCCCGCTGGGTGGAAGCGGAGAAGGTGGATCCGAGCCTGTTCCGGATCAATTCGACCCTTGTCCGGGACAAGGACGGCAACCCCGTGGCGCTGTTCGAAAACGAATACGCGATGCGCACGGCGATGGAGCGGATGCCGAACGCCCGCTTCCTGGAAACGGCACCGTAGGAAGCCGCGGCCGCGGCTGCCTGCGGCGTTTTTTGTCGGGGCGGGGCCAGACCGGCCGCCGGCGTAATCCGGTTGTCCCGCGCGGCCCCTCCGGTTACAATGGGAACAACAAGCCATTTGGACAGGGAAGGAAGTCGCGGGCGAAAATGGGCCGTTTGTTCGTGCGCGGAGGACGGGTTGTGTTGCCGGACGGGGTGGCGGAAGCGGATGTGGCGTCCGAAGACGGGCGCATCACGGCCATCGGACCGGATGCCGCCCGGGACGCGGGGAGCCGGCCGGACGACCGGATCGTGAACGCTTCCGGCAAATGGGTGCTGCCCGGCCTGGTCGATCTCCATTGCGACGCCATCGAGAAGGAAGCGGAACCGCGGCCAAACACGATTTTTCCGCTGGAACTGGCGTTTCTGGAATTTGAAAAGAAGCTGGCCGGACACGGCATCACGACGATGCTGCATTCGCTTTCGTTGGGCACCGGCCTCAGCCTGCGCGGGCAGCATCTGGTCGAAGAGATGGTCGGATGCATCCTGGCGCTCCGCAAGGAACGGGCGATGATCCGCCACGGCATTCATCTGCGCTACGAGGTGTCGAACCTGGCGGGCTTTCCCCTGGCCAAGCGGCTGATCGAGGAAGGCGCCGTGGATCTGTTTTCCCTGATGGATCACGCGCCCGGCGTGGGCCAGTACAAAAAGCCGGGTTCCTTCGAACGCTACATCATGAAAAACCAGGGCGTCACCGTGGACGAGGCGGCCAGGATCGTGGAGGAGCTGCAGGAGCGGAGGCGGCAGGTGGACCCGAACCGGCTGCGGGAGCTGACCGACATCGCCGCGGCGCGGGGCGTGACCGTCGCGTCCCATGACGACGATTCCCACGCGGCGGTGGAGAAATCGCTGTCGTTCCGCGCGCGCATCTGCGAGTTTCCCCTCGACCTGGAGACGGCGGCCTACGCCCGCCGGCGCGGCATGGACGTGGCCGTCGGCGCGCCCAACGTGGTGCGCGGCGGTTCCCACGACGGGAATCTCAAGGCCTTCGACGCGGTGATGGCCGGAGCGGCCAACATCCTTTGTTCCGACTACCATCCCGCCTCGCTCCTGCACGCGCTGTTCATCCTGCACCGGCACGGGATGCCCATGCACGAGGCGGCGGCCCTGGCCAGCCTCCATCCCGCCCGGGCGATCGGGCGGGACGGCGAGGTCGGGTCCCTCGAGCCCGGCAAACGCGCCGATCTCATCGTCGTGCGGGAAGTGCGCGGCTGGCCCCTGGTCGTCTGCACCGCCGTCAACGGCACCGTCGTCCACCAAAGCCGGGACATGTCCGGCCATGACGGCAATTTCTAGCGGGACGCATCCGGCCGGGGCTCCGCCTGTTCGCGGCCCAGGCTTTGGTGCAGGACGGAGATCATCCGATCCCGTTCTTCGCTTCCGCTGCCCCGCCAGATGAGCTCGAACAGCACGCCCAGCCCGGGCAGCATCATTTCGGCGTTGCCGACGGAATCCTCGATGATCTCGCGAAGCTCCGCTTCGCTTTTGTTTTTCACGCGGTTCATGATTGCCTGGCGAAGGTTCAGTTTCAAAGCTTCGGCCTCCTTGGCTTGGCGAAAAGTTCCTGCCTTAGCATGTGCCGGCGCGGCCGGACGTATCCCGGGCGGCCGGGCGGCCGGCGACGGCGGACGGACCTGTCCCGGGCGGCCAACCGCTGTGATATAATGGGAGCGAATTGTCCCCTGGAGGTTTTTGACGGATGTCCAAAAAACAGTTCGCCGTCATCGGTCTCGGACGGTTCGGATCCAGCGTGGCCCGCTTTCTGTCCGGGATGAAATACGAAGTGCTGGCCATCGACAACAATCCCGAACGCGTGCAAAGCCTGGCGCAAATCGTCACCCAGGCCGTCACCGCGGATTCCACCGACGAGGAAACGCTCAGGGCGCTCGGCTTGCGCAATTTCGACGTGGTGGTCGTCGCCATCGGCAGCGACATCCAGGCGAGCATCCTGACCACCCTCATCCTGAAGGAGCTCGGCGTTCCCCGGCTGGTGGCGAAGGCGCAAAACGACCTGCACGGCAAGGTGCTGGCCAGGATCGGCGCCGACCGGGTCATCTACCCCGAACGGGACATGGGCCTGCGCGTCGCGCATCAGCTGATTTCGCCCAACATCCTGGAGCATATCGAGCTGTCCCCTGAATACGGCATCGTGGAAATGGAAGCCGCCCCCGGCATGATCGGCAAAAACTTGCGGGAGCTCGGCATCCGGGCGGAATTCGGCTGCAGCGTGCTGGCCATCAAGACCGGCAACCGGATGAACATTTCGCCCGGCGCAGAGGATGTGATCCGGAAAGGCGACGTGCTGGTCATCGTCGGCCGCAACAGCGATCTGAACCGGCTGGAGAAAAGCTACGGGGAAAGCTGAGGTCGCCCGAGGGTGAGCACCGTCCGCGAAACGATCGTCACGTCGCCGCACAACGCCCGGGCGAAGCGCTGGGCTTCGCTGCAGCACCGGAAATACCGCGACCGGTACGGCGCTTTTCTGGCCGAGGGCGCGCATTTGGTCAAGGAAGTGCTGGAGGCCGGCGAGACGGTGGAAGCCGTCGTCTATGACGAAGGGTGCGGCTGGCCGGCGGAGCTGGACCGCGGTCTCGCCGCGGCGGCGGGGGAAATCGTGCGTGCGTCCGCAGAGGTCATGGCGAAATGCGCCGCCACCGATTCGCCGCCCCCCGTATTCGCCGTCGTACGCAAGCGTCCGGCCGACCCGGCCGTCCTGTTCCGTCCCGGCGCCCTGGTCGTCGTTCTCGACGGACTGCGCGATCCCGGCAACGTCGGTACCATCATCCGCAGCGCCGACGCCGCCGGCGCCGACGCGGTCGTCGTCGGGCGGGGCAGCGCCGATCCCTTCAGCCCGAAGGCCGTGCGCTCCACAATGGGTTCGCTGTTTCACCTGCCGGTCCTCGAAGGGGACCTGGCACAGCTTCTTCCCGAGGCGAAGGCCCGGGGGTTTCGCCTGATCGGCTCCGATCCCCGCGCCGAGCGGACATGCTATGAATGCGATTGGAGCGGGAGCGTCTGGCTCCTCGTGGGCAGCGAATCGGAGGGGTTGTCGCCGCAGGCCGCCGCGCAGCTGGACGAATGCGTCCGGATTCCCATGCGCGGCCGGGCGGAGTCGCTGAACGCGGCGATGGCCGCCACGGTGCTGCTGTTCGAGGCGATGCGGGTGCGCATTTCCCGGGATTAGGCAGTTGGCGTCGGTCTTGGAAAGGTCATTCCGTGCGGCGAAAGGGGAAGGTTCCGCATGTCGCAACTGCTGGTGAAGGCCAAGGCCGTTCCGGACGCGGACGGGCTCGTGGTGGACATCAGTCCGGAGGCGGCCGGCTGGAAATACGTCGGATTCCAGGTTGTCGGGACGGGCGGACGTGAGGACGGACAAACAGGAATGGCGCGGCATCGGCCGGCGCATGAGCGTTTTTGAAGGGCCGGCGCCTTACGCCGTCTATGTGCCCGCCGGAGACCGGTTCGAGGTGGCGGCGCTGACCGATCTGGAGCTGGCCGTGTGCCTGGCTCCGGGCAAAGGCACCCATCCGGCCCGGCTGATCGAACCCGGGGACGTGGCCGTGGAGGTGCGGGGACGCGGAAGCATGGAACGGAGGATTCATCACATTCTGCCGGAAACGGAGCCTGCGGACAGCCTGCTGGTGGTCGAGGTGTTCACGCAGGGCGGGAACTGGGTCGGCTACCCGCCGCACAAGCACGACGTGGACGATCCGCCCCGCGAGACGTATCTGGAGGAAACGTACTACCACAAAATCCGCCCGGAGCACGGGTTTGCCCTGCAGCTGGTGTACACGGACGACCGCAGCCTGGACGAACGGCTGGTGGTGCGGAACAACGACGCCGTGCTGGTTCCGAGAGGATACCACCCTGTCGCGGCGGCACCCGGCTACGACCTCTACTATATCAACGTGATGGCCGGACCCGTCCGGATGTGGCGGATTCACAACGATCCCGACCATGAATGGCTTTTGTGAAAATCTATCCGACATGGATAGATTTTCTTGTTTGCAGGGGTCTGTGGTATAATGGGCGCATATATAAGCGGGGAGTAACCTTGGACTCATCAATGCGGACGGGGAGGAACGGACGACATGGCGCAAATCGGAGTGTGGGAAAACACCGAGCCCGGCGTAAGGCGCCGGATTCATCCGCCAGGGAAGGCGCTGATGATCATGGAAGTGGAGTTCGAGGAAGGCGCCGAATCCGCCGAACACTCGCACCCGCACGAGCAGATTTCCTATTGCCTCCGGGGAGAGTTCGAATTCCGCCTCGACGGCCGGCCTGTGCGCCTGCACGCCGGCGAGTCGCTGATCATTCCCGGCGGCGTCCGGCACGCTGCGAAGGCGCTCGCCAAGGGGGCGTTGCTGGATTCCTTTACGCCGGTGCGTGAAGATCTGGTGGGAAAATGAGCGGCCGTCGGGCCGCATAAATTTTTTGTCCACTCTCCGCATAAAGATGGAGCAGAACAGGGGTCATGCCGTCGGCGGGGAGGGAGACGCATGCGGCGCAGATGGGGAAGGCCGGTGCCGGCGCTGAGATGGCCGCCGCGGGCGCGGTTTGCCGCGCGGTCGTTCCGGTTTGCCGGCTCCCGGCGGTTCATTCCCGCGCGCCGCTCCGTGCTGCGGACTTCCGCTCCGCGGAGGGTCGCCTTCCGTCGCGCCGGGCTTCCGGTTCGCCCAAGGCGCATTTGGACGGTCCGGCCGCCCGGGCGGCTGAGGATGACCCGCGGGAAACTGATCCTGCTTTGCCTTCTCGCCTTCGGGATGTCCGTTCTTGCCGCGATCCGTTTTTTTGACGCGCGTATGAAGG
>DATCLN010000184.1:0-7823 GCA_036563895.1 Paenibacillaceae bacterium
GAATATCACTGGAAAGACGGCATCGGCCCGCGCGAAAACCGGCCTTCGATCATCAACACGAACTGGGGCGGCGTGGTGGAAAACAATCATTTCGGCACCCACGAGTTTTTCGACCTGTGCGAATTGATCGGCGCAGAACCCTACATTTGCGGCAATGTCGGCAGCGGGACGGTTCGCGAGATGCAGGAGTGGATCGAATACATCACCTTTGACGGCGAATCGCCCATGGCGAACCTTCGTAAGGCGAACGGCAGGGAAAAGCCCTGGAAGCTGAAGTATTTCGGCGTCGGCAACGAGAATTGGGGCTGCGGCGGCCGGATGAGGGCGGAATATTACGCCGACCTGTACAAACAGTACAGCCTGTTCGTGAAAAATTACGGCGACAACAAAATTTTCAAGATCGCGTGCGGTCCGCGGGGCGACCACTATCACTGGACGGAAGTCCTCATGCGGGAAGCGGCTCCGCTCATGGACGGACTTGCGCTTCATTATTATACCCGGGTCAGGGATCACGTGATCGTCCTGGAAGGAAAGGACGGAAACAGGACCTATCTGCGGAAACCCGACGCCGTAAGGGGTTCGGCTGTGCAGTTTGAAGAGGACGAATGGTTCGCGATCATGAAATCGGCCTATTTCACGGAAGAACTGATCAAAAAGCATTCGGCCATCATGGACAAATACGACCCCGAAAAGAGGGTCGCACTCGTCGTGGACGAATGGGGAACGTGGTTTGACGTCGAACCGGGCACCAACCCTCATTTCCTGTATCAGCAAAACACGATGCGGGACGCCGTTTCCGCCGGTATCAGCCTGAACATTTTCAACAACCATTGCGACCGCGTGCGGATGGCCAACATCGCCCAGCTCGTCAATGTGCTGCAGGCGCCCATCCTGACGGAAGGGGACAAGATGGTGCTTACGCCCACCTACCACGTATTCGACATGTACAAGGTCCATCAGGACGCCATCCTGCAGCCGATGGAATTGATTTCGGAAAAATACCGGTTCGGGGAAGAGGAAGTGCCCCAGGTGAGCGCATCCGCCTCCATCGACGCCGAAGGACGGCTGAATGTAACACTCACCAACGCGGACCCCGGCCGTCCCGCCTATGTGGACGCCGAAGTTCAAGGGTTCAGGGGCAAACGCATCACCGGTACCGTTTTAGCTTCTTCCGCCATGAACAGCCATAATACGTTCGAGGAGCCGGACCGGGTCAGGCCCGAGGCGTTCGGAGGCGCCAAATTGAAGGAAGGCGGGTTTGAGGTGACGCTGCCTCCGATGTCCGTGGTGGCCCTGACGGTGGAATAGGGTTGCGTTTGTTTGATCCGCCCGGAAATTGCGGGCGGATTTTTTTATTGAGTTTTCGGCGGCCGGGCATGGCATGGCTTAGGTGCCAATACTTGCATGCGGGGAGCTTCTTGAATACAATGAATGTGGGTCGTAAAACGTAATAGTGGGACGTTTTTCGTCCATCCCATTCCCGTGGTCCGTGCGGGGCGGCTTTGGCAGCGTCGGGAGGAGCGGCGGATAAACATGCGCAAAATGGTGGAAGCCCAGCTGAAGTTGGTTCCCGATCTGCTGCGCGTCATGCGCAAGCGCTACGAGATTCTCCGGCAGATCCGCCTGTCGGGGAAGACCGGGCGGCGGACCCTTGCCGCCAGCGTCAATCTGACGGAGCGTTCGCTGCGCACCGAGCTGGATGCGCTGCGAGAGCAGGGCCTCGTGGAAATCGGACCGTCCGGCATGGCGCTGAGCGCCGAAGGCGAGCGGCTCCTGGAGGAGCTGGAGCCCTTCGTCCGGGAATGGTTCGGCCTGACCCGGCTGGAAGAAGCGCTGCGTGAGGCTTTCGGGCTGCAGCGGGTCATCGTGGTTCCCGGCGACTCCGACGTGTCCGACGCGGTCAAGCAGGAAATGGGCCGCGCCGCCGCAAGGGTGCTCGTCGGCGTGCTGAAGACGGGAGACGTGGTGGCGGTGATGGGCGGCACGACGATGGCCTGCGTGGCGTCGCACATGCAGTCCGCCGCGTCGCTGCGCGACGTCTGGTTTGTTCCCGCCCGCGGCGGTCTGGGCGAAAGCGTGGACGTCCAGGCCAGCACCATCGCCTCGGAGATGGCCAAGCGGACGGGGGCGCGCTACCGGATGCTGCATGTGCCGGACCACCTCGGCGAAGAAGCGTACCAGACGATGATGCAGGAACCGAATGTGCGGGAAGTGGTGGAGATGATCCGCAGCGCGCGGATCATCGTGCACGGCATCGGGGACGCCATGACGATGGCCAGGCGGCGCAAACTGGACGAGCGGACGATGGAGGAGCTGCGCCGGGAAGGCGCGGTGGCCGAGGCGTTCGGCTACTATTTCGACCGCTCGGGGGCCGTGGTGCACCGGATGGCGACCGTCGGGCTCCGCCTGCAGGACCTGGAGGCGGCGGAAACGGTGATCGGCGTCGCCGGCGGGCGCAGCAAGGGAGAAGCCATTGCCGCGGTGCTCCGCTACGGGCAGAACGACATCCTGGTCACCGACGAAGCCGCGGCCGCGGAAGCGTTGAACACGCTGGAGCCCCGGCCGGGCCGACCGGCCTGACCGGATGCGCCGTGCCGGGTTGCGCTTTTGGGCCGGGCATTCTGCTTCGCCGTATTGGCCCGGTTGAGTTGAATTTTTGGATCGTTCAAAACAAACCATTATCTATTGAAGGAGGAGTTTCCCATGGTGAAAGTGGGCATCAACGGATTCGGCCGCATCGGACGGCTGGTGTTCCGCGCCGCGCTGAACAATCCGGACATCCAGATCGTGGCCGTCAACGACCTGACCGACGTCAAAACGCTGGCCCATCTGCTGAAGTACGACACCACCCACGGCACGCTGGACGCGAAGGTGGAAGTCGGGGAAGATTCCATCATCGTCAACGGCCGTCCGGTCCGCGTGTTTGCGGAACGCGATCCAGGAAAGCTGCCTTGGGCGGACGTCGGCGTGGAGATCGTCGTGGAATCCACGGGGATTTTCACCAAGCGCGAAAAGGCGGCCCTGCATCTGAATGGCGGCGCGAAAAAGGTCATCATCAGCGCGCCGGCCACCGACGAGGACATCACCATCGTGCTGGGCGTCAATGAAGACAAGTACGATCCGGCGAAGCACACGATCATTTCCAACGCGTCCTGCACCACGAACTGCCTTGCCCCGATGGCGAAGGTGCTGCACGAGAAGTTCGGCATCGTCAAGGGGCTCATGACGACGGTGCACTCGTACACCAACGACCAGCCGGTGCTGGACCTGCCGCACAAGGACCTGCGCCGCACGCGGGCGGCCGCGCAGAACATCGTGCCGACCACGACGGGCGCCGCCAAGGCGGTGGGGCTCGTGCTGCCGGAGCTCAAGGGCAAGCTGACCGGCCTGGCCTTCCGGGTGCCGACGCCGGACGTATCCGTCACCGACCTGGTCGCCGAACTGGCCCGGGAGGTCACCGTCGAGGAAGTGAACGCCGCCTTCAAGGAAGCCGCGGAAGGCCCGCTGAAGGGCATCCTGGCCTACTCCGAGGAGCCGCTGGTCTCCAGCGACTACATCGGCAGCACGGCGTCTTCCACCATCGACGCGCTTTCCACCATGGTGATGGGAGGCAACCTGGTCAAGGTCGTCTCCTGGTACGACAACGAGTGGGGATATTCGTGCCGCGTGGTGGATCTGGCGGCATACATCGCGAGAAAAGGGCTGTGACGGACCATCCGTTGCAGTGCACGCGCACGCATCAGGGAAGAGGAGCCTGCGGGAAGCTCCTCTTTACTTTCGTCCAAAATCAACCTTATACTGGAGCGGAGGGGGACGACCATGAACAAAAAAAGCGTTCGCGACGTGGAAGTCGCCGGCAAACGGGTGTTTGTCCGGGTCGACTTCAACGTGCCGCTGGAAAACGGCAAGATTACCGACGACACGCGCATCCGTGAAACGCTGCCCACCATCCGCCACCTGATGGAGCGGGGCGCGAAGATCATTTTGGCCAGCCACCTCGGGCGTCCGAAGGGCAAGGTGGTGGAAGAGCTGCGGCTGACGCCGGTGGCGGAGCGGCTGTCCGAACTGCTCGGCAAGCCGGTGCAGAAGGCGGACGAAGCCATCGGTGACGCGGTGAAAGCGAAGGTGGCCGCGCTGAAGGACGGCGACGTGCTGCTGCTGGAAAACGTCCGGTTCTACCCGGGAGAAGAAGCGAACGATCCCGAGCTGGCCAAGGCATTTGCGGAGCTGGCCGATCTGTACGTGAACGACGCCTTCGGTGCCGCGCACCGGGCGCACGCGTCCACGGAAGGGATCGCCCGGTACCTGCCGGCCGTCGCGGGCCTTCTGATGGAGAAGGAGATCACCGTGCTCGGCCGTGCCCTGAACAACCCGGACCGGCCCCTCACCGCCATCATCGGCGGCGCCAAGGTGAAAGACAAGATCGACGTCATCGACAAGATGATCGAGATCGCCGACAACATCCTGATCGGCGGCGGGCTCGTGTACACGTTCCTGAAGGCGCAGGGCAAGGAGATCGGCAATTCGCTGGTCGACGACTCCAAGCTGGAGGCGGCCCTCGGCTTCATCGAGAAGGCGAAGAAACTCGGGAAGAACTTTATGATGCCTGTAGACGTGGTGGTCGCCGACCGGTTTGCGCCTGACGCCAACACCAGGGTGGTCGGCGCGGACGAAATTCCGCCGGGCTGGGAGGGTCTCGACATCGGCCCGAAGACGGCGGCCGCCTATGCCGACGTGATCCGCGCCTCCAAAATGGTGGTCTGGAACGGGCCGATGGGCGTGTTCGAGATGGAGCCGTTCTCCCACGGCACCCGGGCGGTGGCGCAGGCCTGCGCGGAAACGGCGGCGTACACCGTCATCGGCGGCGGCGATTCCGCGGCGGCGGTGGAGAAGTTCGGACTGGGGGACAAAATGGACCACATTTCCACCGGCGGCGGCGCGTCCCTCGAATTCATGGAAGGCAAGGTGCTGCCCGGCGTGGCGGCCCTTCAGGACAAGTAGGGTGACGGCATGAGCAGGATCCCGATCATTGCAGGCAACTGGAAGATGCACAAGACGGCCGGCGAGGCCGTTGCTTTTGTGCGGGAAGTGAAGGGCAAGGCGGAGATCGAAGGCGTGGAGAGCGTCATCTGCGCTCCGTTCACCGCTTTGCCCGCACTGGCCGAGGCGGTGAAGGGGACGACGCTGAAGCTCGGGGCGCAGAACCTGCACTTCGCCGACCAGGGGGCGTACACCGGGGAAATCAGCGGCGCCATGCTGAAGGAATTCGGCGTTACGTATGTGATTGTCGGCCATTCCGAGCGCCGGCAATATTTCGCCGAAACGGACGAAACGGTGAACAGGAAGGTCCACGCGGCCTTCCGGCACGGTCTGGTGCCCATCATTTGCGTAGGTGAGCTCCTGG
The DNA here is from genome assembly GCA_036563895.1 of Paenibacillaceae bacterium. Taxonomy (GTDB): domain Bacteria; phylum Bacillota; class Bacilli; order Paenibacillales; family Paenibacillaceae; genus ZCTH02-B3. Next base: position 5,405 of record DATCLN010000184.1, read on the forward strand.
AGGAGCGCGAAGCCGGGAAGACCCGGGACGTGGTCCGGCGGCAGACCGAGGCGGCGTTCGCGGGGCTGACCGCGGAGCAGGCGGCGCGGGCCGTGGTGGCGTATGAGCCGGTCTGGGCCATCGGCACGGGCCGCGCTTCCACGGCGGAGGATGCCAACGAAGTGATCGGCTTCATCCGCAGCGTTATCGCGGAGCGGTTCGGCGCGGACGCGGCGGCGCGGGTGCGCATCCAGTACGGCGGCAGCGTGAAGCCGGAGACGGTGCCGGACTTCATGCGCCAGCCGGAGATCGACGGCGCCCTGGTGGGCGGCGCGAGCCTGGACCCGGCATCCTACATCCGCTTGGTGGAAGGGGCGAAGCCATGATGGCTGAATCTGCAGCGCCGCGGCCGGTGGCGCTGATCATTCTCGACGGCTTCGGGCTGCGGGAAGAGAAGGAAGGCAACGCGGTGGCGCTCGCCCGCAAGCCGAATTTCGACCGCTACTGGGCGACGTATCCGCACACGACGCTGACGGCTTCGGGGGAAGCGGTCGGGCTGCCGGAAGGGCAGATGGGCAACTCCGAAGTCGGGCATCTGAACATCGGCGCCGGCCGCATCGTGTATCAGGATTTGACGCGGATCAGCAAGTCGATCCGCGACGGGGACTTTTTTGAAAACGAAACCCTGCTCGGCGCCGTCCGGCACGCGCGGGACAACGGCAAGAAGCTGCACCTGTGCGGCCTGCTTTCCGACGGAGGCGTGCACAGCCACATGGACCACGCCCTGGCGATCCTGGAAATGGCCAGGCGCGAAGGGCTCACGGACCGGGTGTTCGTGCACGCGTTCCTCGACGGGCGGGACACGGCGCCGGACAGCGCGGTTCGTTATCTGGAAGTGTTTCTGGAGCGCGCGCGGGAGATCGGCGTGGGCCGCATCGCCACGGTGCAGGGGCGCTACTACGCCATGGACCGCGACAAGCGGTGGGACCGGACGGAGAAGGCGTACCGCGCCATGGTGTACGGGGAAGGCCCGAAGTACCGCGACCCGATCGCCGCCGTGCGGGAATCTTATGAGAAGTCGGTCTTCGACGAATTCGTCATGCCGACGGTCATTGTGGATGAAGACGGGGCGCCGGTCGGCCCGGTGGAGTCCGGCGACGCGATGATCTTTTTCAACTTCCGGCCGGACCGGGCCATCCAGCTGTCGCAGGCGTTCACGAATGAAGATTTCCGCGGCTTCGACCGGGGGCCGGGGCATCCGAAGGACGTCTATTTCGTCTGCATGACGCTGTTTTCGGAAACGGTCGGGGGTTATGTGGCGTTCAAGCCGAAAAATCTGGACAACACCTTTGGCGAAGTGCTGGTGCAGCACGGCAAGACCCAGCTGCGCATCGCGGAGACGGAAAAGTACGCGCATGTGACGTACTTTTTCAGCGGCGGGCGGGACATCGCGCTGGAAGGCGAGACACGGATCCTGATCAACTCGCCGAAGGTGGCTACCTACGACCTCAAGCCGGAGATGAGTGCCTACGAGGTGGCGGAAGCGGCGGTCCGGGAGATTGAGTCGGACAGGCATGACGTCATCGTGCTCAATTTCGCCAACCCCGACATGGTGGGCCACTCAGGCATGCTGGAGCCGACCATCCGCGCCGTCGAGGCGGTGGACGAGTGCCTCGGCAAGGTAGTGGAAGCGGTGCTGGCGAAGGGCGGCATCGCGATGATCATCGGCGACCACGGCAACGCGGAAATCATGATCGACGAATCCGGCAAGCCGCATACGGCGCACACCACCAGTCCGGTGCCCTGCATCGTGACGAAGCACGGTCTGGCTTTGCGGGAGGGCGGCATCCTGGCCGACGTGGCGCCGACGCTGCTTGAGCTGCTCGGCCTGCCGCAGCCTCCGGAGATGACCGGGAAATCGCTTATCATTTAACCAGTTACACCCAGCGGAAGGAGTGTTTTACGCGTGACGTTCATTTCCGAAATTTACGCCCGCGAAGTGCTGGATTCCCGCGGCAATCCCACCGTCGAGGTGGAGGTCCGCCTGGACTCCGGCGCGTTCGGCCGCGCCATCGTGCCGTCCGGCGCTTCCACCGGCGCCCATGAGGCGGTGGAGCTGCGCGACGGCGACAAAAGCCGCTATCTCGGCAAAGGCGTCCTCAAGGCGGTGGAAAATGTCAACCAGGTGATCGCCCCGGAACTCATCGGCTGGAACGCCCTGGACCAGGTGGCCATCGACCGCCGGATGATCGAGCTGGACGGCACGCCGAACAAGGCCAAACTCGGAGCCAACGCGATCCTGGCCGTGTCGATGGCCGTGGCCCGCGCCGCGGCGGACGCCCTCGACGTGCCGCTGTACGTGTATCTGGGCGGGTTCAACGCCAAGACGCTGCCGGTGCCGATGATGAACATCCTGAACGGCGGCGCGCACGCCGACAAC
>DATCLN010000185.1:0-5101 GCA_036563895.1 Paenibacillaceae bacterium
GGCTAATGGTAGGCGCTCGCCAGCCCCCATTCCGGACTTTCACCGTAGAGATGACGCCCATGCTGGGCGTACAAGCAAAAAAGGCTCGCACCTGCCTTGGCAGGTGAGCCTTTTTGCTCCAAATTGCATCGGCATCACAAAATAGCGGGGTGCCGCCAAGAACGCCGGGAACCTGCCTTTTACTCCGCCTTGTCCGCCCGGACCGGCGCGCCTCTCCCGAACAGCCGGCCAAACATTTTCCGCAGGTAGGGGAGCAGGAAGTAGTCGCCGCCCCATTTGCCCGCGTTCGCCCCCGCCGCCAGCACGATCACCCCGATGAGGGTCATCCACGGGTTGCTGGACACCGTTCCGGCGAACATGAACATGAAGTTCAGCATCAGGCCGAAGAACGCCGCCGCGCTGGTCAGCACGCCCAGAATGAGCCCCAGGCCGATCAGCAGTTCGCCCCAGGCGACCAGGAAATTGATCAGCCCGACGTTCGGCAGCGCCACATGCTCCAGAAACGCGACGAAGTTCGGGTAGAGCGGCTCGCCGGTCGCCCTGTCCACCACCGGATTGGCAACAGCGTTTTGCAGATATTTCGTTGCGTCAAAACCGTCCGCCACTTTGTGCCACCCGGCCTCGAGCCACATCCAGCCCAAATAGATCCGGAGAACCGCCAGGATCACGGAGGCGATGCGGCTTTCCCTCAGCCACTGCACCATGGTCCCTCACACTCCTTGGCATTTAAGCCCTTGGCTTTATTTTCCTTGCACCCCCATCATAAAAAGTCTCCCGTACCGGCGAGTATCGGGAAAATCACGGAGATTCGCCGGCGGACTCCCCGATTTTTGCGTCAGGCGAGCCCCTATCTTCCCCTAAGGTACCCCCCCTCCCGAATAACACCGAAAATCCCGAAGCAAAATTCAGGAGATTCCCTGACTTACAGCGCGGTCCGAAGCGGATAAAATTATTAAAAGCAAATTGTGAACACTTTACAGAAAGCGGGGTGGCGGCGGTGGAAAAATGGAATGGAGAGATCCGGCGGGAACTCGACGGATTCCGCAGCAGCATGTCCGCCGATTTCGTCGCGCTGGCGTGGATTTCGGAAGACGACCACCGCATGCGGTGGAGGGTCGCATCCGGTTCCCGCAGCGATCGTTACCGAACGCTGCCGGTCCGCCCCGGACGCGAACTGGCCGGCACCGTGTACCGGGTCGGCAGGACGCTCGCCTGGGACGGCTCGACGCCCGATCTCGGACGGAAGCGGCTGGAGTCGCCGATCATGATGGCGGAAGAACTGAAGGCGGCGGCGGCTTCCCCGGTCTTCCGCGGCAACGAAATCCAGGGCATCGTGCTGGCCGGCCAGCGTTCCGACCGGGTGTACACCCCCGACGACCTCCGGGCCCTCGAAAGCCTGTGCGAACGGCTGGGGAAGCTCGCCGGATCGCCGAAGTGCCGGGAAAGCGACAGCCATGGTATGATGGTATAAACGGGTTTTGCCACACAAATTCGGAATGAGGGACGCCGATGATTCGCATGCTGATCGTGGATGACCATGCCGTGGTCCGTTCCGGGCTGAAGGCGCTTCTGGACGGCAAGCACGACATCGCGGTGGTGGGCGACGCGGCTGACGGGGACGAGGGCATTCGCCTCGCCCTGGAGCTGAAGCCGGACGTGGTGCTGATGGACCTCAGCATGCCCCACGGCAAGGACGGCCTCACCGCCACCGCCGAGCTGAAAAAGCAGCTGCCGGACACCTCGGTGCTCATCCTGACCATGCACGACGACGACGAATACCTGTTCCGGGCGATCCAGGCCGGAGCGTCGGGCTATATCCTGAAAAGCGCCCCCCACGAGGAGCTGGTGCAGGCCATCCACTCCGTCGCCAGGGGCGACGCGTACCTTTATCCCACCGCCACGCGGCGGCTGATGAACGAATACCTGGAACGTGTCAGGAGCGGCGAAAGCGGCGGCACCTACGAATCGCTGTCCGAGCGGGAAAAGGAAATCCTGGCCCTGATCGCCAAGGGCTATTCCAACAAGGAAATCGCCGAGAAACTGGTGATCAGCGTCAAGACGGTGGAGACCCACAAGAGCAACCTGATGGAGAAACTCGGTCTCAAAACCCGTCCCGACCTGGTCAAATTTGCGCTGAAAAAAGGCCTGCTGAATTTCGACCCCTAATAAATTTCGACCCGTAACAGGCTTTGCCGAATTTCGACCCGTAACAGGCCCGCGGAAGGTGAAGGAACGAATGACCAGCGACAAACAGCCGGACGGAATGACCCCCGCAGCAAAGACCATGGGCGAACGCCCCCGGAAAAGCGGCCGCCCCCGCGCGGAACTGTTCGGCCAGCGGGCGGACGAGCTCATGGCCCAGCTGGACCGCCATATCAAGGACGAAGCGTTCCGGGAAGACCTGAGGCAGATGCTGGAGGACCTGACGAACCTCAAAATCGCCCTGGACGAATCGTCCATCGTGGCGGTGACGGACCATCGCGGCATCATCCAGTACGTGAACGACAAGTTTTGCGAGATCTCCAAATACAGCCGGGAAGAACTGCTGGGCAACGACCACCGCATCCTGAATTCGGGATACCACAGCAAGGCGTACATAAGGGAAATGTGGCAGACCATCCGGTCCGGCCGGGTGTGGCACGGCGAATTCCGCAACCGGGCCAAGGACGGCACGCTGTACTGGGTGAAAACGACCATCGTGCCCTTCCTGGACGAGAACGGCCAGCCCTACCAGTACCTGGCCATCCGCAACGAGATCACCGCGCTCAAAAAAGCCGAGGAAGAAATCAAGCGGATGATGGCCCGGATGATGACCATCCAGGAAGAGGAGCGCAAGCGGATCTCCCGCGAGCTGCACGACGGCATCGGGCAGAGCCTGTTCGCCCTGGCCATCCAGTTGGACAACCTCCTCGCCGAAGGCAACCAGCCCCCCGCATTGCACCAGATGCGGCGGATGGTCACCTCGATCATCGAGGAAGTCCGCACGCTGGCGTGGGAGCTGCGCCCTTCCCTGCTGGACGACCTGGGCGTCGGCCCGGCCATCCGCAAGTACGCGGACCTGTTTTCCCAGCATTTCGGAATCAAGGTCCATCTGAACTGCGAAGTGAAGGGAAGGCTGGACCGGTCCGTGGAAACGGCGATCTACCGCATCGTGCAGGAAGCGCTGACCAACGTGGGGAAATACGCCGGAGTGGACGAAGCGTTCGTGGACGTGTGGGAAACGGAGGACCGCGTGTTCGCCCGCGTGCGCGACGAAGGCAAGGGGTTCCTCAGGCTCCCCGAAATGCCCGGCGTCGGGCTGTTCGGCATGGAGGAGCGGGCCCGTGCGGTGGGCGGCCGGACGGACATCGCCTCCGAACCGGGCAAGGGCACGACGGTCACCGTCGAGCTGCCGAAGACGCCCGCCCCCGCCCACAACTGAACGGCGCAGGTCTCCCTGATCCTGAAAAAACAAGCGGCGTCAACCTTGTGTTGACGCCGCGTTTTTTTGCTCATTCCCGTCTTTGCTCATTCCCGTCTTTCCGGCAGCGCGCGGGCGTAGCTGTCCGACATGGCCAGCAGGTGCAGGGCCCGCTCGAACTGGTCCCGGGTCGCCGCCGGATGGCCGTCTTTCACGCCGTCGAAGGGATACGACACGCCGTCTTCGTAATCCCGCCCCGGCACGAACACCCCTTTGCCGGTGATCAGCGAGCCGGACGGCAGGTAGTAGCGCTCCGGCAGCAGGTTTTCCGGATGGTTCAGCAGATCCTGCCCGAAATAGATCCTGTCGCCCAGGGAGACGCCCAGCAGATTGGCCAGGGTGGGCAGCACGTCCACCTGGCCGCCCACGCGGTCGAACACCCGCGGCTCCTCGCCGGGAATATGGATGAGGAGCGGAATGTTCAGCATGTCCTGCACGTCGTATTCCCGCCCGAAGATCTCATCCTGCAGCAATTTTTTCTCGTAATGGGTCAGGGAGTATTTGGGAATCCCCACATGGTCGCCGTAGATGACGACGACGCTGCTCTCCCACAGCCCGGACTTCTTCAGCCGTTCGATGAACTGTCCCAGCGCCTCGTCGGCGTAATTCTGCGCCCGGATGTAGTCGCCGACCAGCGTACCTTCGTACCGCTCGGGAAGCTCCATCCGGTACTTCCGCTCGGGCAGGTTGAACGGATGGTGCGCGGACATGGACACGACCATGGCGTAGAAGGGCCGCCCGGAGGAAGCCGCCTGCTCCAGCACCTCCGCGGTTTTCCGGTACAGCACCTCGTCGGAGGAGCCAAACATCACTTCGTCCTCGTCGCCGAAAAATTCCCGTTCGTAATACCGGGCAAAGCCGAGGGCCGGGTACAGCTCCTTGCGGTTCCAGAAAACGACGTCGTTCGTGTGAAACGTCATCGAGTCATAGCCGTATTCCGCCAGCAGCCGGGGCAGCCCCGGCAGCTCCTTGTCGCCGTAGACGACGGATGCCGCTCCGACGCGGGGAATGTGGAGCGACGTGTTGACGACGAATTCCGCGTCCGCCGTGTTGCCCTGGCCGACCTGCTGGAAGAAGCGGGGGAAATACCACGATTCCTTCGCCAGCCGGTTCATCACCGGCGTCACTTCCCGGCCGTCAAGGGTCAGGCCGATCAGGAAATTCTGGAACGCCTCCAGCTGGATGACGATCAGGTTCTTGCCCCGCGCCAGGCCCCAGCCTTCCGGATTCGGCACCTTCCGGATGCCCTTCAGCCCGTCGATGGCCTCGCGGGTCACCAGAGCCGGGTCGAACTCTTCCTCCAGAAGATCCGCAAACGCCACGTACGCCTCGTAATTCAGAATGCCCATGCCCTGGGCTTTCTTGATCTCGTTGATGCTGTCCTTGTGCGGCCAGCTGACGGCGACGCACCACAGCACCGACACGGCCAGCCCGGCCGCGGCCAGCTTGCGGCGGCTCACCCGCACAAATTGCGGCGCCTCGGCCCACTTCCGCGCCCAGGCCCGGAACCGGCGGCTCAGCAGCAGGCCCAGGAGGAACAGCACGATGTCGGTGAAGATGAGCAGGAAATTGAGGTGAAGCAGCGACCAGACGCTGCTTTTCACTTCGGCCAGCTGGTTGATCTGCTGCGCGGCGTGGTAC
>DATCLN010000186.1:0-12164 GCA_036563895.1 Paenibacillaceae bacterium
CCTTCAGCGGGTCGTCGATGCCCATTTGCAGGCAGCGGTCGTATTCCCGGCTGTCCCCCGGCATCAGCCGCCCCTGCAGCTCGCCGCCCAGGCACTTCAGCCCGGCCGCGGCCAGCACGCCTTCCGGCGCGCCTCCCGAGCCGACGTACATGTCGATGCCCGCCTCGGGAAACGCCGGCGCCAGCGCTCCCGCCACGTCGCCGGCGGACAGGAACTTGATGCGCACGCCGACCTTGCGCAGCGCCTCGATCAGCTTCTGGTGCCGCGGCCGGTCGAGGATCATGACGGTGAGGTCGGAGACGTTTTTGCTCAGAATTTCCGCCGCCTTGCGCACCGTGATTTCGATCGGGTCGTTCAGCGAAAGCTTGCCCGCCAGGGCGGGGCCGACGGCCAGCTTCTCCATGTACATGTCGGGTGCGTGCAGGAGATTGCCCCGGTTGGCCACGGCGATGACCGACATGGCGTTGTTCAGACCTTTGGCCACCAGCTCCGTGCCTTCCAGCGGGTCGACCGCCACGTCCACTTCCGGTCCGTTCATGTTGCCCACCTGCTCACCGATGTAGAGCATGGGCGCCTCGTCCATTTCCCCTTCGCCGATGACCACCGTGCCGCGGATGGACACGGAGTCGAACATCGCCCGCATCGCCGTCGTGGCCGCCTCGTCCGCACGGTATTTGTTGCCGCGGCCCATCCACGGCGCCGACGCGAGGGCGGCGACTTCGGTCACCCGTACCAGTTCCAGCGCCAGTTCCCTTTCCATGGCGTCAACCCCTTCCGTTTCCGCGTATCGTCCCATGTCACCGTAAATTTGCGTAAAATGATGCACAATTCATACATATCATATCGTCATTAATTACGCAATAATAAAAAATATATCGCATTTGTGCCATAATCTTTGAAGATTTTTTGGTTTTATTTGACGCAATTGTTCTGTTAATAGGCCGGCAAAATCGTCCCGCTTACCTCGCCGAAGCCGACCCTGTATCCGTCCCCCTGGCAATAGCCGGTCATCATTACCCGGTCCCCGTTCTCCAGCCACACCCGCTCTTCCCCGTCCAGCCGGACCGGATCCCGGCCGTTCCAGGTGATCTCCAGCAGGCAGCCGCGGGAATCCGGGCCGGGTCCGCTGATGGTGCCCGAGGCGAGAAGATCCCCGGGACGCACATTGCGCAAATCCCGGTTGCAAAACAAAAGCCCAGCCGCAGATGCCGCAAAAGACTCCGCGGGTTGACACGCCCCGGAGGCTCGCATGGATGCATCTGGGCCAGGCTCGTCATCTATAAATATGAAATATGCGATGCCGGTCACACGCCGTAATGCCGCTTGAGCAGGTCGGTCAGCCCCAGCGGATTCCCGCGCACATGCTCAGCCCTGAAAAACAGGTCGCCGGCCACTTCCGGATATTGCCGGTTGTAGACAAGCTGCTCCACAATCTCTTCCGCCCGGTTCCAGCCGGCCTCGCCCGTTCCGATCTTGTAGGGCGCGTGGCCGATGTACAGCATGACCCTCGTGCCCCGCACCTCGTTCACCCACCAGTCCACCAGCTTGTCGTAATTGGCGGCGGAAAACGAGCGGCTCCAGTAGATTTGCGGCGCCACGTAGTCGACCCACCCCTGGCGGATCCAGGTGCGTACGTCGGCAAAGGTGTCGTCGTAGGCGGTCACCCCGGCCCGCGTGTCGGAGCCGGTGGGATCGTCCGCCTTGTTCCGCCACACCCCGACCGGGCTCACGCCGAAGGACACCCGCGGCTTCTCCTTGCGGATCGCCTCGCCGAGCATGCGGATGAATTCGCTCACGTTGTCGCGGCGCCAGTCGCCTTTGTCCCGGATTCCTTTCGAATTGTATTTCCGGAAGGTGTCGTCATCCGGAAGGCCGCTTGACGGATAGAAGTAGTCGTCCAGGTGAACCCCGTCGATGTCGTACCGCCGCGCCACTTCCAGGATGTCGTCGATGACGTGCTGTCTCGCCTCCGGAATGCCGGGATTGATATACAGCGTGTTTCCCGACCGGACGATCCACTCCGGATGCCGGACGGCCACATGGCGGGGGTCCAGCCCCTCCGTGGAGGTGGAAGTGTGCGCGCGGAACGGGTTGAACCAGGCGTGGAATTCCATGCCCCGCCGGTGCGCCTCCGCGATCATGAAAGCAAGGGGATCGTAACCGGGATCGCGTCCCTGCACGCCCGTGAGCACCGAAGACCAGGGCACCCGTTCCGACGGATACAGCGCGTCGGCGGCCGGCCGGACCTGGACGAACACCGCGTTCATGCCCATCGCCTGCAGGTCATCCAGCAGCTTCACGAATTCCTGCTTTTGCTTTTCGGGGTCGCCGTACGACTCGTCGCTCGGCCAGTCGAGGTTGTAGACCGTTGCCACCCACACGCCGCGGAGCTCCGCGCCGCCCGGCGTGGAGATCAGGATCGTCCTTGACGACTGCCGCCATTCCACGCCGAGGCCGAGCTGTTCCGACACGAAGCGGATGGGCACCATCGTACGGCTTTGGATGAGCTGCGGCGGATAAAGCAGCTCGACGGGATTGCCGTTCACCAGCGCGGTCTTCTGTCCGATGGTCATGACGATGGTGCGGCCCTTCTGGACGACGGTGACGGTTTTCGCCGCCGGATCCCAGTTGACGGTGGCCCCGATGCCCTCGCCGATGAGGCGAAGCGGGACCAGGGTGACGTTATGCTTGGGCACCAGGTATGGCGCCACGTCGGAGACAAGCGGCCGGCGGTCCAGAAAAATGCGAATGTCCGAATGCTGCGCGGCCCCGGCGGTATGCGGCCCGAACCCCGCCGAACCGAAGCCGAGCCAAACGCACACACCCAACAAAAGCAAAACCGCCCTTCCCATGGCGCGCATCCGTTTCCCCATGTTTGCGTCCCCCCATTCCCGAATCGGGCAATCCGGCCTGTGATAAAAAAAACGTCTGCCCTAACAGACGCCAAAAATCGCGAATGGTTGCTGTAATCGCCGGGCCATCCGAAAATTTTTGCCCGGATTCTCGTAAATCACGGAACTTTGGGCACTCACCATGGCGGCAGGATTTTCGGTTGTACGTACAAATCGGCAAATATTCCTCCCCTAACGCGGAAGTTGTACGGTCAAATTTTGCGATTATCAAACGATTTCCCGAGGAAATCCCGTTCCCGCGTGCTCTTGTGCTTTTATCCATTTGCATCCGGGTTATGGCATTCGTTTCCGATCCCAGCGAGATGTGATAAATTATTGGCACTATCAGTTTGCGTCAAAGGAGCGGGTTCCGATGTCGCATCAAGCCGCAATGATCGTGGACAGGGATTTTGTCATCGGCCGGGTGGACGACCGGCTGTTCGGCTCGTTCATCGAGCATCTCGGCCGGGCGGTATACGGGGGCATCTACGAACCGGGGCATCCGACGGCCGACGAACGCGGCTTCCGCCGAGACGTGCTGGAACTGGTGAAAGCGCTTCGCGTGCCGATCATCCGCTACCCCGGGGGCAACTTCGTCTCCGGTTACGACTGGCGGGACGGCATCGGCCCGAAAGAAGAGCGCAAACGCCGCCTGGAACTGGCCTGGCGGACCATCGAGACGAACCAGTTCGGCATGAACGAGTTCGTCGAGTGGTGCCGGGAAGCGGGCGCGCAGGTCATGTGGGCGGTCAACCTCGGCACGCAGGGCATCGACGAGGCGCGCGCCGCGGTCGAATACGCCAACCATCCGTCCGGTACATACTGGAGCGATCTGCGGGTCAAGCACGGGTATCCGAAACCGCACAACATCAAAGTGTGGTGTCTCGGCAACGAAATGGACGGCCCCTGGCAGATCGGCCACAAGACAGCCGAAGAATACGGCCGCCTGGCCTGCGAAACGGCCAAGGCGATGAAGTGGGTCGATCCCTCCATCGAGCTGGTGGCGTGCGGCAGTTCCCACCTGCACATGCCGACGTTCGGCGAGTGGGAAGCGACCGTGCTGGATCACACCTATGAACACGTGGATTATCTGTCGCTGCACACCTACTACGGCAATCCCGACAACGACACGCCGCTGTTTTTGGCCCGTTCCCTGCAGATGGACGAGTTCATCCGCAGCGTCGCCGCCATTTGCGACTACGTCAAGGCCAAGAAGCACAGCAAAAAGACGATATACCTGTCCTTCGACGAATGGAATGTCTGGTTCCACTCCCGCGAACAGGACGCAAAGCTCGAGCCCTGGCAAATCGCGCCGCCGCAGCTGGAGGACATCTATACGATGGAAGACGCCCTGGTCGTCGGCTGCATGCTGATCACCCTGCTGAAGCACGCCGACCGGGTCAAAATCGCCTGCCTGGCGCAGCTGGTCAACGTCATTGCCCCGATCATGACGGAAAACGGCGGCAAAGCCTGGGCGCAGACGATCTACTATCCGTTCCTGCACGCTTCGCTGCACGGCCGCGGCAACGTGCTCGTGCCGCTCGTCCGTTCGCCGAAATACGATACGAAGGAAGTGACGGACGTCCCCTATCTGGAGGCGGTCGCCGTGCACAACGAGGAAGCGGGCGAAATCACAGTCTTTGCCGTCAACCGCGACCTGGAAAAGCCGCTCCCGCTGACCGTGGACCTGCGCGGTTTCGGCACCTGCCGCGTGATCGAACACCTCGTGCTGGAACACGACGACCTGAAGGCGGTCAACGACGCGCGGAACCCGGACCGGGTCAAGCCCCATGCCCGCGGCGGCGCCAGGGCCGACGGCTCCCGCGTGGAAGCCGTGCTGGGTAAGGCGTCCTGGAACGTGATCCGGGTGAAAACCGACGCGTAAACGGGGGGCGGACTCGCCCGTTAAATCAAATTGTTTCCGACCCGGCCGGTCAGCTTCCGCGGCGTTGTGGATACGAATGGTGAAGCTGCGGTTCGGGTCGTTTTTGTAAACACCGGGCAAGCGGCGAGATCCACTCAGGGTTCCCGTTTTTTATTCATGGCCCGTTTCACCCCTTTAAAATCCGGGTTTGCCGGTGGGCTCAGCGCGACCATTGGATCATTGGCAAAATTTTTCCAATTCCCTATTTTACGCAATCTCGACTATATTTTACTATTAATGGTGCAGATAATAAATGAAGCTGTAAGGTGGGACCGGGTTGCAAAAGGTCCGCGTGCTGCTTGCGCTGCTCTTCGGCATGGCCGTCCTGTTCGGGTGTGAACCGCCTGCGGATCCCGATCTTTCCCCGGACGAACGGAAAGCCATTTCCTATTTGGCGAAAAAAAAGTACAAGATCATAGAGAGGCTTGGGGAACGAAGCCGATATGTGCTGGAGCGGGAAATGTTGTCCCAGCTTTATTATTCAAACATTTGGGCAGTACAGCGAACCTCCCCCGAACCCTACATCGGCAAAACCATCGTGACCTACGGATTTATCGTGACAAATCATCCGCTGGAAAAGCTATATTCCGTCATCTGGGAAAAAGACGAGTTCGACGTTGAGGTGATCGTCATGCTCTCGGAAGGACAGGTCATCGGCGGAACCTCCTTTCCGGTTTTGAAAAGCGGGGATCTGCTTGTGGGCGCGCCGTACTCCCTGGACGGCAAAGATCTGACAGAGATCACGGGCATGAGCTATGGCGAATGGCTGGAAGCATGGAAGGCGCGGTATGGCGATGCCGGGGAGCAACCCTGACCGTCAATCATTTTGATGTGTTACGAATAATATAGAACCTAATAGCAATTACATTTATATCGATGACAGAAGGTACGAGGTACAACTGATTTATGTACAGGACCATAAAGGCGAGCGTTTGATTGATTTGAAAACGAATAGAACCTTGTCGAAAAAGCAGGTTTCCCAAGCCATTGAACAGTATTTGAAAACCTTTGATATCCACAGAAAAAAAATTGGCTTGCCTAACAGCGTGCTTCTCGCCGGGTCCGGAGGAATCGATTTTTCAAATGCCGACAATACGGACAATATTCCTGTTGTTTCCATAACGCTGTCTGCCCTTGGCGCGATCTTCCTCCTTTTGGCCGTTATTTTCTTTGTCAAGTGGAGAAAAACACGGATGAAAGCGTGACAAAAGACACTTCCCGTTCCGCGCGGGGGCGCGTTCCGGGAAGTGTCATTCGTTTTGTTCCGCTTTCACCGGAAATCGGGCGGCGTGCGGCGCGCCACGCCGGTCAGGATGGCCGCTTCGATGACCGCCCGGCGTACCTTGGCCACCACGTGTTCGTTGAAAATGCTGGGAATGATGTAGTGCTCGTTGAGTTCGTGCTCCGTCACCACCGACGCGATGGCCCGCGCCGCGGCCAGCTTGATGGGCTCGTTCACGCAGCGCGCCCGGCAATCCAGGACCCCCCTGAAAATGCCGGGGAAGGCCAGCACGTTGTTGATCTGGTTGGGATAGTCGCTGCGGCCGGTGGCGAACACCCGCACATGCGGCAGCGCGATGTCGGGATCGATCTCGGGATCGGGATTGGCCATGGCGAACACGATGGGATCCGGCGCCATGTTGTGGATGTCTTCCAGGGTGAGCACGCCGGGACGCGAGACACCGATGAAGACGTCGGCACCCTTGATCACATCCCGCAGGGCCCCCGGCCTGTCTTCCACCTGGGGCTGGTTCGCCAGCCATTGCCACATGGGGTTGTCGTATGTGCCGCCGCGGACGATGGCGCCGTCCTTGTCCACCGGGACAAGATGCCGGACCCCCGCGCCCAGCAGCATCTTGCAGATGGACACGCCCGCGGCGCCGACGCCGTTGACGACCACGCGGATCCGGTCCATGCGCTTGCCGACGACCTTCAGGGCGTTGATGAGCCCGGCGGTCACCACGATGGCGGTGCCGTGCTGGTCGTCGTGAAAGACGGGAATGTCCAGTTCCTCCGACAGCCGCTGCTCAATCTCGAAGCAGCGCGGCGCGGCGATGTCTTCCAGGTTGATGCCGCCGAAGATGGGGCTGATGGCCTTGACGATGCGGATGATTTCTTCCGTGTCGGTGGTATCCAGGCAAATCGGAAAAGCGTCCACGCCGGCCAGCTGCTTGAACAGCATCGCCTTCCCTTCCATCACGGGCGCGGCGGCGTACGGCCCGACGTTGCCGAGGCCGAGCACCGCCGTGCCGTCGGTGACCACGGCGATGGTGTTCCGTTTGATCGTCAAGGAGTACGCTTTGTTGCGGTCCTCGTGGATGGCCATGGCCACCTTCGCCACGCCGGGCGTATACACCCGCGACAGGTCTTCCCGGTTCTTGATGGGCACCGTCGGCTGGATGGAAATCTTGCCGCCCAGGTGCACCAGGAACGTCCGGTCGGACACGTTGATGAGCTTGATGCCGTCCAGGCTGCGCAGCGATTCCACCACCCGGGAAGAAGCCGATTCGCTCACTTCCACGGTGATGTCCCGCACGGATTCCTTCGGGCCCGAACGGATGACGTCGATGGAGATGATGTCTCCGCCCGCGTTGCTGATGGCGGAGGCCACGTCCCCAAAGGTCACTTTTTCATGGTTCAGCTCCACCCGGGCAATGATGCTCGTTTTTGCCAAATCCGTTCCCCCTGCCTGATTCTTTATTTCTTCCACGGCTGCCGATGCCGTGTCCATGACTATCATCATAACACAAATCCCCGCTCCTGTGAGCGGGAAACGCTCCCTTGAGCGGGGAAATCAAAAGGGTTTTTCGTGGCTCACATGTCCACGATCAGGGCGTAGACGATACCCGGCCCGTGCACGCCGATGGTGAGGTCGTTCTCGATGTCCGCGGAGCGGCTCGGACCGGAAATGAAGTGGATGCCCGCCGGCAAGGCTTCCCGGCCTGTTTCGTCGAAGCGGGACAGCACCTCGCCCAGCCGCGTATACAGCCGGCCTGTCGGCACGATCGCCGCCAGGGCCGGCGGCAGGAGGCTGACGGAACGGCCCTTGCCCCGCGCGGAAAGCGTCACGATGGAGGCGGTGTGGGCAACGGCGAAATCCGCCAGGATGACGCCCAGGCCGGCGCCGGCCGCACGGGCGATCCAATCCTCCGCCGGATCGTCGTTCCAGACCCGCACCTCCACGCCGGAAAGCAGCGATTCGAGGCCGAGGCCGGCCAGCAGCGGTTCGTCCTGGCGGATCACGGCGGAGACGCCGAGCTCCCGCGCCCTGTCCGCGATGAAGCGCGCCGCTTCCTCCAGGCCGGAAAGCCGGAAGGCGTGCCCGCCCGCGGCCTGGAAGTTGGCGATGAAACGCGCGATCCGTTCCTCCGGGGACAGCTCATATTCCTTCCAAAAGTCCGGCGCGCCGCGGAACGGATGGGGCGGGGGCTCCGTCACCCGCGGGCGTCCCAGTTTCGCGGCGAGGCGTTCGAGGAACGCCTGCTGTTTGCGGCGCGACTCGGCATCCAGTTCGGCCAGCCATTGCCGGTAAGCGTCATCCGCCATTCCGCTCCCCGCCTCCTTCCGTCTCCCTGCTTCGCTTCCGCCGCCGCAGCGCTTCTTCCAGCCGCTGGCGCACGACGGGGGCCGCGGGGGCCAATTCCCGTTCCAGCTCCCGCTGCAGGCTCGCCCAGCGTTCGCGGAACGGCTCCCCGGCCGGGGCGGGGAACACGCGGTGACGGGTCCAGCCCGCCAGCGGTCCGATCCGGGCCCGGATGACCCCGTCCCGCGCGAAGGGCTTCAGGGCCAGACGGCCCAGCCGCAGCGCCCTTTTCAGCCGTCCGGCGTCGCCCATGACGGCCGCGTACGTTTTCATGGCGAGCGCCTCCGGGCGCTTCGCGTATCCGGCTTCCACCTTGCGGCGGCGCAGGGAGACCAGCATGTCGTGCAGCGGAATCTTCACCGGGCAGGCTTCGGCGCAGGCGCCGCACAGGCTGGAAGCGTCGGCGACGTCGTCCCATTCGGCGACGTTTTTCCGGAAAGCCGGCTTGAGCACCGCGCCGATGGGCCCGGTGTAGGTGCCGCCGTAGGCGTGGCCGCCGATGTGGCGGTACACCGGGCAGACGTTCAGGCAGGCGCCGCAGCGGATGCAGTTGAGGAGCTCCTGGAACTCGGGATCGCCCAGCTGCAGGGAGCGGCCGTTGTCCACGATGACGATGTGCAGCTCTTCCGGCCCGTCGCCGTCGCCAGGGCGCCGCGGGCCCGAGATGCCGGACATGTACACGGTGAGCCGCTGGCCGGTGGCGGAGCGCGGCAGCAGCGTCGCCATGACTTCCAGATCGGCCCAGGTGGGGATGATCCGCTCCATGCCCATCAGCGTGATCTGCGTCTTCGGCACGGTGCTGACCATCCGCGCGTTGCCCTCGTTTTCGAACACCACGATGGAACCGGTTTCGGCGATGGCGAAGTTGCAGCCGGTCATGCCGATGTCCGCGGTGAGGAACACCTCCCGCAGCCTCCGCCGGACAAAGGCGGCCAGCGAAGGCGTGTCCGTCGGCAGCTCCTCCCCGGCCTCCCGGGAGAGCAGATCGGCAACCTGGCGGCGGGTTTTGTGGATGGATGGAATGATGATGTGCGAAGGCGTTTCGCCGGCCAGCTGGATGATGTATTCGCCCAGGTCGGTTTCGATGGCCTGCACGCCGATGTCTTCCAGGGCCTTGTTCAAATGCAGCTCTTCCGTGACCATCGACTTCGACTTGGCGACGGCGCGGGCCCCTTTCCGTTCCGCGATGGCCTGCACGATCCGCACCGCTTCCTCCGCCGTCTCCGCGAAATGGACGTGGGCCCCGTTCGCCCGGGCGTTCTCGGCAAATTGATTCAGATAGTAATCCAGATGGGCGATGGTGTGGGACCGGATCTGCCTCCCCCGCTCCCGCCACGCTTCCCAGTTGCCCTGATCCTGCGCCGCCTGCAGCCTGGCGCTGCGAAGCCGGTCCGTCGTGAAGCGGACCGCCTGGCGCAGGAAGTCGTCCCGCAGGGCCTTTTCCGCCCGTTGCTTCACCGTTTTGGCCGCCGTTTCCGCCGCGCTCATGCCCCGCTCACCCCTTCGTACAAGAGTTCCGCCAGGTGCAGGACCCTGAGCGGCCGGCCGCGGTGCCTCAGATGCCCGCCGATGTTCATGAGGCACCCCATGTCCGAACCGGTCAGCACCTCGGCCTCGGTTTCCAGCACGTGATCCGCTTTCTCGGCGACCATGGCGCCGGAGATGTCGGACATTTTGACGGAAAAGGTGCCGCCAAAGCCGCAGCAGTCTTCCGCGTACGGCAGCGGCACCAGCTCCAGGCCGGCCACGTTGCGCAGCAGCCGCTCCGGCTCGTCGCGGACGCCGAGCAGGCGGCTGCCGTGGCAGGACGGGTGGTACGTCACCTTGTGCGGGAACTTCGCGCCCAGATCGTCAATCCCCAGCACGTCCACGAAAAACTGCGCGAACTCGTAAGTTTTCCCGCAAAGCTCTTCGGCCCTGGCCAGGGCGGCCGGGTCGTCGCGGAACAGCTCCCGATAGCGGTGCAGCATGTGGACGCAGGAGCCGGACGGGGACACGACGAAATCGCTGTCCCCGAAGGCGTCAAGCAGCGTCCTCGCGGCGGCGCGGGCTTCTTCCCAGTAGCCGCTGTTGAAAGCGGGCTGGCCGCAGCACGTCTGGGCGGACGGAAAATCCGTCCGGATGCCGTGGCGGGCCAGCAGGCGGACCATCGCCTCCCCGACCCTCGGATAAAAAGCGTCACAGAGGCAGGTAATGAACAGCGAGACCTTCATCATGCGAGCTCCTCTCTCAGACGGCGATGATCCTGATCCCCAGAGCGGCAAAGGGTGCGCGCGCCTCTTCCGGAAAACGGCTGTCGGTGATGATCTGGCCCACGCGGTCCATCGTGGCAAAACGCGCAAACGCCTGCACGCCGAACTTGCTGGCGTCGGCCAGGAGGATGATCTCGTCGGCGATTTCGGCCATTTTTTGCTTGATCCTCGCCTGCAGCTCGTTGGATTCGCTGAGGCCGTAATCCGGGTGCACCCCCTTGCAGGACAGAAACGCCTTGTTCACATGAAATTCCTCCAGCGAACGCTCGGCCAGCGGGCCGACGTAGGACAGCGAACGGTACGCCAGCAGGCCGCCGGTGGAAATCACCCGGATGCGTTCCTTGCCGCCGAGCTCCACGGCCGCCTTGACCGAATTGGTCAGCACCGTCAGCGGCACATCCGGCAGGATGCGCGCCATGTACCAGGCGGTCGTGCTGGCGTCCAGCAGAATCCGGTCATGCGGACGGACGAGCTTCACCGCTTCCGCCGCGATGCGCTTCTTCTCCTCCGCGTTGGTGATTTCCCGCTCGCTGAAGGGAATTTCGGGCTGGGATTGCTCCCTGACGCTGACGGCGCCGCCGTGGGAACGGCGCAGCCGTCCTTCTTCCTCCAGCCGGTCCAGGTCGCGGCGGATCGTTTCCTCGGTCACCCCGAGCAGCTCGCTCAGTTCGGAAACCCGAATGCCGCCGCGCTCGTTGACCAGTTCCACGATTTTTTCGTGACGCTCCGCCGCCAGCAAAGCCTGCCTTCCGCGGCGGGCCGGCTCCAGCGCCGGGCTTCCCGCTTGCCGCTTCATGGATGGCCTCCTTCCGTGATGCGATTCGCTTCGGCCAAAACTCTTCTTCGGCCGTCGCGCCTTGCCTTCTTTTCGAGATTCAGGCCGCCTTTGCCGCCCCGCCTTCAATCCGCCCCGGGCCCGGCCGTCCCGAGCCCGGTGATCCGGCAAAAGCGGCCGTAGGCGTCCTCCCACAGGGACGTGTCGGCCGGTTCATAGACGGCGACGGGGAACGACGCCGCGATGACGCGGCGCGCTTCCTGAATGTCGGCCAGCTCGCCGGACGTGATCCACTGGACGGCCAGATTGCCGATGCCGCTGCCTTCCTCCGGCCCGGCCCAGACGGGGCGTCCGATGGCGTTGGCCGTCCACTGGCAGAGGAGCGGATTGCGGATGCCGCCGCCCACCATGTGAAGGCCCGGAAACGACTTGCCCGACAGCCGTTCGGTCATCTCCAGCACGTACCGGTACTTGAGGGCCAGGCTTTCCAGAATGCAGCGGACGAACGCACCCGCGTCCTCCGGCGGCCGCTGCCCCGTGCGCAGGGCGTACCGGCGGATGCGGTCCGGCATGTCCCCCGGCGGCAGGAACATCCCGTCGTCCGGATCGATGAAGCAGGCGAAGGCCGGCGCCTTCCCCGCCAGCCCCACCAGCTCTTCGTACGAATGCGACGCGCCCCGCCGCTCCCATTCCCGCCTGCACTCCTGCAGGATCCACAGGCCCATGACGTTGCGCAGGT